>JAMFTB010000173.1 GCA_026225595.1 Terriglobus sp. | reverse complement strand
GCCACGGTCACGCAGGTAGCCTGCGAGTCCTGTGGACGTGCGGTGGTCATTCTCCAGAAATGCAGAGTATGAATCCACGTCGCGGCGAAAGCCCTTGCGCACGATGAGACCGGCGTGCGGCAGATCGAGTTCGGGCGTGATCTCCGCACCGGATGAGCCCTGCAGCGTGTGATCCGGCCACAGCGACTGTGTGCCGTAGCTGGCCTCTACCGTGTCCGCAAAGGGTTGCAGGCCGTGCGTGCTGGCAAAGGAGATGTGGCCGGCCGGGTGCCAGTCCTGCGTGAGGATCACATTCTGAAAACGCTGGCCCAGCCGGTTAATGCGCGGTATGACCTCGTCGCCGTTGGTGACGGGAAGACTGCCGCCGGGCAGAAAATCATTCTGCACATCAATGACCAGCAGAGCCTCGCGCACTGTGTTCGTCATGGTTTCTCCTTCTGCTTTGGAACGGCATTTCGCACACGCTGCTAAAACGGTACTTCACGCGCGGCCGGTGTGGGTGCATGCTATGGGTACGATGCGTAACCGGACCGGCATTCTGTTTCTTCTGGCGCTGATCCTGGGCGCGGCACCGCTCATGCAGTCCAGTGGTGCGCAGCAGCGGTGCGCGGCAATGAATGGGGGCGATGACGACAGCTGGTTTGGGTTCTCGTCGAGCGGTTGCGACTCCAGCCCGCAGAGCGACCTGATGAAGGGACTGCGGTTCCTTTCCATCGTCTGCGTGTATGTGGCATCGCTTCCGGCGCGCAGGCATGGCGTGAACGCCGCCGCGAGCAGGAGTTTCTACACGGGGCCGGCCTGGACGTGGACGAGCGCGATTTGCCACTGGATACCTAATTCCTTTTGCCCTGCCGGACGGGCCCGCTACGCGCGGGGCGGGTGCTCACGCACCTTTTTACTGGCTTCGCCGTGGGCCTCCCGATGGTCGGCACGAAAACGCAATGCCACCAAAGCGGGTGCCCCAGCTTTGCGAAGTTAAGGTGGGATTCGCACCCGACCAACGGAAGGGCCACCCGAAGGAGTAAAAGGCGTGTGAACGCCCGCTACACTAATCAGCATGTCCTCAAACTTCCACTCGGAGGCGCGGTTGCGCGTCCGTTACGCTGAGACCGACCAGATGGGTGTGGTCTATCACTCGAATTATCTGATCTGGTTTGAGGTGGGCCGCGTGGAGCTGATGCGCGCCATGGGCCTGCAGTACAAGCTGCTGGAGCAGGACCACGGCTGCATGATTGCCGTGGTGGCGGTGGAGGCGCGCTACCGCGCCAGTGCTCGTTACGACGACGAGATTGCCGTGCGTACACGCATTGTCACGCTGCGCGGTTCCGTGATGAAGATTGCGTACGATGTCGTCCGCGCGGAAGACGACAAGCTGCTGTGCGAGGGAACCACCACACACGTAGTGGTGAACCGGCAGATGGAGAAGACCCCGCTGCCTGAGCCGTACGAGCGCGCCTTCCGGCGACTGCTGGAAGCAGACAAGACGCAAGCAAGTGCGGATGAAACGCAAACCATCGAAGAAGTCTAAGTAGCGTTTTGAAGAGCCAGACGGAAGGAGCTGTGTCGCCCTTTACGCCGTTTCGCTCTTCGCAACGTTCACCAGGTCTCGCAGCTCTTTGGACGGCTTAAAGTAGGGCACGCGTTTGGCCGGTACATCCACCTTGTCGCCGGTTTTGGGGTTGCGGCCGGTGCGTGGGTTGCGCTGGCGCGTGCGGAACGATCCAAAGCCGCGGATCTCCACTTTGTCGTCGGCTTTCAACGCTCCGATCACACCCTCAAAAAACGTCTCGACAATCACTTCGCTGTCGCGCCGTGTCAGGTCGCCCAGCGCCGTTACCTGGTCTACAAGTTCTGCTTTGGTCATGCTTTACCCGTCCCCTCCCCTTGCCGTGCATGGTCGTGCTACCGCAGGTTGATGGGAGTGTACACCGGGGATTGGCCTGACCGCCCGGCCAGCAAACGCCGCGCTTTCAAGAAGTTGGTCCGAAGAGAAGGTGGGCAAGCCTCAGGATGGGTCTGGACGGGAGACCGTAGTACCGCAATTGCTGCTGCATTGTGGGAGATTTTCTCCATGCAGGCGGGCAGAACTTTCCTTTGCCTCATAGGTGCAGAGGCGCAAGTACATGAAAGTGCCCGGCACATCGGCATATCTACGCGAATGGCATTTGGCGATGCGCGTGCTGTAACTTGTGGGAGATACACAAATTGGAGCCTTCGCACCATGCATCTGTGGACTGACTATGAAGGCCGGATGGTCGCCGGCAAGTATCCTTTGCGCACGTTGCTGCGCTCAGAAGGCCGCAGCGCCTTCTTTGCCACCGTGGACGCAAGCGGAGCGCCGGTGGTGCTGCGCCTGACGGAGACACTGAACGACGAAGGCATCTGGCTGGAGCGGTGGGCACGCGTGGTGGACCTGGCGCATCCGCATTTGTTGCGGCTGGCGCAGCCGGACCAGATTCTGCTGGACGGCGCACCGCTGGCCTGCGTACTGACAGAACCCGTGGATGGTACGTTGTCGGAGATTCTGTCAGAGCGTCCGCTGACCGCTGAGGAGACAGCCGATGTGGCCTATGCAGTAGCGGCGGGGCTGCAGGCCCTGCACGCGGCGGGGTACCTTCATGAGCATGTCACCGCAGACAACGTGATGGCTGTTGGCGAGACTGTGAAGCTGCGCAGCGATTGCATCCGTGAATGTGTGGGTGATTTTGAGCACGATACAGAGGGCGACCGCGATGCACTGCGGCTGCTGGACCGCCAGGCGCTGGGCCGGCTGATCGTCCGCTGCCTGACGCTTTCACTCGTGGCCGATGACGCCACTCTGCCTGCGCCATTTAACCGCGTGGTGCGTGGTCTGCTGAGCGGCGACATGTCTCTGCAGCAAGTGCAGGCAACTCTTGCGAAGGCTGCGCCTCCTGTCATTGCTGCGTCCCCTGTCGCTGCGTCCCCTGTCGCTGCGTCCCCTGTCATTGCTGTACCCGCTGCCATCGCTGTGCCCGCGATTACCGCGCCCGCTGCAGCACCCACCGTGGCCGCAGCACCTCAGGTCGCCGCAGGATCTCACGTCGGTGCCGCAGCACGCGTGGCCGCAGCACCGCGTGTCGCCACGGTTGCAGCTGCAATTGCCAGCGTTGCTGCGCCAGCGCCCGTGGTTCCTCGCAGGCAGATTGCAGCATCGCCTGCCGTGTCACCGCACGTTCCGTCATCGCGTGTCTCGTCACACGTCGTGGCTCATCACAGCGTTGCGCATGACTATCCCGGAGCAGTTGCCGCGTGGGTTCAAAATGCGCGGCAGCTGCCGTTGCGCTACGTCTTTGGAGCATTCGTTGTTTCGGCGTTGGCCATTGGCATCCACTACTGGGGCAACGAACCGGAGCCGAGAGTGGTGCAGGCCTCGCACGGCACTGCTGTAGCAAAGGCCAGCTACACGCCTGCCACCTACACGCCCGCTGGGGCCACAGCCCCAAAGGCAGTTTCCACGGATGCACCTTCAACGCACGCTGCGATTGCCAAGCCATCTGCGGCACTGTCCGCAACAGCCAAACCGATTGGTGTACAGCCGAACTCCGGCGCTGCGTCAGCAACGGGAGCGTGGCGCGTGATTGCCTATACCTACAACCGCCAGGATCAGGCAGAGTCGCGTGCGAAGGCGTTGCAGCAGCAGCATGCAGCGCTTGATCCGCAGGTGTTTTCTCCCAGGAGCGGGGTGTATCTTGTGGCGCTCGGCTCTGGCACAGACTCGCACAATGCGGCGAAGCTGCGCGCCCAGGCCATCCACGAAGGTCTGCCTGCAGACACCTTCATCCGTAACTTTTAGAAAGTTCCTGTCCTGCCGGACGGGCCTCCTGCGCGGAGGGCGGGCGCTCACGCGCCTTTTTATTCTTTCGGTTGGCCCTCCCGATGGTCGGGATCAAGATTTCATCGCGACCATCGGGAGGGCCACGCGGTAGCAGTAAAAAGGCGTGAAACGCCCGCCCCGCGCGTAGCGGGCCCGTCCGGCAGGACAAGTATTTGCACGCCGATACAATGGAAGGTGATGCCTGACGAGACCACCAACGCACCGCAAAGCCCGAACGCTGACGACACCAAGCGCTACACACCGCAGGAGCTGGAGCCTCGCCTTCAGGCCGTGTGGGATGCGGACCCGGCGCTGTACGCGGCCGACCCCATCACCAGCGGCAAGCCGAAGTATTACGTGCTGGAGATGCTGCCTTACCCCAGCGGCAAGCTGCACATGGGCCACGTGCGCAACTACAGCATTGGCGATGCGCTGGCGCGCTACCAGTGGATGAACGGCTTCAACGTGCTGCACCCCATGGGGTGGGATTCGTTTGGCCTGCCGGCGGAGAACGCGGCAATCAAGAACAACACGCCTCCGCGCGAGTGGACGCTGAACAACATTGCGGAGATGCGCAAGCAGTTTGCGCGTGTCGGCTTCTCCTATGACTGGAGCCGCGAGGTCACCACCTGCCTGCCGGATTACTACCGCTGGAACCAGTGGTTCTTCCTGGAGATGCTGAAGCGTGACCTAGCCTTCCGTCGCAAGAGCAAGGTGAACTGGTGCCCCAACTGCAACACTGTGCTGGCGAATGAGCAGGTCATCAGCGGCTGTTGCTGGCGGCATGAGGACACGCTGGTGGAGCAGCGTGACCTGACGCAGTGGTTCTTCCGCATTACCAAGTACGCGGACGAGCTACTGGACGGGCTGGACACCATGGACGGCTGGCCCGATAAGGTCCGCACCATGCAGCGCAACTGGATTGGCCGCAGCGAGGGCGCTGAGGTCACCTTTGCAGTGGATGGCTGCACCGACAGCATGACCATCACGGTCTTCACCACGCGCATCGACACGATTTTTGGCGCGTCGTCGTTGCAGCTTGCTCCGGATCATCCGATCATTCAGCACTGGGCAGCGATGGACGCGAAACTCGGCGAAGCTGTTGATGCGATGTTGGCGGAGCAGAAGACCGCTCGCGATACGGACATGCTGGGTGAGTTGCCGAAGCATGGCGTGCCCACTGGCCGCGAAGTGATTAATCCGTTTAATGGAGAGAAGCTGCCGGTGTGGGTGGCGAACTACGTGCTGAGCGGCTACGGCACCGGCGCAGTGATGAGCGTGCCCGCGCATGATGAGCGCGACTTTGAATTTGCTACCAAGTACAACCTGCCCATCAAGCGCGTAGTCGCTCCGAATCTTGACACCACCGATCTGCCGTTGCCTTACACAGACAAGGCAGAGGCTGTGCTGATTGACAGCGGCGCGTGGACGGGCGAGGCTGCGCTTGAAGCGCAGGAGAAGATGGCGAAGCATGCTGAGGCCGGTGGCTTCGGCAAGCGCACGACCACCTATCGGTTGAAGGACTGGGGCGTCTCGCGGCAGCGCTACTGGGGCACGCCGATCCCTGTTGTGTATTGCGACAAGTGCGGCATGTTGCCGGTGCCGGAGGATCAGTTGCCGATCCTGCTGCCGGAGCAGATTGATCTTGCGGATGTGGATGGTTCGCCGCTGGGACGTGTGCCGTCGTTTGTGAACACCACGTGCCCGCAGTGCGATGGCCCCGCGCGACGCGAGACGGACACGATGGATACCTTCGTCGATTCCAGCTGGTACTTCTATCGCTACACCGATCCGAAGAACAGCACGGCGCCGTTTGACAGCGATGTGGCGAATCACTGGTTTCCCATCGATCAGTACATCGGCGGCGTGGAACACGCGATTCTGCACCTGATCTATTCGCGTTTCTGGACGAAGGTGATGCGCGACATCGGCTTGATCAAGAACAGCGAGCCTGCAACGCGCCTGTTCACGCAGGGCATGGTCATCAAAGACGGCGCAAAGATGAGCAAGAGCCTGGGCAACATCGTCTCGCCGGACGAGATGATCGGCAAGTACGGTGCGGATGCTACGCGCATGTACGCGCTGTTTGCCGCGCCGCCGGATCGTGATCTGGACTGGCAGGAGCAGGGTGTTGCGGGTGTCTATCGCTTCCTGTCGCGGGTGTATCGGCTCACGACGAAGTTCGCTCCGGGGCTGCGGCCGGGCCATACGATTTTTGCGCGCGACGGCGGCAGCGCAGAGGGCCAGAAGCTGCTGCGTACGCTGCACCAGACCATTGCAAAAATCACGCTCGACTTCAGCGGCCGCTGGCACTTCAACACGTGCATCGCCAGCATCATGATTCTGGTGAATGAGATTTCTGCGAGCGAGGCGCTGATGGACTCCGGCGTGATCTCGCGTGTGACGCAGCGCGAGATCTTCAGCACACTCACGCTGATCCTTGCGCCGTTCGCTCCGTTCCTTGCACAGGAGTTGTGGACGGAGCTTGGCAACGACGGTGTGGTCTTCCGTCAGCCGTGGCCGCAGGCCGATGAGGAACTTGCGCGCGAGGATGAGATTGAGATTCCCGTGCAGGTGAACGGCAAGCTGGTCACCGTCATCAAGCTGGATGCAGCAGCTGACGTGGAAGCGATTAAAGCTGCGGCGCTGGCCGATGAGAAGGTGGCCGCGCGCATTGCAGGCAAGCAGATCGTGAAGATTGTCGCGGTGCCGGGCAAGCTGGTAAATCTTGTCGTGAAGGGATAAGTATGGCCGCAATAGCGCAGCAGCCGGAACGCATTACGCAGGGCTTTGTTGCAAACCTGTCGTGGCTGCGCGCGCGTCCATTGCTCACGTTGATTGAGGTCGCGTGGCGGTGGGCCTTCGGCATTCCCGCGCTGTGGCTGCTATACACGCAGGGCATGCGCGTGTTGAACGCAGTGCCGTGGCGCGCTACCGGTGTGGAAGGCGTAACCGTCAACCAACTGCTGACGGACCCGATGGGCGCCTCCACCACCATTGCAAATTTCGCCGCGGTGGTTGGTCCGGATGTGTACGCTGCCGCGGCGTGGATCGTTCCGCTGCTGCTGGTGGTGTGGACCGTGGTCTCCGGCGTTGGGCGCACGTTGCTGCTGCGCCGCATGGATGGCACTTTACATGCGCGTCCTGCAACGCTGGTGGTGTTGCAACTGCTACGTGTGTTGCCGCTGGCGGCGGTATTTGCGGCGTGGTGGTTTGGGCTGCAGAAGCTGGCGCAGCATACCGTACTTACCGGTGGCGAGCCGCAGATGATGGTCTACGTTGGCGGCGTCATCATCCTTACGATTGGCCTGTTCGTGTTCTCCGCTGCGATTGGATGGATCTTCAGCATTGCGCCGCTGCTTGCGATGCTGCACAACACGAATGCCGTGCGCAGTCTGCGCGATGCGTTGCAGGTGGGCCACCTGCGGGCTGCGCTGGTTGAGATCAACCTTGTGCTTGGCATAGTGAAGATCGCGCTGGTGGTGCTGGCGATGGTCTTCTCCGCGTGCCCGTTGCCGTTCCAATCCGTCATGACAGATGAGTTTCTCTTCTGGTGGAATGTTGGCGTAGCGATCTGGTACTTCATCGCGTCGGATTTTTTCCACGTCGCACGGCTTTCCAGCTACCTGCGTCTGTGGCGCGCCACGCACTCGGAATAATCCTCATTCATTTGAATGAAAGCTTGTCCTGCCGGACGGGCCTCCTTCGCAGAGAGCGGGTGCTCACGCACCTTTTTACTGGCTTCGCCTCGCCCCTCCCGATGGTCGGGATCAAGTTTCATCCTGACCAGGCGGGATTCAAGGCGGCTATCAAAACTTCATCCTGACCAACGGGAAGGCCACGCGAAGCAGTAAAGAGGCGTGCAAACGCCCGCCCCACGCGCAGTGGGCCCGTCCGGCAGGACAATCTTGTTTTTCACAGGTTGACTTTGAAGCAGTCAGGCGCATCACACTTGCGCATCCTGAATTTTTTATTCCTGCTGCGTTGGGGTTATCAACCATGTCATTTGGCCTTTACGTTCTTGGATACGTCGTCGTCATTGCCGGCGCGGCATATCTGATGCACCTGGCGCATGTGCCCGAGCACTGGATTGCCGGAGTGGTGATTGTGCTGGTGGGTGCGGGCATTGTGACCGGCGTTACCAACACGCGGCAGCGCGACAAATCCGAATAAGCCACAGGAGATATACCCGGTGGCGTACGCAAACAGCACAGCAGAGCCTTACATACTTCACTCAGTGGTCTTAGGACCGTATATCTCCACAGGTGCTTCAGAGCCTGTGCCCCGGTACAATCAACCTGTGGACAGTTCAACCGTAGTCATCCTGGACTTCGGCGCGCAATATACGCAGCTCATTGCGCGCCGCATCCGTGAGTTCAATGTTTTTTCAGTGGTTCTGCCTTGCACTGCCTCGATCGACTCCATCAAGGAGTTGAACCCGGTGGCGCTGGTGCTCTCTGGTGGCCCCAGCTCGGTGTACGACGCAGACGCGCCCAAGGCTGACCCCGTGGTGCTGCAGCTGGGCGTGCCCACGCTGGGCATCTGCTATGGCATGCAGTTCATGGCGCATCATCTGGGCGGCGAAGTAACACCGTCCGACAAGCGCGAGTATGGCGATGCCACCGTGAATGTGCTGGCGAAGAACAAGCTCTTTGCCGGTCTGCCCGCAGCGCTGGATGTGTGGATGTCGCACGGCGACAGCGTGGCCAAACTGCCCGATGGGTTCGTAGAAGCCGCACGCACGGAGAACGCACTTGCCTCCATTGCGGATGAGAAGCGCCGCATGTATGCGGTGCAGTGGCATCCGGAGGTCGCGCACTCCAAGCAGGGCACAGAGCTGCTGCGCAATTTTGTGCTGAACATCTCCGGCGCAAAACCCAACTGGACACCCGAAAGCTTTATTCAAACCACGGTCGAACGCATCCGCCAGCAGGTGGGTAAGGGCCGCGCCATCTGCGCGCTCTCCGGTGGTGTGGATTCCGCGGTGGCCGCGGTGCTGGTGTCAAAGGCCATTGGCGACAGGTTGACGTGCATCTTTGTGAACAACGGCGTGCTGCGCAAGAACGAGTTTCAGCAGGTGCAGGACAACATGCGTTCCAAGCTGGGGCTGAACGTTGTTGCGGTGGACGCGTCCAAGCGATTCCTCTCGCAGCTGGGCGGCATCACCGATCCTGAGACCAAGCGCAAGATCATCGGCCGCGAGTTCATCACCGTATTTGACGACGAAGCCAATCGCATTGTGAAAGAGCAGGAGCGCAAGGCTGAGCTGAAGAAGGAACCCGCCGGCAGCGAGATTGCATGGCTGGTGCAGGGAACGCTGTACCCGG
The DNA here is from genome assembly GCA_026225595.1 of Terriglobus sp. Taxonomy (GTDB): domain Bacteria; phylum Acidobacteriota; class Terriglobia; order Terriglobales; family Acidobacteriaceae; genus Terriglobus. The sequence goes on along the minus strand of JAMFTB010000173.1, from coordinate 10,683 downwards.
ACGTGATCGAGTCGTCGAGTGTGAAGGGACCTTCGCAGACCATCAAGAGCCACCACAACGTGGGCGGCCTGCCTGCGGACATGAAGTTGAAGCTGATTGAGCCGCTGCGCGACCTGTTCAAGGACGAAGTGCGCCGGGTGGGCAGAGACCTCGGCATGCCGGAAGAAGTGCTGGAGCGCCAGCCCTTCCCAGGGCCGGGTCTGGCTGTGCGCATCGTTGGTGAGATCACTCCGGAGCGCGTGGAGATTCTGCAGAACGCCGACGACATTGTCGTCAGCGAGATTAAGAAGGCCGGCCTGTACAAGCAGATCTGGCAGAGCTTTGCGGTGCTGCTGCCGGTGAAGTCCGTGGGTGTGATGGGCGACCAGCGCACTTACGCCTACACCTGCGCGGTGCGCGCCGTACACAGCGAAGACGGCATGACCGCAGACTGGGTGCCGCTGCCGTACGAGGTGCTCAAGAGCATCAGCAACCGCATTGTGAACGAGGTGCGCGGCATCAACCGCGTCGTCTATGACATCACCAGCAAGCCACCCGGCACCATCGAGTGGGAATAGGCACTGCGTGCATGAGTGGAAACAAAACAGGAGCCTCTTTAGAGGCTCCTGTTTTGTTTTGATCACCCCAGCGGCGTGAAGAGTTGGTGAATGGGATTGTTGGACGCCACGGAATGGAGTTATCGTCAGCCATCCCGGCACGGCCCGGTGAATGAGGTCCCCCAATGTCCGCTGCGAAAAAATCTGTTGCGAAGAAGTCCGCTACCAGGAAGGCTGTAGTCAAGAAGACTGCAGCAAGTAAGTCCGCGAAAAAGGCTGCGGCCACAAAGCTGCCGTTCGCTCCCGGCATTCCCGTGCGGCCGTTTGTCGATCCTGACGCTGTTGCTGAGCCCACAACATCCACTACCGCGCCAACACTTGCGGATGTGCAGAGGGCTTATGCGGCGCCGAAGAAGCAGAGTCAGAGCAATGTTCTGGGCGATCCCACGCAGAACCTGCAGACCTTCACGCTGAACGACCTGGCGCTCTTCACCAAGGAGCAGGCGTACTCCACCAACGCCAGCAAGGACGTGCACCTGTTCTACGTGGGCCGCGATGACGTGCACGACATCCTGAAGTACATCGTGTCGCGCGTGACCGTGTCGCTCTACATGAACATGTTCGGCTTTGACGACGATGAGTTGAACAACATCATCATGCAGAAGGCGCTGAACCCATCTGTAACCATGCTCATCACGCTGGACAAGAGCCAGGCCGGAGGCGTGCATGAGAAGGCGCTGATCGAGGCCGACCAGAAGTACAACCTTGCAGCCTTCAACACGCACTTCGCCATTGGTGAGTCGGCCACACATCAGATCAGCCACACCAAGGGCTTTGTCGCAGATGGCCGCGTCGCCGCGGAGGGATCGACGAACTGGTCGACGTCGGGCGAGGGCACCTTCGTTGTGCAGGGACTCGCAGGCGGCCCAGGCTACAAGGCGCAGAACAACACTCAATCCGTCATCACCGACCCGGACACCATCGTCCGCTTCCAGACGGAGCTGATCGCGGAGCACATGACCATCGTCTCCGTTGCCAAGGGCGGCGGCCCCGCCACCACATCATTGCCGCTGGCAGAGACCATGACGCCCGCCACCGCGGCTATCCACAACAAGCTGGTAAAAGCCACTACACCGTCGAGGATGAAGGCCGCGAAGAAGAAAGCGGCGAAGTAGACAGGAGTCTCTTCGCCACTCGCACATGATAGTTAGCTTAGTTAACGATATGCTTATCGCTCAAGCGGATTGCTTCTCCAGAACGAAGTGCGTTGCATGTTCCCCGGCGACATGCTCGGTTACTTGAAAGCCCAGTGCGGGTAGATCGAGTCCTGCAAACATCGCTTCACCGCGTCCCAGCACAACAGGCGCTAGCGCATAGTGCAGCGTGTCGACAAGACCTGCAGCCACATACTGGCGGACCGTGGATACACCGCCGCCGATCTTCACATCTTTATCACCGGCTGCATCCTTCGCTCGTTCCAGAGTTTCTTCAATGCCACCCGTCACGAAGTAGAAGGTCGTGCCGCCTTCCATCACGATGGGTTCACGAGGGTATTGCGTCAGGACGAATGTAGGCGCGTGGAACGGCGGATTGTTACCCCACCAACCCTTCCCGCATCGTCCGGCCAGGGACCGCGCACGGGGCCAAACATATTGCGGCCCAGTATGAACGCACCAAAGCCACTCATTCCGCGAAGGCCAAAGTCATGGTCGATACCGGTTTCGCCGCCTTCACCGCCGTGCATCTCGCGGAACGCCTTCGTGCGAAAAAACCACCCGAAGATTCCCTCTGCATCTCTCCCTAGCGGATGCTCCAGGCTCTGCTCCACACCTGCACCAAGCCCATCCAGCGAAATAGCAAACCCACCAACCCGCACCTTCGGCATGCGTCAAGACCTCCGCATCGAGTATATGTGAACGCTGTCCACATTGGGAATAGATCCCGCATTGAGGAAATAAAAAAGGGCCACCCAAAGGTGGCCCCTATCCAGAAAACTGTATTGGGTTTAGCCCAGCTCAGCCAGTGAGGATGCGCCGAATTTTTTGTACCAGGGTGTGGCTGCCTTCAGCGCTTCATTCACGTTCTTGATGTTCTCTACACCGGTGGTCTCAAGCCATTCTTCAAATGCCTTGGGGCCCTGCTGGCCGTAGATCTTGATGCCGTCGAACCATGTGGCGCGGCCACACAGCACGCCGCTGAAGTGTGTGCCGCTCTCACCGGCCAGTGCCAGTGTCTCAATAAACACAGGGTTGGTCACACCTGCGGAGAGGTAGATGAAGGGCTTGTCTGTGGTGGCCTCTGCATCGCGGAAGTGCTGCAGCGCCTCTGTCCGCGTGTACGCCTGCTCGCCCTTGAAGGACTCCGTCCCAGCGACGAAGGCCATCTCAACCGGAACCTCAACCTTCAGGATGTCGATGCCATAGCGCGCTTTGCCAAACTCTTCCATGGTGCCTGCAACGACGGACGGCTTCTTCTTCGCGTACTCCAGAGTCTTCTCGCCCTTGCCGTTTTCGTTGTAGCCGACTGGCTCCATGAAGAAGGGGATGTCGTGATAGGCGCACTCATCGCCGATGCGCTCGATCCATGCGTGCTTCAGGTCGTTGACGCGCGCGTCTTCGTACGGCGTGTAATACAGCAGAATCTTGATGCAGTCCGCGCCCGCTTCCTTCAGACGGCGGACGCTCCACAGGTCCAGCAGGTCGGGCAGGCGGCCTGGAGTGGTTGCGTCGTAGCCGGTCTTCTCATAAGCCAGCAGCAGACCCGCGCTGTTGCGCATGCGGGCAGCGGGCAAACCAAACTCAGGATCAAGCAGGATGGCTGACGCGTACTTGGTCAGCGTCTTGCTCACCAGCTCCTTGAAGATGACAAGGTCGTCGCCCGATGCGTCGGATCCGCGCGCTGCGCCGATGGACTTTTGCAGGGAACCACGCTGGTCCATGGCTGCTGCTGCAATCACTCCCCGGCTGTCGGATACGGCCTTCAGGCCTTTGAGCTTTCCTGGTGTCGGTTTGGTCATATCGGCTTTCGAATCCTCCATTTGGCTGCCTGCATTCTAGCGACTGAGAGTTACTTCAGTGAAGTATGAGACGTCTCAAAACGGGTATTCTGTGCGGTAATCGATTTCATATTCCGATTATCGATAATTTCATTGCTGCTTGTCTCAGGCGCTCAGCAGCTCCCGCTGCAGCTCAATCAACTGTTTGATGCCGGCTGAAGCATAGTCCAGCATGGTGTTCAGTTGCTCGCGTGTGTACGGCTCACGCTCAGCAGTGGCCTGCGTCTCCACCAGGCCGCCAGAGGCCGTCATGACCACGTTCATGTCCACATCGGCCTGCGAATCCTCTTCATAGGCCAGGTCCAGCAGCACGTTGCCATCCACCATTCCGACGGAGGTGGCAGCAACCAGCTCTTTCATGGGCGATTTTGGTAACGTGCCGGCGGTGACCAGCCGGTTCAGCGCCAGCGCCAGGGCCGCGCATGCGCCGGTGATAGCCGCGGTGCGTGTGCCGCCATCGGCCTGCAGCACGTCGCAGTCCAGAATGATGGATCGTTCGCCAAGCGCCTTCAGGTCCACCACGCTGCGCAGCGAGCGGCCGATGAGCCGCTGAATCTCATGCGTGCGTCCGCCAATCTTGCCGCGTTCGCTCTCACGGGGGGTGCGGGTCAGCGTGGCGCGGGGCAACATGCTGTATTCGGCGGTTACCCAGCCTTTGCCGCTGTTGCGCAGCCATCCCGGCACGGATTGCTCCACCGTTGCGTTGCACAGCACGCGGGTATTGCCGCACTCGATCAGCACCGAACCCTCAGGCATGGCGATGAAGTTGGGCGTAAGTCGTGTTGCACGAAGGGCATCGGCGGCGCGGCCACCGGAACGGAAGATCTGGGAGTCAGGCGATGTTATGGACACACCTCCAGTATCGCTCAGGTTCTGAGTGTTCTTCACGGCGTGGGGCCGGGTCTTTGATCGCGCAGTCGCAGTTCCAAAATGGGGAGCTTGTTCCATTTTGGGAACGTTTTGATGAAATCTGTACCAGACTGATCAAGAGACTTCGGTGCAGCCATAGGTTACTTTGCGAGAATTACTTTTCTCACAAGAAAATGATCGTAGGTAACCACACGAACGAATGTCAGATAACAAAAGCAGCGTGAGATTACCTGGAGTCGCCCCAAGAGCTCCCAGGAAACACCCAGAAGAACCACCGTTGACGGAGTTTGCAGCGGAGGCCGCGGCGTCATTGGACGTGGCACAAACCGTCGCCCTGCGTGGCGCGCCGGCGGCAAACCTACTGCGCGTCAAGGGAAAACGCTCCCCCGCTCTCTCCACGGAGGCGGGCCGCCTGCAATTGCTGGTGGTAGACGATGACGTGCCGGTGTTGAAGGCATGTTGCGAGATCGCGGCTGGTATGGGGTTTGCCGTGCATTCGGCGAGCTCGGCCGATGAAGCACGCAAGCTGGTGCTGGCTCATGCGCTGGACGTGGTGCTGATGGACCTGAAGATGCCTGCCGGTGGCCTGGCGCTACTGGAGGAGATTCGTTCCAAGCGGCCGCGCTCCGCCATTGTGGTGATGACGGCGTTTGCCACCGTCTCCTCCGCGGTGGAGGCCATGCGGATTGGCGCGACGGACTACCTGACCAAACCCTTCGCCATGGACGAGTTGACGAGCGTGTTGGAGCGTGCGGGGCAGCGCCGCAGCTTTGAGCTGGAGAGCCATCGCATCCAGCAGCGTCTGCCCAGCCAGGTGGGCGCACTAGTCGGCCAGTCACCGGAGATGGAGAAGCTTGCGCGCATTGTGCAGAAGGTGGCGTTCTCCACGCATCCTGTGCTCATCCTGGGCGAGAGCGGTACAGGCAAGGAGACGGTGGCACGCACCATCCACAACACCGGCCCCAACGGTTCGCGGCGCTTTGCCGTGCTGGAGTGTGGGCAGCTGGCGCCGTCTGTGCTGGAGAGTGAGTTGTTTGGCTATGCTCGCAGCCCATTCACCGGCTCCAGCCGGTCAAAGGATGGCCTGCTGGCGTCAGAAGATGGCGGCACCGTCTTTGTGGAGGGCGTGAGCGAGCTGCCGCTGGACCTGCAGGCCAAGCTGATGCGCGCTCTGCAGGAGAAGCAGGTGCGGCAGGCAGGCGCAACACAGGGCATGCCCATTACGGTGCGGCTGCTGGCGTCGTCCAGCCGAAACCTGTCCGCGCTGGTGGATGCCGGCCAGTTTCGCAAGGACCTGTTCTACAAGCTGAACGTGGTCAGCCTGCGTATTCCTCCACTGCGCGAACGTCGCGACGACATCCCGTTGCTGGCCGAGCATTTTCTGGACCGGATGCGCAGAGAAAGTGCTGTGGCATATCGGTTTGCGTCCGATGCCGTACGCGTTTTGAAGGAGTACGATTGGCCCGGCAATGTGAGGGAGCTGGAGAGTTCCATTGAACGCGCGTGCGCGCTTTCCAGTGGTCCCGTGCTGCATATGAGTGATCTGCCAACGCAGATGCAGAGCCTGGTGGATCTGGAGCAGAGGGGCAGAGGCACCATGCGCGTTGATGAACGCATCTCCGGGGAAACGGCTGTTGCGCCGCAGGCACGGCAGGCACCGGCAATCGTGTCCATTGCCGAACTGGAACGCGAGGCCATCCTGAATACGATCCGTCAGTTGCATGGCGACAAGTTGATGGCGGCGAAGTTGCTTGGTATTGGCAAAACAACGCTGTATCGCAAGTTGAAAGAGTATGGAATTTCAGAGACTTAGCGAACGCGACCGCGAATCTCGCGGCGTAGTTTGCAGGTTACAGTTGAAAAAATTGGCCACGTTCTATTGGTAATGAATCAAATGCTTGGAACAACATTTCGATTTCCGAGGGCGGGTGACAGTGAGGCGGAAATATGGAAAAGACGATCCTGATAGTGACTGCGATTGATGGCGCGGAGAACCTTGCCCGCGCCCTCTCTCGCGAGGCGGATGCCGTAGTGGAGATTGCGCGGAGCCGACGTGCGGCTTTGGCGCGGTTACGGCGTGACCCAGTAACAGCGCTGCTGCTGGACACCTCCATGCCGGAGTCGGAGATGACCACCTCTGAGATGGTCTGGCAGAACGCGGATGGTGCAGTGCCGCTGGAGATCAACCTGTCCACACTGGGCGCCAACGGCGTGGTGCGCCTGCTGCGCAGCCTGCTGGAGGGCCGCGAGCAAGCGGAGACACTGGGCCGCCGCGAGGCTGCAACGGCGGTGGCGCAGGAGCTGCAATCCACCATCACGGGTCTGCTGCTGCAGAGCGATATGCTGCTCCGCGAAAAGACCATCACGCCTGCCATGGCAGACAAAGTGCGACAGGTGAAGGAGCTGACCGATGCGCTCCGGGTGCGACTTCGATCAGCGCATACGCATGCTGCTTAGCCAATAGCGATTCACCAGGGCCGAGGTGTCCACGCAAATGATTCTCACCGCAGCGAACTCAGCGGTGAGAATTTTTACGTCTTGTGCGCTCTGCTATTCTGCCCGTATCTGCAATCGCATCTGTGGGCTCTCGCCCGCATATTTCAAGCCTGCGATGCAGACTAAGGAGCCACACCGCATGTCAGAGCAAGAAACCGTGCTAGAGCCTGTCAAGATCACCGTTAAGCCCAACGGCCCGCTGCGCGTGGAAGGCCACATCAAGCTGGTGGACGCCGATGGTGCGGAGTGGGACCTGACGGGCAAGCCCGCAATCTCACTGTGCCGCTGTGGCGCCAGCGAGAAGCGTCCTTTTTGCGATGGCGCACACAACCGCGTCGGCTTCCAGTGCATGACGTCGCCTGCAAACCTGACCTAGTTCACCCGCTGCATCGTTCACAGTTTTTATGATCCGGAGGGTTCCGCGGATGCGTCCACGTTCCGTTCGCAGCTCCATACGCCGGGCGGCTGCCATGCCGCTGCTTGCGCTGACGCTTGCGGGCGCAGGCATGCTTGCGCCCCTGCAGGCACAGCGTCGCGGCCAGGCGCCACCCGCAGCTGACCCCGCAGCTGTTGCCCTGGCTCCAGCCGCAATGGATGAGTATGGGGGCCACTACGCGGACCCTGCAGAGCCGGATGCTGTCTATGCCGTCTATCGCAAGGGCGACACACTCTTCTATGACATGGCCCGCCTGCTGCCGCAGGAACTACGCCCAAGCGCGAAGGATCATTTCTTTACTCCCGGCGTGTCGTCCTCGGTCGAGTTCACACGCGACGGCGCTGGCAAGGTGGTCAGCTTGCATACGGTTGTGGGCGGTGTTGCATCGCGCACGTTGGAGCGGGTCAGCGAAGACACCACGGCGCTGAATCATGGCCAAACCTATACGCGTACCGAAGCGATGGCGCCCGTGCGCGATGGCGTGAAGCTGCACATCGTTATCCTGCGGCCTGAGGGATCAGAGAACGGCGGCACACCGCTGCCCATCCTGATGACACGCACGCCCTACGGCGCCAGCGGCAGCAGCAACGCAGTCAATTTCTCCAAGCCGGAGCTTGCGGCAAGCGGCTACATCTTTGTCTACGCAGATATTCGCGGCAAGTATGGTTCTGAGGGTCAGTTCGTCATGAACCGGCCCGTTGTGCATGAGATGGGCAACCACGCGGACACATCCAAGGTGGACGAGAGCAGCGACACTTACGACACCGTCGAGTGGATGCTGAAAAATATCCCCAACAACAACAGCCGCGTGGGTGTGTTGGGCGTGTCTTACCCCGGCTTCCTCGCCATGATGGCGGGTGTCGATCATCATCCCGCGGTGAAGGCTATCAGCCCGCAGGCACCCATGACGGACGTTTGGATGGGCGATGACTTCTTCCACAACGGCGCCTTTCGCCAGACCTACGGCTTTGACTACGTGCTGCAACTGGAGCGCGCGAAGAACGACCAGACCGTGGACATGAAGGAAGACACGTACAGCTACTTCCTGCGCATGGGCAACTTTGCAACCGCTGCGGCCGATGCAAAGATGACGAACCTGCCCACGGCGCAGCGTTTTCTTACGGAGCCTGCGTATACGAAGTTCTGGCAGGACATGGCCGTTGAAAAGCGGCTGGGCAAGCCCGAGGTGCCCACGCTGGAAACAGGCGGCTGGTGGGACCAGGAAGACATGTGGGGCACGCAGGAGGAGTACGCAAAGCTGCGCGCGCACGAGGACAGCAGCGACCCGCAGCACCGCGTGTTCCTGGCGCTTGGCCCGTGGAATCACGGAGGCTGGGGCACAACCACGGAGCACCTGGGTGCGATCCAGTTTGGCGCGTCCACCGGCGATGAATATCGCAAGACAATTGAAGCGCCCTTCTTTGAGCTCTACTTGAAAGACAAGCCGGGCTTCCACCTGCAGGACACAGCCAGCTTCCGCACCGGCGTGAATCAGTGGAAGTACTACAGCATGTGGCCGCCGCAGACGGGCTTTCGTCCGGCCAAGCTGTTCCTGGGCCTGCACAAGACGCTCAGCTTTACCGCGCCCAAGCGCGAGTCCACTGCGGTGTATGAGTCTGACCCCGGCAACCCCATACCGTATCGTGAGCGGCCCATCCAGTCGACGTATGGTGCTGGATCGAAGTGGCGGCCGTGGCTGGTCAGCGATCAGCGCTTCGTCTCCGCACGCAAGGATCAGGCCAGCTTCATGTCGCCTGTGCTGGAGCGCGACACCACCGTTACGGGCGACATTGTTGCCAACATCTTCGCCTCAACCAGCGGCACGGATGCGGACTGGATTGTGAAGCTGGTGGACGTCTATCCCGACGATGCGCCCAACGGCATGGCAGGCTACCAGCTGATGATTGTGGATGAGATCTTCCGTGGCCGCTATCGCAACAGCTTTGAGAAACCTGAGGCCATCAAGGCGGACGCGGTGGAGCAATATCGCTGGAGCCTGCACGGCGCAGACCACACCTTCTTGAAGGGCCATCGCATGATGGTGCAGATTCAGTCCACGTGGTTTCCGCTGTACGACCGCAATCCGCAGACCTTCGTGCCCAATATCATGTCTGCGCCGGCTGATGCCTATAAGCCCGCGACCATCACCATCTACAGCTCGCCCAAATATCCATCGCATCTTGATCTTCTGAGACCGGACGACGAGTTAAATGGAGCACAGGCAGAGGACCACGCCAGCACGGAGTAAGCCAAGGCCATGCCAGATGATTCGATACCCCAGAAGACGATGCAAGACAAGCCCATCAAGACCATCAGCACGCGCATCGTCTACCAGAACAAGTGGTCGCGCGTGCGTGAGGATGTGATTGAGCGCGCGGGTGGTGTGCGCGGCATCTATGGCGTGCTCGATAAGGATCCGGCGTGCATCATCATCCCGCTGGAGCGGACCCCTGGTGGCGACTTTCTGACGCTTGTGCATCAGTATCGCTACTGCGTTGAGGGCAGCTTCTACGAGTTTCCGCAGGGCGGTTGGGAGCAGGGGCAGGAAGTGGACGTGGAAGCCCTGGCGCGCGGCGAACTGCGCGAAGAGACGGGCCTGACCGCAGGCAGCATGACGCTGCTTGCCGCAAACTGGATCGCCTACGGCGCCATGAAACAGCGCCACCACGTGTGGCTGGCCCAGGAGCTGGTGCAGGGTGAGAACTCGCTGGAAGCGGAAGAAGACGGACTCACGGCTCACCGCGTCAGCGTCGATGAGTTCGAGCAGATGATGTTCGACGGCCGCATAGAAGACAACTGCACGCTTGCTGCCTGGGGAACGTACCTGGTGTGGAAGCGACGGACTTCTGCCGCCTGAGACGCGAGAACAGAACGCTAAAGTTGCGAAGCTAGTGGATGGTTTTCATGCGGCGGTTCATGAAGTCCTGCAGGACGTAGCTGCCTAGCTTGTCGGGGCTGGTGAAGTAGGCTTTGCCTTTGCACATGGCGCTTACCTTCTGCACGAATTGCATTAGTGCGAAGTCCTGCGCCAGCATGAAGGTGTTGATGACGATGTTGGCGCGCTTGCAGCGGCTTACTTCTTCCAGCGTCTCTGCAATCACCATGGGGTCAAGGCCGAAGGCGTTGCGGTAGATGCGGCCATCGTCCAGCGTCAGCGCGGAGGGCTTGCCGTCTGTGATCATCACGATCTGCTTCATGTCTTTGTTTGAGCGTGACAGGATGCGGCGTGCCAGGCGCAGACCCTCGCGCGTGTTGGTGTAGTACGGCCCAACCTTAACGCGCGCTACTTG
>JAMFTB010000172.1 GCA_026225595.1 Terriglobus sp. | reverse complement strand
GCTTCGTCGCGAACAATAACAACACCACCCGTAACATCGCTGTGGCCGCTTAGAAATTTGGTCGCGGAGTGAATGACGATGTCCGCACCCAGCGCCAGCGGTTGCTGCAGGTAAGGTGACATGGCAGAGCTGTCCACACACAGCAGCAGGCCGCGCTCATGCGCCATCTGCGCGAGTGCGGCAATGTCCAGCACGCGCAGCAGCGGGTTCGTTGGCGACTCGATGTAGATCATCTTCGTCGCAGGTGTGATGGCTGCGCTGAAGCTGTCCATGTCTGCTGCGTTTGCAAGATTCACCTGCACGCCGGCGCGCTCCAGCACGCGCGCGAACAGGCGGCTGGTGCCTCCGTATAAATCCCAGTCTGCAAGGATTGCATCGCCCGTGCGCAGCAGATGCGTCACTGCAGAGATGGCTGCCATGCCTGAGGCGAATGCGAATGCGAATGTTCCACCTTCAAGGCTTGCCATCTGGTCTTCTAAAACTTTGCGCGTCGGGTTGCCGCTGCGCGAGTAGTCGTAGGGGCCGAAGCTGTCCGCGTGTTCCTGCTCAAAGGTTGCCGTCTGGTAGATGGGCGTGACCATGGGGCTGGTGGGATCGCCGGGCGCGGGATCGAACTGAACAAGCTTTGTGCCGAACTTCATGCATCGCCCCCTAAGGTTGCAGCGAAGGCCTGTTCAAAGTCTGCGATCAAATCCTTTGGCGATTCAATGCCGACGGAGAGCCGGATCAGGCGGTCACTAATGCCAAGCGCGGTGCGCTCCTCGGTGGTGAGATCGCAGTGTGACGCGGTCGCAGGATTCGTCGCCAGCGTTTCAACGCTGCCCAGGCTCTCCGCGCAGGTACAAAGCCTCAGCGCATCCATAAAGCGCAGCGAGTCCTTCGTAGATGCATCCAGTTCAAAGCTCAACATGCCGCCAAAGGCCTTCTGCTGCTGCTGTGCAAGCGCCTTTTGCGGAAACGAATCTAGCCCCGGATAGTTCACCTTCGCAACCCGCGGATGCGCCTCAAGCCAACGCGCAACCTGGCCTGCATTTTCGCAGTGTGCAGCCAGCCGCATGGGCAGCGTCTTCACGCCCTGCAGTGCGAGCCATGCGTCAAATGGTGTCTGGATGCTGCCAATCGTCTTGCGTACAAGGTACAGCCGCTCCACCAGTGCTTCATCGTGCGTTGCCAGCGATCCGCCGATGGTTGCGTTGTGACCATCGATGTACTTTGTCGTCGAGAGCATGGAGACGTCAGCGCCCAGCGCAAGGCAGTCCTGCAGCAGCGGCGTCATGAAGGTGTTGTCCACGGCCAGCAGGATGTTTTCACGCGAGTGAGCAAGCTCTGCAAGCGCCTGCACCGGCGATAGCTTCAGTGTGGGATTCGCGGGTGTCTCAATAAAGATGAGCCGCGTATTTGGTCGCAGCTGCGCTTCAACCGCCGGGATGCTGGAGGTGTCGACGTAGGTGTACTCAATGCCAAAGTTGCCAAGCACCTGCTTGAACAGCCGCATGGTGCCGCCGTAGATGACATCTGACAGGATGACGTGATCGCCGGCCTTGAGAATGGCCATGCACAGCGTGTGGATGGCGGACATGCCGGAGCGGAAGCAGAGCGCGTGCTCTGTGCCCTCAATCGCGGCAATCGCCTGTTCCAGCGCGTTTACGGTCGGGTTCGCTCCGCGCGAATAGCCATAGCCCTTGGTGACGCCAACGCTCTCGTGGATGTACGTCGCCGTCTGATGAATGGGAAACAGGATGGAGTTCGACTGCTTCTCGTAACTACGGTTGGAATGAATGACGAGCGTGGAAGGTTCAAAATCTGGCCGATCGGGCATCCGGCTCTCCTTACTATTGCTGATCGCGCAAGTTTATCCCACTTGCTCATACATAGTGTCCTGCCGGACGGGCCTTCTGCGCGGAGAGCGGGCGTTTGCACGCCTTTTTACTGGCTTCGCCTCGACCCTCCCGATGGTCGGGATGAAATTCTCTTGCCGGCATCGGGAGGGTGACTACGCTCGTTTGTTGCTTACTCTGCGTTTGGGTTCACAATGTGGATTGGCAAGTCCCAGTGATTGGTCGTCAGTTCCCATCGACGATTTTCTTCGCGCTTGTAGGTCGCCTGGTCAGGGAACAGCTGCTTGGCCACCTCGCCCTCAGACTGGCCGGGAGGTGCGTCCGCGGAGGCGCGCACGATGATGATGCGGTAGTCCCAGCGGGACTCCTCGCTGGTGTGCGCGCCGGGCGCCCAGACGGTGTATTCCTTCACGTAGCCCAGCTGCTTCTGCTTCTCAAGCAGCGAAATCTGGTTCTTCTTGAAGAGCGCCCACCACTCATCCTTGAAGCCATACTTCACGCGATAGACCCACTCCACCGTTACCGGCTTGGGAGTGACAGCCGCGGGCGACTGGGCATGGACGGTGGAGGGAAGAGCTGCAGGAAGGAAGGCGAGTGCAAGCAGTGCGATGCGCACTGTGCGGCGGATAAGAGCAGGAGCAGTCATAACGGACCTCTGGCGTACGGGGTTGTCAGTCATATGAGGGTAGTGACTTTCTCCACGCGCCGGCAACGGCGAAAGTTCAGCGATTCCGCACGAACAGGCGAGACGCTACGCGGAGCAAAGTACGCAGGGATGTGTGAAGGGGGTTACGCTGAGGCGCAATAAAGCTGTTGGAGACAACAGCTCTGGGGCAGACGGAGACAACAGCTCTGTGTGGAGAACATCTGCATGCCTCAACACTAGACTCCAACCAAAATGACGTCAACCGCAACGGGGCCGCGGCAGTTTAAAATTTTTGGTGCAGAGCTTTTTGAAGGGTATGGTGTTTGCCGATGTCGAGCCAAATTGCTGAAGCTGTTTCGCCGCAAGAAGCGCATGAAGTTGAGGCCGTTGCGCCTTTGGTTTTTCTCTATGAGCATCCGCAGTGGTTTGAGCCCATCTTTGCAGAGCTGACGCGGCGCGGCGTCGCGTTCGACAAGACGTTTATCCCCGATCACTTTTATGACATTGGCGGCGAAGCGCCGACCTTCAAGGTGCTGTTCAACCGCATGAGCCCGTCGGCCAACAGCCGCGATCATGGCTCGGGCATCTTTCACACGCTTGCCTACCTTGAGCATCTTGAGCTGCTGGGCGTGCGCGTCATCAACGGCGCCAAGGCCTTCCGCTATGAGATTTCAAAGGCGGCGCAGCACTCGCTGCTGCGTTCGCTCGGTATCCGCTTCCTGCCCTCGCGCGTGATTCACAGCGCCAGCCAGGCCGTTGCTGCGGCTGAGGGGCTGCGTTACCCCATCATCGTAAAGGCCAACATCGGTGGCAGCGGTAAGGGCATCGTTCGCTTCAACACGAAGGAAGAGCTGCAGACTGCGGTTGCGCACGGCCAGATTGATCTGGGCTATGACAGCATCGCCTTGGTGCAGGAGTTTGTGCCCGCACGTGGCGGCTACATTACGCGCGTGGAAACGCTGAACGGCAAGTTTCTCTATGCAATCCAGGTGTATCTGACGGGCGAGACATTTGACCTTTGTCCTGCGGATATCTGCCAGACCAAGGCAGGCGAGTCGCTGGATACGGCGTGCGTGCTTGAGGCTTCGAAGTCGGGCCTGCGCGTTGAGGGCTACACGCCGCCCGCGGACGTGATCAAGAATATTGAGACGATTGTGCAGGCCGCGGGCATTGATGTGGGCGGCATTGAGTACATCGTGGATGATCGCGATGGCGAGATCTACTACTACGACATCAACGCGCTTTCGAACTTCGTTGCCGATGCTCCGCGTGTTATTGGTTTCAATCCGTTTGTGAATCTGGCCGACTATCTGGAAGCCGAGATCAACCGTGCCTAAGCCGTTGCGCTTTGGCTACTGGATGCCGGTGTTTGGCGGCTGGCTGCGAAACGTGGAAGACGAAGGTATGCAGGCGAACTGGGCTTACACCAAGAAGCTTGCTCAGCGCAGCGAACAGATCGGCTTTGACCTTAGCCTGGTTGCAGAGCTGAACCTGAACGACATCAAGGGAGTCGATGCACCGAGCCTGGATGCTTGGTCCACGGCTGCTGCGCTGGCTGCTGTTACGGAGTCGCTGGAGCTGATGGTTGCGGTGCGGCCAACGTTTCATTCGCCTGCGCTCTTCGCCAAGCAGGCCGCGAACATTGACGGCATCAGCAACGGCCGGCTTGCGCTGAACGTTGTCTCCTCGTGGTGGGAGGAGGAGGCGAAGATGTATGGCGTGGACTTTGACCAGCACGACGATCGCTACGGCCGCACGTCTGAGTGGCTGGATGTGGTCAATGCGCTTTGGACCGAGCCGAAGTACTCGCACGAGGGCCGCTACTACAAGACGCGAACACAGTGCTGCAGCCCAAGCCCGTGCGCACGCCGCGGCCGCCTATCTACGCGGGCGGAGAGTCAGAGGCGGCAAAGAACCTGATTGCGCAGAAGTGCGATGCCTACGTGATGCACGGAGATTCACCGGAGCATGTTGCAAAGAAGATTGAAGACATGCGCGAGCGTCGCGAACGCTTTGGCCTTGGGCCCATGCAGTTTGGTGTTGCGGGTTATGCGTTCACGCGCGATTCCGACGCGGATGTGAACGCAGAGCTGGATCGCATCACAAACGTGAACAGCAACGCAAAGGGCTTTGCCAACTATCAGCAGTGGCTGCAGGGCACCCAGCTTGAGCAGAAGATGTCGCTGCAGGAATATTCCGTCTCCAACCGCGGTCTGCGCTCAGGCCTTACCGGCACGCTGGCTCAGGTGCAGGACCAGGTGGGCCGCTTTGCAGAGGCTGGTGTTGATCTGCTGCTACTGCAGTTCAGTCCGCAGCTGGAAGAGATGGAACGCTTCAGCGAGACCGTTATCCAGCCCCTAAATCATTAGTCCTGCCGGACGGGTCCGCTACGCGCGGGGCGGGCGCACACGCGCCTTTTTACTGCTTCGTCTCGCCCCTCCCATTGGTCGGGATGACGTGGCTTTAGCCACCGAGATAGAAATCGATATCCGAAAGAAGAAGCGTGGCTTTAGCCACCGAGATTCGAATCTCAGCGGCTAAAGCCGCATTTCTTCAGCGGTGTGTTGTCAGCAGACCTGGTGAAAGCCGAGGTTCATCAGCTCTGCGACGCGGCGCAGTTGCAGTCCTTGATGCCCGATGCCGATGGCGCAGTGGTGTGCGGGGCCGCGGGCGTTCCATGCTTCGACGAATCCGCGCGCGCCCAGTGGGAAGCGATAGCGGCTGTTGGTGTTGCCGATCTCGAGGATTGGCCCTGCAACGCTTTCGCCCTCGGCGACCAGCAGGCTAAAGCCCTTGTCCTTGTCTTCAACGACAGACAACAGCGTGACTGGGCCATGCTTAACGGCCATCTCGACCGATAGGCCGCGACCTACTTTGCCGTGATACACACGCAGCGGCCGCACGCGAAGCTTGTCCTGCGCGATGGCCGGATGGCCGGGGCCGTCGTGGCCCATCAACACCAGGTCGTCTTTGAAGTCCATGGCGTAGTACTCGGTGAACGATCCGCCTGCGCCGAGCGTATCCATGATCTTCATGGCGAGTACGTTCTTGATCTCATACTCGCCGGCAACGGGCACGCCGCGACCTGTGAGCATGGATGTGCCCAGGATGATGGAGCTCATGGTGTCTTCGTTTTCTGCGATGCCGCTGCCCATGTAGTAGTACGCAAGGATGTCCAGATCGTTGTTGACCACCATTGCGTCCAGTGCAACAGCTGTCTGCGCCGCGCGCTCCAGCTCGGACGTGGAGCATTCTTCATCCACCGCAAAGAAGCTACGGAACTCCTCAACCTTTGCCAGCGTCTGTTCGCGGCTCACATCGCGCCGCAGCGCACTGAGCTGATCGACTTCCACGATCTCAAGATGCGTGCCAAAGCGGCCGCTCACCTGTGCCAGGTCTGTTGCAATGTCGAGCATGCCGCTGTAGTAGTGGCCCATCAGGCCCATACGGCTGTGGCTCAGCGTCTTCTGTACATCGGCTGCAATCAGCCAGCTCTCCAGCTCACTCCAGCATTGCGGATCGTCGTGCAGCATGCCCGTTACCTGCTGGAAGGGGATCGAGAGGCGGCGCAGAACGTTCGAAATCTCCGGCACGGGGCATGCGCTGCAAAAGGCGAGCCATTCGCCGGTCATGGCTGTGCGGTCGGTCATGCGGTTGAAGCTGGCGTAGTCGATTGCCGCCTCAGGCTGCAGGTTCAGCAGGATGACGGGAACCTTTGCGCGCTGGATGATGGGCAGCACCGTGGACGACAGGGCGTAGGTCGTCACATAGATCAGCAGGATGTCGATGTCCTGCTGGCGGCAGGTGTGGCCCGCTGCAACGGCCTTAGGCGCGTTGTCGATCAGGCCCAGGTTGACGACGGTTCGTCCTGTTCCTTCAACCTTCGTCTGCACAACGCCCAGGTAGCCGCGAAGGCGTTCTTCCAGGCCCTCAAACTGCGGCCAATAGGTTTCCAGCCCAATACCCAGAAGGCCAACTCGAAGTGTGTTGTGCGATTGATTCATGGCTTACTCGAAGGCTTCCCAGCTTCTCAGCTCGTGCTCGTGTTTGTCCATGTCGATGAGCTTGCCGTTGAAGGTGACGCCTTCCATCTTCAGGCGCAGGCGCTGCTCCTCTTCTGCGTCAAAGCGCAGCTTGATCTGGCCGCCCGCGCCCACTACGCGATGCCACGGCAGAACCGCGGAGAGTTCCGTGCGCAGCAGCTTGGCGACTGCGCGGTGGTAGAGCGGATAGCCCGCGGCAGCGGCGATCTTGCCGTAGGTTGAAACCTTCCCCTTGGGGATGGAGCGGATCACCTGCACAAAGGCCTCGTCGCGATCGGAGTTGGCGCGGAGGGCATCCTTCTGGATTTTGCGGCGGACCTGATGAAAATCCGGCATGGCTCGTTTCATGGTTTTCAGGATAGCCGTTTGGATTGCGCCAGTGTCCACTTCCGGACATGGCTTCGCGTAAACGGACACCTTCGCGTGAAGTTGTCGGCGTAAATGATTGATTATAAATGATATGAGTTTGGCGCGAGTCGTGCACTGCATAACAGCGCATGGATATCTCAAGACCTGATCTGAAACAGAAGAAGTCGCGCAATCGCTTGATTCTGGTGGGTGTTGCCGCTGCTGTCGTTATCGCAGTGACCATCCTTGCGATGCGCGTGAAACCGGCCAGCCCGTTGGTGGAGCGCGCCAGCGTTTGGACGGACACGGTGAAGCGCGGCCCCATGCTGCGCCAGGTGCGCGGGCCGGGCACGCTGGTGCCTCGCGAGGATCGCATACGCCTCATCCCCGCAGAGACGGAGGCGACGGTGGTGCGCATACGCGTGCTGCCCGGAGCGAAGGTTGAGCCAGACACGCAGCTGATGGACCTGGTCGATCCGCAGGTGCAGCAGGAGTTGCTGGATGCGCAGCTGCAGTTGAAGGCCGCGCAGGCCGACTACACCAACACGAAGGCCAAGCTGCAGAGCGACCTGATGACGCAGCGTGCAGGAGCTGCCACCGTGCATGCAGACCACGACCAGGCGCAGCTACAGGCCAGCACGGACAAGTCGCTGTATGACCTGGGTGTCATTAGCGGGCTGACGTACAAGGCGTCCAAGGGCAAGGCCGACGAGCTGACCACGCGCAACGACATTGAAAATCAGCGGCTGACGCTGAATGAGAAGACCATTGAGACTGAGCTTGCCGTGCAGCAGACCAAGGTGCAGCAGGCGCAGGCCATGCTGGCCCTGAAGCAAAAGCAGCAGGATGCGTTGAGCGTTCGCGCGGGCATCAGCGGTGTGCTGGTGGACCTGCCGCACCAGGTGGGTGAACACGTTGCTCCGGGCACTACGCTGGCCAAGGTGGTGCAGCCCGATCAGCTGAAGGCAAGCCTGAAGATTGCGGAGACGCAGGCGCGCGACATTCAGATTGGCCAGCCGGCTGAGGTGGACACGCATAACGGCGTCATCAACGGCAAGGTCATGCGCATTGATCCTGCGGTTGTTGCAGGCACCGTCACTGTCGACGTTGAGATTGAGGGTGCGCTGCCGCAGGGTGCGCGGCCAGACCTGAGCGTGGACGGCACCATTGACCTGGATCGCATGACCAACGTGGTCTACGTAGGCAGGCCCGCCAGCAGCACGGAAGAGGGAACCATCAATCTCTTCAAACTTTCCGCCGACGGTAAGACCGCTGTGCGCATACCTGTGAAGGTAGGCAAGGCTTCCGTCAACAGCATTGAAGTGATCCAGGGGCTAAGTGAGGGTGACGTCGTCATCCTCTCAGACATGAGCCGCTGGGAAAACACCGACCACATTCGACTGGAGTAGAGGAGAGACTATGGCAGACGCATTGATCCACATTGAAGGACTGACGAAGGTCTTCTACACCGACGAGATTGAGACGCACGCGCTCAGCGGTGTTCACCTCACCATCAACCGCGGCGAGTATCTGGCCATGTCCGGCCCGTCCGGCTGCGGCAAGTCCACGCTGCTCTCCATCATTGGCCTGCTGGATACACCAACCGGCGGCCGCTATGAGCTGAACGGCAAGCAGGTGGCGAACCTGAACTTCAGCGATCGTTCGCGCATTCGCAACCAGGAGATTGGTTTCATCTTTCAGAGCTTCAACCTGATTGGCGATCTTACCGTTGCAGAGAATGTTGAGCTGCCGCTGACGTATCGCGCAGGCATGCCCGCTGCAGAGCGCAAGCGTCGCGTGACGGAGGCGCTGGAGCGCGTGAACATGGCGCACCGCATGCGGCACTATCCTGCGCAGCTTTCTGGTGGCCAGCAGCAGCGTGTGGCTGTGGCGCGTGCGCTTGCTGGCTCGCCGTCCATCCTGCTGGCGGATGAACCCACCGGCAACCTAGATTCGCGCAACGGCGAGGCCGTGATGAAGCTGCTGCAGGAGCTGCATGCTGACGGTGCAACCATCTGCATGGTTACGCATGATCCGCGCTTTGCCGCACATGCAGAGCGGCAGGTGCACCTGTTTGACGGCAAGGTTGTTGCTGAAGGCGAACTGAGCCAGCTGCTGGCCGAAGCATAGGAGGCGTGATGACACAACTGATCAGCGATATTCGCTATGCATTGCGTCAACTGCGCAACGCGCCGGGCTTCACCATTACCGCGGTGCTTACGCTGGCGCTAGGCATTGGAGCGAACGTCTCCATCTTCACGCTGGTGCATGCGGTGCTGCTCAGCCACCTGCCCGTGCAGAATCCTTCCGCGCTGGTGCGGCTGGGCGATGATGACGACTGCTGCGTGAATGGAGGCATGCCACGCGAGAACAAGTACTCCATCTTTGCGTATGACTTTTATCACGACATTGAGCACCAGGTGCCGGAGTTTGAGCAGATGGCGGCGGTGCAGGCGGGTGGTAACGGGGTAACCCTGCGCCGTGAGGGTTCCGGCCAGGAGGCACACTTCTCGAAATCTGAATTTGTCAGCGGCAATTACTTCACCACGCTGGGTGTTGCGCCCGGGCTGGGCCGCTTGTTCACACGCAGCGATGATCGTGAAGGCGGCCCGTTGGCTGCCGTGATCTCATACCGTGCGTGGCAGCGCGACTATGGCTCTGATCCTTCCATTGTCGGCAGCACGATCTCCGTGGATACGCATCCTGTCACGATCGTGGGTATCACCCCCGTGGGCTTCTACGGCGACCGCATGTCCGACCGTCCGCCGGACATTTACCTGACCATGTCTTCCGAGCCGATTCTGACGTCGACCTCGATTCTGCACCGGAAAAACCTGAACTGGGTTTACATCATTGGCCGCATCAAGCCGGGTGTAAATCAGCCCGCACTGCAGGCCAAGTTGAGTGGCACGCTGCGGCAGTGGCTCACGCAGGTGCCGGTTTACCAGAGGGCAGACACAAAGCAGGACCTAGCCAGGACACATCTTGTGCTGACACCCGCCGCGGTTGGTATTGGCAACGTGCAGCAGCAGGCGGGGACAGGGTTGCGCATCCTCATGACCATCTCGGGCTTGGTGCTGCTGATTGCATGCGCCAACATTGCCAACCTGGTGCTGGTGCGCGGCCTCGCGCGTAAGACGCAAACATCCATACGCATGGCGCTGGGGGCGCAGCGGTCCATGCTGATGCGGCAGATGCTGACGGAGAGCATTGTGTTGGCATGCGTGGGTGGACTGGTGGGTGTTGCGGTGGCCTATGGCGGCACACGGCTGCTGCTGGGCCTTGCGTTCCCACACGCCACGAACCTGCCCATCGATGCGAATCCATCGCCGGTGGTGCTGGGTTTTGCATTTGGTCTGTCGCTACTCACGGGCATTGTCTTCGGCATGGCGCCAGCGTGGATCACATCCCATGCTGATCCGGCAGAGGCTCTGCGCGGAGCGAACCGTTCCACGCGAGACAGTTCGTCGCTGCTGCAGCGTTCACTGGTGGTTCTGCAGGCTGCGCTATCACTGGTGCTGCTGGTGACGGCGGCCATGCTGACGCGCTCGCTGGACAAGCTGGAGCATCAGAACTTTGGTGTGGAGCGGGACAATCGTGTCGTGCTGCACGTCAGCCCGTTTGACGCGGGCTATCAGCCGCCTCGGCTGCAGGGGCTGTATGACACGTTGCAGGACCGGCTGCGTGCGCTACCCGGTGTGAAGCGTGTAGGCCTGGCCACCTACTCGCCGCTTGAAGGTGACAACTGGGGCGAGGGTCTCGTCATCCAGGGGC
>JAMFTB010000171.1 GCA_026225595.1 Terriglobus sp. | reverse complement strand
GTCCAGGGCGAAGATGATGAAGACTGCGAGGGGCGCAGTCATGGTGAGCAGACCTGCGGGTGGAGAGACTTTCGTGAGACCCGGCATCATCCACTCGACCCCTTGCGGAGATGCCCCCGTCGCTGCGGGCCTTACCGATGCCGTCTCAAATGACAGACTTCCGGAGGGCTGCTGTGTGCGCTGCGCAACGGAGTTCCGAAGGAGGGTGAACGCGAGAAACCCGATGAATGAACGATGAGCCGGGATGTTCGCCGGGGGCTCCTGCGATCGTACTGTTCGGGACGTATTCTCGGTGTCCCGCTATCGGCTGAAGTCCCGGCGCGCGCCGTGCGTGCCGACGTATTTACCGAAGGTTTGTTCATCATGATTGAACCCCCGAGTCTCCACTTGGAGAACGGTGTCAATCAATATATCGAAGGCTGGGTGATTGATTTCTTTATAGCGTCGCGTCGTTCTCGGACTTTAGCTCGACAGGGCTCTGAAACGTCTCTCAAACACCGCTGAAAATCTGAAAGAGGGTGGCGTGCGCGTTCCTGCCCTCGACTTGAGGCTCCCAAAGCATGAAGGCAAGCGCACCCATGCCAATGAGCACAATGACAACCTGCAGAGATACCGATGAGCTTCTTTTCATGGCAGGTCAATTGTGAGGCGATGTACAGGCGCGCGTCTAGTTCTTTCGGGCCAGTGGGATGGTCAGATGCAATCCATCCGCATCGGCCACAACCTTTACCGGTGCCAGCGAGCGTGCAATCCACGTTGCTGCTTTCAGTTCAATACGAGGCGTGGAACTCAACACTGCCAGTACGGGGCAGCCGGCGGCAACACCAGCCATCACGCCGCTCACCGCGTCCTCTACGACGATGCAGTCTTCCGGCGCAAACCCCAGAGCCTCGGCTCCGCGCAGATAAGGCTCAGGATCAGGCTTGCCGCGCGTGACCATGTCGGACGTAATCAGCTTGTCCGGCTCCGGCAGACCGGCTGCCTTCAAACGCGCGTCGAGCAGGCGACGCGTGCAGCTGGTCACAATCGTCCAGCGCTCCGGCGGCAGGCAGGCCAGCAGTTCACGGACGCCGGGCAGCACCTGAATGTCGCCCGTGTCTTCCATCTCCATGTCTTCAATCACGCGCAGACCCTCGTCGGGGTCAATGTCCGGCCGCAGCATGATGACAATGTCGCGCGCGGGACGGCCGTGCGGCAGCACGAAGTTTGCCGCGTCCGGCACGTCATACATCGCGGCCCAGCGGCGCCAGCAGCGCGTGGCGCTGTCAATGGAGCTGATCAGCACACCATCCAGATCAAACAACAGGCCCTTGGCCGTTACGTTTACAGCAGCCAACTAACCCTCCAACACAAACTGCTCAGCAGCCTTCAAAATTTTAGTCACCGCAGCCTGCGATGTGGACTCGCTATAAACGCGCAGCAGCGGCTCCGTGCCGGATGCGCGCAGCAGCAGCCACGTCTCCGCGGCGTTCTTCAGACCGGCTGCCTCAGGGTTGTCCAGGTAGAATTTGATGCCGTCCATATCCTCGGTCTTGAGGACCTTGAATCCGGCAATCTCTGTCAGACCACTGGACGCGCGCTTGATGGCGCTCTGTTTCAGCCGGTCATCAATGTGCATGTCAATGCGGCCGTACTGGTGCTCACCAAACTCTGCCTGCAGCATGGCGACAAGTTCACCCAGCGTCTTGTTCTCTTCGGCCATCACGTTGGCAATCAGCAACGCATTCAGGATGCCGTCACGCTCCGGCAAGTGGCGCTTGATGCCAACGCCGCCTGACTCCTCGCCGCCAATCAGGATGTCCTTGCTGTCGTCCAGCATGTAATCGCAGACGTACTTGAAGCCGATGCCGTGCTCGTAAAGCGTGCGGCCATACTTCGCGCTGATGCGGTCCAGCATCTTCGTCGTGTTGAAGGCGCGGGTCACGTCGCCGGGCCACTTCTTGCGCTCCAGCAACCACCACAGCAGGATGGAATAAATCTTGTGCGCGTCCACAACGTTGCCGTGCTCGTCCACACTGCCAATGCGGTCTGCGTCACCGTCGGTGACCAGTCCGGCGGCGCATTTTTCTTCCACCACCTTCTTCTGTGTCAGCGCAATGTGCGGCAGAATCGGCTCCGGATTAATGCCGGGGAAGAGCGGGTTGTGCTCCGCGCGAATCTCAATGCAGTCCACACCTGCGCGCGTGAAGATGCCGCGCAACACGCCCGCGCCTGCACCATACATGCTGTCAATCAGAAAGCGCTGGCCTGACTTCGCAATGAGCGGCAAGTCTGCAAATGCTTCGACCGCTGCAATGTAATCCGGCAGAAAATCAACCTTGGTGATGGTGCCCTTCGTCGCAGCCTTCACGGGCGCAGCGCCCAGGTAGGCTTCAATTTTTTTGATGATGCCCGGCGAGCCGGACCCGCCGTAGCTGGCCTTGTACTTCACGCCATTCCACTGCGCGGGATTGTGCGAGGACGTAATCATCACGCCACCCGCAGCTCCACGCAGCTTCACGCCGTAGCTCAGCGCGGGCGTTGGCGTTACATCGCCAGCCAGCAGCACCGGGATGCCGGCCTCTGCAAGCACCTCCGCGGCCAGCTGCGCAAACTGCGGTGAGCCGAAGCGTGTGTCATACCCCACGCACACGCCCTTCGCCGCATCTTCATGCGCAAGAACGTAGTGTGCAATGGCGTGGACGGCTACGCGGACGTTGGCATAGGTGAAGTCGTCGGCAATAATGCCGCGCCAGCCGTCGGTGCCAAATTTTACGGCGATCGGTGAGGTGTTTGGGTCGCTCATCTCTTTGGCTGATTATCCCATCCGCGCGTGCCACGCCGATGTACCACTGTTGTGCATTTGGTTTCCAGGCTGTCCTGCCGGATGGGCCCGCTACGCACGGGGCGGGCGTTTGCACGCCTTTTTACTGGCTTCGCCTCGCCCCTCCCGATGGTCGGGATGAATCCTCCTGCCGACCAACGGGAGGCCCACCCGAAGGAGTAATAAAGGTGCGTGAGCACCCGCACCGCGCGTAGCGGGCGGTCCGGCAGGACAGTGCTTAGACCAGCTTCGTATGGCCGCTCTTGGTCAGTTCACTCACCACGCGGCCCACGTTCTGAGACTGTGCGCGTGTGGTGATCAGGATGGCGTCTTCCGTCTCCACCACAATCAGGTCGCTTACGCCCAGCAGTGCCACCGTCTTGCCGGGGGCGTAGACGTAATTGCCAAAGGCGTCCAGGTGCAGGGAGTGTCCGCTCTCCACAATGTTGGCGTGGCCGTGGCTGCCGCCCTGCGACATGCGGTGCTCGTGCAGCGCTGCCCACGATCCAAGATCGTTCCAGCCAAAGTCCGCAGGCAGGCAGTAGATGTTGCCTGCAGCGCCCTTGGCGCTGCGCGGCTCCAGCACGGCGTAGTCAATGGAGATGTTTTCCACGGTGGGATATTCGGCGGCGAAGATGGCATCGAACTCCGGCGTGCCAAAGGCAGCTGCAATGCGTTCCAACGGAGCCACCATCGCGGGGCTGTGCTCGCGGATGGCGTCGCACAGTGTGCGCGCCGACCACAGGAAGATACCGGCATTCCACGCGTAGTTGCCGTCGGCAACAAACTCAATAGCGCGGTCAATCTGCGGCTTCTCGGTAAAGCGCTGCACACGGCGCGTAGGGATGGTCACACCGGCGAACGCGGTGTCATCGCCCTGGTAGATGTAGCCATAGCCCGTCTCAGGCCGCGTGGGTGGAGCGCCCAGCACCACAATGTTTGCGCCTGCGGAAGCCACCTGCACGCCCGCGCGGATCACATCCGCAAAGCGCTTCTGGTCGACGACGACTGCGTCCGAAGGGAAGACGCCCAGCACCGTCTCCGGCGATGTGCGTTCCACAATCATGGCGGCCAGCGCGCATGCGGGCGCGGTGTTGCGCGCAACCGGCTCACAGATGATGTGCGTTGCGGGTACCTCAGGCAATTGGCCCGCGATGGTTTCTGCCAGCAGCTTGTTGGTGATGACGAGAAAGTCAGTGACCGGAGCCACCGGCAGTAGCCGCTCAACAGTCTCTTGGATCATGGTGGCCTCGCCGCCGGAGAGAGCCAGCACCTGCTTGGCGCGGCTCTTGCGTGAACGCGGCCAGAAGCGTGTGCCGCTGCCACCGGCAAGCACCACAGGTACCAGCTTGCCCAATCCCTTCGTCGTCATTTAGACAAGCCCCGCAAAGAAGGTGCGCATCCGTTCAATGCCCTTGTCGATCACGTCCGCAGACGTGGCGTACGAGAAGCGCAGATGCTCCTCCGTGCCGAAGGCTTCTCCGGGAACGCAGACTACGTGCGCCTCGCCCAGCAGCCGCGATGCAATCTGCGCTGCGGAGATGGCGTCCTTGCGGCCAAAGAAGCTGCTCACGTTGGGATACACATAGAACGCGCCCTGCGGCACCGTGCAGGTAATGCCCGGAATCGTCTTGAGCCCGGCAAGAATGCGGTCACGCAGCGTGATGTAATCCGCCTTCATCTCTGCAACGCAATCCTGCGATCCGCTGACAGCCGCGATGGATGCGTACTGGATGGGCGTTGACGTGTTGCTGGTGCTCTGCGACTGCAGCTTGCTGATGGCCGCAATGATGGGCTTGGGGCCCAGGGCATAGCCCGCGCGCCAGCCCGTCATGGCATACGTCTTTGACAGCGAGCCGAGCACGATCAGGTGCTCCTTGCAGTCCGTAAACGATCCACCGGAGACGGGCTCGCCTTCAAAATTCAAATAGACGTAGCACTCGTCCAGCATCAGGTAGATACCCTTGCGATGCGCCAGCCGCACAATGCTCTCCACATCCTCCGCACTCATCACCGCGCCCGACGGGTTCGACGGCGAGTTGAGGATGATGGCCTTGGTCTTCGGAGTAATCGCTGCCTCAATCATGGCCGCGGTAATGCGGAAGTTCTCCTGCTCCTTCGCGTGTACATACACGGGCGTGCCGCCGGCAAACTGGATGATGTCCTTGTACGAAACCCAGTAGGGCACAGGCAGAATCACCTCATCGCCGTGGTCGATCAGGACCTCCATCGCATTGAACAGCGCCAGCTTGCCGCCGGTGGCGAAGACGCACTCTTCCGGTGCATAGCTCGACCCAAAGTCCGTTGCGTGGCGATCCACAATGGCGCGGCGAACCTCCGGGATACCCGACACCGCGGTGTACTTGGTGTAGTTCTTTTCAATCGCTTCAATGGCCGCGCGCTTAATGTGCTCGGGTGTGGCAAAGTGGGGCTCGCCCGCGCCGAAGTCGGCCAGGTCAACGCCTGTTTGTTTCAGCCGCAGAGCCTCTGCGGTAATGGCCATGGTGGCTGAAATCTCAATGCGGTTAATGCGGTCAGAGAAAATCTTTTTGGCGGTCAGAACATCGGCAACGGCTGCGCTCATGACTCTGATTCTACCCAACCGGCGTTGAGGTTTCTCTTAAACTTCCGTGGCAGCCAGGCTAAGAACAAAACCAGAACGCTAAGGATACGCCAAGTACGCGAAGGAAATACAAAGGGCAGCGATGTCTTCCTTAGCGTCCTTGGCGAAACCTTAGCGTCCTTGGCGTTCTGCCCTTTGCTTTTTGAGGCTTAAACTTCCCCGGGGGCTTCGCCGCCCAGCTCCGGTGTGCGGCCTGCGCGCTTTTCCTGCAGGCGCTGCAGCACCAGTGGCGGCACCAGCTCGCTGATGTCGCCGTTCAGCTGGTAGACGCCCTTGATCAGCCGGGATGACACGTAGGTGTACTTCTCCGCGGGCATCATAAAGACGGTCTC
>JAMFTB010000170.1 GCA_026225595.1 Terriglobus sp. | reverse complement strand
CGATCACCTTATCGTCTGGCTTGGCGGTTGCTGCGGCAAAGCGGTCCATCCACATGCGGCCGTCGGCGCTGGGCAGGTTGTGGATGCCGAGGTGGAAGCAGGTGATGCCGTAGGGCGCGCTCCACTCAACCGAGACGGGGATGCTGCGGGCATCAGGCACGGTGCGCAGCAGCATGGGCGCTTCAATGTTGTCGTGGTCGGTGATGGAGACCAGCGGGCGCAGCCCCTGATCGGCAATCTGCTTGAACTCAAGGTCAAAGCCCATGCGCGGCATAAGCGGCGGACGCCAGTGCGCGCTCTCAAAGTCCAGGGTCAGGCCGTAGAGCTCTTTGCAGCGGGTGGAGTAGCGCTGGTAAATCTTTTTAACGCCCGGCAAGCCCATTCCCATGTTCTGAATGAAGATGAGGCTCTCTTCAGACATGCTGGTGTGGCTGTGGAGCGAAACACCCGTCGCGTAGTTCCCTGCTGCGTCTTCCTGCTTCCAGATGCACGAGATCTGCGAACCCGTCTGCATGTGTCTGCTCTCCCTGGGCGGAGTGCCCTCTTTCGCCTCCTAGGTTCGCCGGAGTGCGATAAGAGACCGTGAGCAGCACAAGAACGAATGCACAATTCTCCGTGCATCGCACATAACAGGAATGTTTCAGCCGCGTGAATCGCATCGGCAGCGGTGCTACATCTGCGCGAGCGGAAGTTACTTATCTAAGTGCATGAAACGGCTGGGATAAGATTATTTAGCGCGGGTTTTAATAACATGCATACTTATGCATAAGTAACGTAAAAACATGCATTTACACGGCATTGATAACTTATTCACGGCTCGCATGAGATACTGCGGATGTAACAAAGGCAGGCTTTTATGTTTCACAATTCCGCAGCACAGACTGTTCGTAAAACACTTTCTCCGCCGGGTCAGGCTCCGGGTATTCAGCTTGATTCTGTTCGTTCATCTTCTGACACACAATCACGCCCGCAGCTGGTAACGTCGCGCCCTGCAACCATGCAGGATCGCCGCAGCACGCGCACGGCAGCGTTGTTAGAGCTGTTGACGCTGGCCGCACGCCGCGGCTCTGCCTTTATGGCAGAGGCTGCAGTGCTGGTGCTGGTCTTCGGCATTCTGGACTTCTTCCTGCAGCGTGGCCGCATGGACGTGGCATGGGCCGGGGGCGCATTGGTCATCAGTGTAGGCTTGCTGGCGGGCAGCGTCCTTACGGACTTTGGTGCCCGCCGCTGGCTTGGGGCACATCCCTAGCGTGGCTGAGCCCGAAGCTCCGCATGCGGATGACGAAGCTTAGTAGTCCGTTTGTAACTTAAAAATCAGATAGTTTTATTCGGCCAGGACGGTCTAGTAGTCCGTGCGGACGAGACGGTGCGTCTTCAGGTACCAGCACGGCGTGACCATGCCCTGCGATGAAATCATGGGCAGGTAGCTGTTGGAGCACTGCACCGTGTCCTTGCCGTCATAGTAGTACTCTTCCTTCTTGCTCTTCAGCGTGGCCACGGTCACGCGCATGACCTCCACGGTGTCAAAACCCTTGCCATGCGACAGCTTCACCTGCCACATTACGGAGTCTGCAATGTAGAGCAGCACGGCGACGCAAACGATAACGAGCAGGGTGCGAAGAAGGACACGAACGATCAAGAGGATGGCTCCTGCGACCATTCTAAGCATCACACGACGGACGTGACCGAACATATGAGCCAGCCCACACATTCCGCACCGCCCCAGCGTTTTGACCTTGCCGCCTCCGCCGCCGCAGAGATGCAGCGGGAAGGCTTTGACCTGACTCCGATGCCGGGGCAGGCGCAGCAACTGGGCGCCATTGTTGCCGCCGCCCATGGCTCAGCCGCAAGCGACAGCGTCGATCTGCGCGACGATCTCTGGTCGTCGATCGACAACGACAGTTCGCGCGATCTGGACCAGGTTGAGTGGGCAGAGCGGCTGCCGGATGGTGGTATCCGCGTGCGTGTGGGCATTGCGGATGTGGTCTCA
The DNA here is from genome assembly GCA_026225595.1 of Terriglobus sp. Taxonomy (GTDB): domain Bacteria; phylum Acidobacteriota; class Terriglobia; order Terriglobales; family Acidobacteriaceae; genus Terriglobus. The sequence continues at coordinate 771 of JAMFTB010000170.1, read as the reverse complement.
ACTGTGGCGCAGAATTCTCCTATCGACCAGTTTGCGCAGCGGCAGGCGCAGACGGTGTACACCACCGCGCGTAACTTTCCCATGCTGCCCACGGTACTGAGCACGGGCCTTACCAGCCTGAACCCCGCCGAAGATCGCGATGCGATGGTCGCCGAGTTTGTTGTAACGGCAGATGGTTCGCTGCGCCGCCTGAAGATGTTTCCCGCACGCGTGTGCAACCACGCGCAGCTGGCGTACAGCCGCGTGGGGCCGTGGCTTGATGGAGCTGCTGACGCAACCAGTGACGCCGCAGGCAACACGCTGCTGCACGCAACGCCAGCGCTGGCTGACCAGCTGCACCTGCAGGACGAAGCAGCGCAGCGGCTGCGCGCGGCTCGGCAGCGTGCAGGCGCGCTTGACTTTCGCCGTGCAGAGGCGACGCCCGTGGTCGTTGATGGTCGCGTGCTCTCCATGAACAACGCGGAACACAACCGCGCCATGGACATGATTGAAGACCTGATGATTGCCGCGAATGAAACCGCGGCAATGGCGCTGGAGACGGCGCATCGCAGCAGTCTGCGGCGGGTGGTGAAGTCGCCGGATCGGTGGGCACGCATTGTCGACCTCGTCCACACCGCAAGCGCGAACCTGCCGCAGCCGGTAGCACTGCCCACGCAGCCGGATGCTAAGGCGCTGAACGACTTTCTTACCGCGGAGCGTGAGCGCGATCCGGACCACTACCCTGACCTGTCGCTGGCCATCATCAAGCTGATGGGCGCGGGCGAGTATGTG
>JAMFTB010000169.1 GCA_026225595.1 Terriglobus sp. | reverse complement strand
GCTGCGCACCTTCAACGGCTGTGGGCTGCATCTGCGCCCGGGCAGTACCGGCGGCGCAGAGTGCGCCAAGGGCCATCACCATTACAGCGTTTTTCCAAATTGATTGAGTCATGGTTCTTACCCCTTCTTACTTTCCGATCTGTACTGCAATCTCTGTAAATTTGCCGGCCTGTGTGCGGTCAATGCCGCCCTGCACCTTGTCCAGCGCGTGATTGGTCAGCTGGAAGGCGCGGTCCATCTGCTGCTCCGCATCCTGCTGCACCGCAGCCTCACGCTGCTGCCGCTGATGGTGCAGATACGCAACGTCTCCGCCGACGGCCAGCAGCAGCATTGCTGCAATGGCTGTCCACCACGCGGCGGGCTGCTGCGCTTTGGCAAACGGTGTCGACCGCCGCTGCGTCTTCGCTTGCTCGCGCACGGCAGTCTTCAATTCGCTCTGGGCAGCCTTCGCGGAGACACGCGCAATTGCGCGCTCGGTGAAGCCCTCCGGCGCGGGCACATGCGCCAGGCAGTGCCGAAGCTCTGCCTCAACCGCGGCCGCTTCTGAAGCGGAAAGCTCAGCTGGCTCAGCGGAAAGCCCGGTAGCCGACACATCTTCGTTGTCTAAACTGCGTTTCTGTTCGGCGTTAAATTCAGCGTTTTGTTTATCCACGGACGTACTCCTTCAGCACCACGGAACCTTTGCGGCGTAACAGTTGCAGGCCGCGCTGCAGGTGACTCTTTACTGTCGCCACCGGATCTCCGGTGGTCTTTGCAATCTCTTCCGGCGAGAGGTCTTCGCCGTAGCGCAGTACCAGCACCGTTCGCTGCGACTCCGGCAGCGACATCAGCATGCGCTCCATCGCGACACCCATGGGGCTACAGTCGCCCTCGCTGGCCACGGCGGGCTCATACTTCTCGTCCCAGTCCTCGCGCTGGCCCTCTGGCCTCACCATGCGGCGGCGCAGCGCGTCTGTGGAGCGATGCGTGGCCACGCGGCGCAGCCAGTGACGCACGTGGTCCGGACTCTCCAGCCGCGGCAGCCATGCGTGCAGCTCCAGGAAGACGTCCTGCGCTACTTCCTCCGCCAGGCCACGGTCTCCCACCAGGCGCAGAGCCACGGAAAACACCATGGAACTATGCGACCCGATCAGGGTTCGGAATTCGTCGTCAGTCGCGGTCACGCGCTTTGTGCACCTCAGTGTTGCGCTACTACACGAGCCCAAGCCTTGGCAGGTTCTTTGTTGCCTTTGGGACGGGGGCGACAGGTTCGACGCCCTTGGCTCAAATTCCCTGCTCACCATCCAATACGGTGGCCGTCTACCGCCGGAATGCAAAACTTTACTGTCCGGCAAAGAAATTCATTGCCGCAATGTATTCCTCAAGACAGCAATCTAGCCAATCCTGTTTGTTATTCTGTACTGTCAAAGAGGTCGAAAAGCCATGCCAGAACACCGTGGAAGAACGCATCATCGCAACCGCGTGCAGGAGACCCTGCGCGAGGAGATCAGCGTCATTATTGACGGTGAGCTGTCTGACCCGCGGATTGGTTCCACCAATGTGACGGAAGTGACGCTGGAACCGGGCGGCAAAAGCGGCCATGTGTACATTGCCGTGGCGGGCGACGAGACCGAAGAAGAGAGCACGCTGGAGGGCCTGAAGGCTGCCCGTGGCTACATCCGCAGCACGCTGCTGGAACGCCTGGGCGTGCGCCACCTGCCGGAGTTGATGTTCCACATTGACCGATCTGAGAAGATGAACGCTCGCATGGATACGCTGCTGACGCGGATGAAAAAGCGCCAGGGCCGCCGTAGTGCCAGCGGTACCGCACCGGAGGCTGCTCAGCGCTAATGCCACTTACCGCCGCTTTGCCAGATGACTTTGAAGACGCCCATGAACACCGCGGTGGTGTAGTGAGCGCAGCCTCGCTCATACAGCGCATTGTCGGGGAGATCGTTGCGCGCGAGCGCTTCCTGGTCGTCTCGCACGCGCGGCCGGATGGGGACGCCGTCGGATCTGTGCTGGCGATGGGCGCCATTCTTCAGGCCATGGGCAAACAGGTGGATATGGTGCTGGCAGACTCTGTGCCACAGGTCTACCGCACGCTGCCCGGCGTGGATAGCATCCGTGAGACTTCGTCCATCAACGCCAGCAGCTATGACGCAGTCATCATCCTGGAGTGCGACGGCACACTGCGCACCGGCATCGGCGGCATCGATGGCATGTTCGTCATCAACATTGACCACCACCTGACCGGAATGAACTACGGCACGCTGAACTGGATTGATCCGGACGCGTCTGCCGTGGGCGCCATGGTGTTTGAGATTGCGATGGCCGCCGGCGTGAAGATTACAGCCGCCGTGGCCACCTGCCTGTACACCGCGCTGATGACGGACACCGGATCGTTCACCTATCCCGGCACATCGGCAGAGACATTTACTTTGGCCCACGCCCTGATTGACCTGGGCGCGAAGGCCGACACGGTGGCGCGCGATGTCTTCTACTCCGTGCCTGCCGCGCGCATTCACCTGCTGGGCGTGGCGCTGTCGCGTGTGCAGATTGACGGTGCGCTGGCGTGGACCTACATCACGCAGAAGGACCTGAACGAGCTGGACGCCACGGACGAGGACTCCGAAGGCACGGTGAACTACCTCATCTCCATTGCCGGCGTGAAGGCCGCCGCCTTTCTGCGGGAGATGCCCGGCTCGCCGCAGCGCTTCCGCACTTCGCTGCGGTCCAAGTCGCTGGTGGATGTGTCGCACGTGGCCAGCCGCTGCGGCGGTGGTGGCCATCGCAATGCGGCAGGCTGCACGCTGGATGGACCTTACCCCGCGGCGATCGATCGCATTCTGAAAGAGCTGGAGTCGGAAGTGCAACGCGCGGTCGCAGAAGAATCTATCCCGGCCGAATCCGCGCAGGATGCAGACGGTTCACAGACCGCTGGAGCTAGTTCACAAACTGCTGCGGCCCTTTCGGGGCAACTCTGATAGCCTCGAACTCGACCGCGGCAGGGTGCCGGCTGGGCCAAGTGTCCGCCGCCTTCCTACGGCCGCAAATCACACGGTGAGCAGCTACCCACAGACCGATCCTGAGCCGGCTGATCCGTCTGCCGCGCTGCCCGCATGGCGACGCTGGCTGCAGTCTGAGAGCGGCTGCACCGCGCGCGAACTGCTCATCCTCTGCTCCATCACTGGCCTGCTGCTGTTCTATGGCCTGATGCCTCTGCGCCTTGGCGGCGTCGTGTTTACGCAGCCGGAGATTGGCCTGGTGGGCGCAGATGAGCCGCGCTACGCACAGATTGCCAGCGAAATGCTGACCGAGCACTCCGACGTGTGCCACGCCCTGCATGCTCGCGTCTGGCCCAAGTCGCTTCGCTGGGCTGACATTCATGCCAGCTTCAAGTGCGCGCAAGGCGGCACCATTACGCCGATTCTGTATGGGCATCCTTGGCTGGAGAAGCCCGCGCTGTACTACTGGCGCACCATGAGCTTCTACAAGGAGTTTGGCAAGAGCGACTGGGCCGCGCGCATCTCCTCCGCAACCGGCGCGTTCGCTCTGGTCTTCCTCATCTTTCTGCATATGCGGCGCTTCCGCCCTGGCGGGCATCTGGATGCAGCGCTGATCACCGCATCGGCAGCCGCCGTCATCGCGTTTGCGCGCGGCGCAAGTACAGACATGCAGCTGGCTGCACCCTTCTGCATCGCCATGCTTGGCTGGTATGCGTGGTACGAGACGGGCAAGAAATTCTGGCTGTTTGATCTGTACTTCTTTGGCGCGGTGGCCACGCTGGCAAAGGGTCCAGTCGCCATCTTCCTGTGTGTCAGCATCATTCTTTTGTTTGTTGGTCTGCGGCGCGAGTGGCAGGTGCTGCGCCGGATGATCTGGCTGCCCGGCCTCGTACTGTTCCTGGTGATGGTGCTGCCCTGGTACATTGCGGTGCAGCTGCGAAACCCCACCTTCTACAAGTTCTTTTTGTTTGAGCAGAACCTGGAGCGCTTTGCCTCCAACCGCTACCAGCACCACCAGAATCCCTTTTATTACCTGATCGTTCTGCTGCTGGCGCTGATGCCGTGGACGGTGCTGGCACTGCGCGCTCTGTGGGATTCCGTGGAGATTTCATGGGCGGAGTGGATTGTGCGGCACAAGCCCGCGCGCTACCTGGGCCACACCCGCGCGGGCGACGCCTTTCCGGAGTTCCTTGTGCTGTGGGCTGTCTTCCCGGTGATCTTCTTCTCGTTCTCCGGGTCGAAGCTGCCGGGCTACATTCTGCCGGCCATCCCGCCCATCACCATTCTTACGGGCGACTACCTGAACCGTGTTCGCCGTACCGGCCTGCCGGGCTGGCTGCTGGTGGCGCACGGCGTAACCACCGGCCTGCTGACATTTGTGCTGCTGCTGTGCCCGCAGTACATGGTCTACCAGCGCATGATTCCACCAGCGCGCACACTGCTGATCGCCCTGTTGATTGCGGGCGCATTCGGCACGGCCATTGTGCTGCTGACCAAGCGGCTCGGCCTGCAGTGGATCCGTTCGCTTACGCTGATGCCCGTACTGCTGCTGCTGTTCTTCCTGCTGCACACCAACGGCTGGCTGCTGGATGAGAATTACTCCGCACGACCGCTGGCAGCGCAGATTGCGAAGATGGCTCCCGACGTGCCGCTGCTGGTGACCTACCATATCCGCCGCGATACAGACTACGGCCTGTGCTTCTACCGCAACCAGCCACTGCGGCATTATCTGCAGGAAGAGTCGGCGACGGAGAAGCAGTCCGTCATCACCGGCATTCCGGACGAGGAGCACATCCTCGTCATCCGCACGGACGACACACTATCACTGCGCCGCATGCTGCCCATGCGCGCCTACAAGCTGCTGTTCATCAACGACTGGCAGGGGCTGGCGATCTACCGCGTGGCCGCTGAAAAGTAGCACAAACAAGCTGCGAACAGCTCACTCAAAGACATGTCCTGCCGGACGGGCCGGCTACGCGCCGGGCGGGTGCTCACGCACCTATTTACTGGCTTCGCCTCGCGCCTTCCGCTGGTCGGGATCAAACGCATCTCCACAAATCTTGTCATCCTGAGCGGAGCACAGCGAAGTCGAAGGACCTGCATTTCGCTGGCGTCAGCATGAATTTCAAATCCTGACCAACGGGAAGGCCACGCAAAGCAGGAAAAAGGTGCGTGAGCACCCGCCCTCCGCGCAGGAGGCCCGTCCGGCAGGACATGAGACGCATATGCCCAAAGAAAAATAGCAGGAGAACCATTCAGGTTCCCTCCTCACGCTTTGCGTACGCTATTGGCCCGTAGGCATTTAGGCTTTTGCGTGTGTGTGTTTACCCACATGGACTGTGCGCTGACTGTGCTTGACCGTTACGATATTCGCGATCTGCGCCTGTTTACCGGCCGCGACCTGGGCGCGCTGCTGGGCGAGGAGTCACGTCTGTGGCGCGAACGTCTGCGTTGGGACTACACCCAATCCATCAACCTGCTGTTGAACTACCTGGATTCGCGCATCCTTCCGGGCTTTGTTGCGGTGGAGCGCTCCACCGGCCTCGTCCGCGGCTACTGCTTCTCCGTCTATGAGACGCAGAAGGCCGTGGTGGGTGACGTGTTCGCCGTGGGCGAAGAAGCGCCCCAGATTGAAGCATTGCTGCTGAACCACCTGCTGCCCATGCTGCAACACACGCCCGGCGTAGACCGCGTGGAGTCGCAGCTGCTGCTCTCAAACGGCACGCTGCAGGAGGTCTTTCACGAGCAGGGATTCGCCTCACACACGCGGCTGTTTATGGAAGTGGACCTGCCCGACCTGCGCGAACTGATTCCGGAAAACGGCCTTGTGCGCCGCAACGACGAACCACACGTAGCTCTGCCGCCGCACCTGAAGCTGACACGCTGGGTTCCGCCGCACTACCAGCCCGCGGGCGACCTGATCCATCGCGCATACGAGGGCCACGGCGACTCGCACATCAATGACCAGTACCGCAGTGTGCAGGGATCGCTCCGTTTCCTGCACAACATTGTCCGCTTCCCCGGTTGCGGTGTCTTTGACGCGGAACACTCGTTCGTCGTGCAGGACACGCGAACCGGTCAGCTGGAGGCAGTGGCACTCGTGTCGCGCGTGGAGCCGGATGTGGCGCACATTACGCAGCTGT
>JAMFTB010000168.1 GCA_026225595.1 Terriglobus sp. | reverse complement strand
TTGTACTTCCGCGGCGTTGGGCATGAGAAAAATTGGGATCCGTACTACTCGGCGCTCTATCGCGTAAAGCTTGATGGCAGCGCGGTGAATGATGGCCTGCAACTGCTAACACCGGAGCAGGCGCATCACACCATCGACTTCAGCGAAGACGGCAAATACTTTGCCGACAGCTACAGCACGCCGCAGACGCCTGCAATCGCCGTGCTGCGCGATGCGGATGGCAAGCGCCTGCAGGAGATCGCCACGGGCGACATCTCGCGGTTGAAGGCCACCGGCTGGCATCCTCCGGAGAACATTAGCGTGAAGGCGCGCGACGGCAAGACGGACCTCTATGGCCTGATGTTCAAGCCGTCGAACTTTGATCCTACGAAGAAATATCCGATCATCAACTACATCTATCCCAACCCGCTTGGCTCGGTCGGTGAGCGCAAATTCACACTGGGACGCAGTGCAGGGTCTGAGGCGCTGGCGGAGCTGGGCTTCATCGTCGTATCGATTGACGGCATGGGCACGGAGCTGCGCAGCAAGAAGTTTCTGGATGAGTACTACGGCGACATGGGCGACAACACGTTGCCCGATCAGGTCGCTGGCATGAAGCAGCTTGCGGCGAAGTATGCGTACATCGACCTGTCGCGTGCGGGCATATGGGGTCACAGTGGCGGCGGCTTTGCCACGGCGCGCGCCATGTTCCGCTATCCGGATTTCTTCAAGGTGGGTTGGAGCGAGAGCGGCAATCACGACAATCGCGACTATGAAGATGACTGGGCTGAGGAGTGGATCGGCCTTGAAGATTCCGCAAACCAGGCGGCGTATGAAAGCCAGGCGAACGCGCCGCTGGCGAAGAATCTGAAGGGCAAGTTGATGCTTGTCCACGGCACTGCAGACGACAACGTGCCCATGCAGAACACGCTGCTGGTGGTGGATGCGCTGATGCGCGCGGGCAAGGACTTTGATCTGCTGATGGTGCCCAACGCGCATCACAGTTACGGCGACAGCAAGGACTACATCACGCGCCGGCGCTGGGACTACTTCGTCACCAACCTGATGGGAGCCACGCCACCAAAGGAATATCCGTTGGGCATGAAGTAATCGGCGAGGCTATACAGGCTTTGTGGGTGCATTAGGCTTCAGCGGATTCTCCGGCCACTGTTGTTTCGGGTAGCGGCGCATCAGGCCGCGGCGCACCTCCGGATACAGCCTCTGCCAGAAGCCGCGCAGGTCTGCAGTTGTTTGCACCGCGCGCTGATTTGGCCCCAGCAGATGCATCACCACGGGCGTTTGATCCGGCCCAATGCGCGGGCCGTCTTCCATGCCAAAGAAGTCCTGCATGCGCGATGCAATCCACGGCGGCTTGCCGGTTTCGTAATGCACCTTCATGGGCTTGCCGTGTTTCAGCTTGAGTGTTGCAGGCGCAAGGTCGCGCAGGCGCTGCGCATCCAGCTTTGCTTCAAGCGTTGATGGCAGGTGCTCGGCTGCTTTTCGCAGTTCCGCAAAGCTTGCGATGCCTTCACACACGCGGCGCAGCTCGTCCTCCACATTCACCGGTGGCAGCCCCGCAAACGTTGCGCGTGCCTGCAGATTCTCCATCGCGGCCGCATCCACAAACAGCTCCATGCCGCGCTCCATCGCCTTCTGCGCCAGCATGGCCGCGGCTGCTGCTTGATCAGGTTTGGAGTCGCGCCACTCCTGCAGCAGCAGGTCGTCATAGCGCAGCTCGGTTACCGATTCGACGCGCTCAGCGCTGCGATTCCAGCTCAACACCGAAAGCTCACGCACATGATCCGGGAAGAGATCCAGCAGCCAGTCCGGCTCAATGCGTGACGTCATGCGCACCACGGGCATTGGCTTGTCCTTACGATCCTCCGCATCAAGAGCGACCAGAAACTCATACTGCGGCGGTGTGTTCGCGCACTCTGCGGAGACACCATTGGCCAGCAGCAGCACCTTGCCCGCGCGTCGCCGCGCCACACGATCCGGAAAGCCCGCGAGCACAGACATGAGCAACGCATCATCGTCACCGTGCTTTGCGTCTCTCGGAACCTTGACGATTCGCCGCAGTTGCTGCGCCGTCTGCGTCACACGCGCATCAGGCCGGTCATCGGCCACGACACCTGCCTGCACATCCAGCGCTTCAAGCAGGTCACTCTTCTCAACCGAAACACCTGCAGACAACAGCGCCGCAGCCATGCAGCCTTCCGCAGCGCAGCCGCGCCGTTCTGCCTCAACCACCACGCGCGCAAGCCTGGGAGCAAGCGGCAACCGCGCCATCGCCTTGCCTGTAGCGCCGTCTGCTCCAAGGCGATCCAGTAGAGACTCCGCAGCCTGCACCGCTGCAGCAGGTGGCGAATCCAGCCACGGCAACGCGTCCACAGTAAGCCCCATGCCGCGCAGTTGCAGGCACAGGCCTGCCAGGTCACTACGTAGCAGCTCCGGTACATCCTGCGCGGGGCGCTGCAAAAAATCCTGCTCAGGATACAGACGCAGCACACGGCCAGGAGCGGTGCGGCCAGCACGACCCGCGCGCTGCGTTGCAGATGCGCGGCTGACGCGCTGCACATGCAAGGTAGGCAGGCCAGTCCACGGCGAATCACTTGCAACGCGCGCAAGGCCGGAATCGATAACAGCCGTGACGCCCTCAACCGTGACGGAGCTTTCTGCAACGTTGGTTGCAAGGATGAGTTTGGGCTGCGCGCTTGGACCCACCGCGCGGTCCTGCTCCGCGGGTGTCAGGTCGCCGTAGAGCGGCAGCATCAACAAACTCGCACTTCGCGCAACGCCATCGCACTCGCGCATCACGCGGCGAATCTCCGCAGCGCCCGGCAGAAACACCAGCGTGTGGCCTGCGTGCTTTTCGCGTAGCAGCTTTTCCATCGCCTGCCGCACCTGCACATGCAATTGCTCGGGAGTGTATGGCATGTGCTCGACGGTGAGTGGGAAGGCGCGGCCATGCGCCGTGACGATGGGGCAGTCGCCCAGAAACTCTGCGACAGGCGCAGCATCCAGCGTCGCCGACATCACGATGACCTTCAACTCAGGCCGGCGCGTCTGTTGCAAATGGCGAAGCAGCGCAAGCGCAAGGTCGCTGTCAATGTGGCGCTCGTGAAACTCGTCCAGCACCACGGCATCCACGCCGGTGAGCAGCGGGTCCGTTAACATGCGGCGAACGAGCACGCCTTCCGTAACGAAGCGAAGCCGCGTGCGCGGGCCGACAGCCTCTTCAAAGCGAACCTGGTAGCCGACGGTTTCACCCGCCTGCTCATTCATTTCCCACGCCACGCGACGCGCAGCCATGCGAGCAGCAATGCGCCGCGGCTCCAGCACGATGACCTCGCCTGCGACGAGTTCCAGCAGCGCAGGCGGCACACGCGTGGTCTTACC
>JAMFTB010000167.1 GCA_026225595.1 Terriglobus sp. | reverse complement strand
GTTGATCCTGATCGCGTGATGGCGCTGCTGCTGAAGCTTGCGACCGAGGTGCGGCGCGACCCGGCCTTTGCAGAGATCGCCATCGCCGACCCGGAGATTCTGGGCGTCGACAAGATCAACGGCCGTGAGGTCATCTACCCGGTGAACATCCGTGTGCGCGCCAACCAGCGCGACGGCGTGCTGCGCGCCATCCGCCGCAAAATTTTGATTGCGTTTGATAAGGAAGGCATCATGCTGGGCACACCCACCAGCACAGTCGTCATGCAGGCGCACGACCCCACAGCACCACCCGCACAACCATCCATCACAGGCGGCTAAGAAGCCAAAGCCAATCCATAAGAACCACAGCGAGGGTTCACACCGTTGCTTCGGTAAACTCATGTCATGCCCGTTGCTTTGCGGATGACCCCGCTTTATAACCCTGCCGCTCGGCCCTCGACATGGAATGAGTGTATGCAGCCGGGAGAGTTTGCGGTGCACTTCTCCGCGAGTGTGGGTGAGATTGATGCAATGAGTTGCGCCATCTTCTCTTCCCTGCCCGATGCCGAAGCGTACGCGCAGCAAGCGGTGCTGCAACACCCCACGCTTCAATGCCGCATCTTCGACCACCATGGATTCGTTGGTGCGCCCATGCGTGTGATTGCCGGCAGCGAATACAAAAGTGGCAATGAGATCACGCCGCGCTTTCGGCGGTGGGTTGGTTCGATTCTGTTCTTTGGTGGCTCCGCCCTGTTCATCACCGACTGGGTTGCGAACTTTCGATTCGACTGGCCATCTGTACTGGGTAGCCGTTTGATGATGCCGGGGCTCATCCTGCTCGTAATGGAAGCTCTGATCATGCACCACCAGCGGCGCAGCCAACGCCCCATCACCACGGCTCGGTCCTGATGTTGCTGGCAATGGCCATCGTTCTCATCGCAACGTTGCTGTGCGGAACCATCGCTCAGCGGCTGGGGCAGGCCCGCGTGGTGGGAGAGATCGTGGGTGGCATTCTGCTTGGGCCGTCCCTGCTGGGACGGATCGCGCCCGCAACCGCAAGTCATCTTTTTCCTGCAAGCGTTCTGTCTTCGTTTGATGTGCTCAGCACATTCGGATTGGTGCTCTACCTGTTCCTGATTGGCACCGGCATGGACCTGACGCATCTGCGGGCCCAGCGCAGGACTGCTTCGCTGGCCAGCGGAGCAAGCATCCTGCTGCCGCTGTTGCTTTCTCTGTTGCTCGTTCGGCCGCTGCGGCATGGCTTCTCATCCGCTTCGACAAATCTTTTCGCCTTCGCGTTGTTTCTCGGTGTGTCACTCAGCATCACCGCGTTCCCCGTACTGGCTCGCATTCTGGAAGAACGGAGGCTCACCACAACGCCGCTGGGCACGACGGCGTTGCTATCGGCTGCCGTCGATGATGTGTGCGCATGGATGCTGCTGTCCGTGGCGCTTGCGTTGATGCCACACAGCGAGCATCAAACTACGCCATGGATGCGGCTGGCGTTGCTGGCTCTCTACATTGCGACGATGCTGCTGATTGTGCGTCCACTGGCCTGCTGGGTCGTACAGCGACGTGCTGGTTCTGTGTTGTCTCTGGAGGTTCTCGGGCTCATCGTGGCGGTGCTGCTGGTCAGCGCCTATGCCACCGATGCGATTGGCGTCCATCCGCTCTTTGGTGCGTTCCTGGCGGGCCTTTGTTTCCCACGCGTACCTGCGTTGCAACTCGCTCTGCGCCAGAAGCTGGAACCGCTATCGACCGTGCTTTTGCCATTCTTCTTTGCACTGACGGGCATGAAGACCAGGATTGACCTGCTGCACGGCGCGACTGTCTGGCTGTGGATGGGGGCGATCATCGCCGTGGCTGTCGCGGGCAAGGTGGGCGGAGCCGTTTTGGCTGGACGCGCATCCGGCGAGAGCTGGCGCAATGCGCTGGCGCTGGGTGCGCTGCTGAACACACGTGGCCTGGTGGAGTTGATCGTACTGAACATAGCGCTAAATGCGGGCGCCTTCTCGCCGACACTCTTCACCATGCTTGTGGTCATGGCGCTGGTCACCACGGCGATGACGCTGCCTGCTCTGAACCTGCTGCGCGTGCGCGGTGACTGATTGAACCGCTTACTTCATCGTGATTCCAGCTGGAACAAAGCTCTCACCCTTCAGGTACGCGCCGAGGTGAATTGGGCTGGTGTGTTCAATCGTGATTGTCTGTTCGGTCTTTTCGCCTGGCTTGAGGGAGAACGGGATTTGCGGCGACGTTACGATTCTGCTGTCCTCCCCCGGCGCTATCCACAGGGCAAACACGGCGGTCTGCGCGCTGCGTCCTTGATTCTCGATGGTCAGCTTTGCCTGCGTCGGGCTCACCTCGGTCAGCCGACGCGCGATCAATGGCGTATCTATATCGAGGCCCATGCCTTTGACCCATTCCGGGTTCCACACCGCCTTCTCCGGATGAACCTGGTTACCGGCCGAGTCCAGACTTTTCTCCGTCAAGTTGTCACGATAGTCAATCCAAAGCCTGCACCAGCACTCGTTGTTGCGAACGGCATTGCCTGTGGGCATACCCGGCGGCTGGTCCAGAAAACCCGGCAGTTGCGGATAGCGGCTGCGCCATGGTTCTTCCTTGTACGGCATTGCCTTCAAACGATTCAGCAGAGCCGGGTTGGTGCCGTCAAAATAGGCCTTCTGCCAACCCATGCCGCGCGCGTCAAAGTGGATGCCGATGTCGTCGTCCACAAACTTGTTCCGCTCAAGAACGTTGTCGTTGCCGCCGCCAATCTTCACGCCGCGAGCAGATCCGCGAATCACATTGCCAACCACCAACGACCCACTGGATTCGTCGTCCAGATAGACGGCGTTTACATCTCCCAGGCCGAGGTTATGGAAGTAGTTGCCGCGCACCGTGTTGCCACGCTCTGTGGTGTCCGCGCCGATGTAGTACGCACCCACGTCGCCGGACTCCATGGCCACGGTATGCACGTCGTTGCCCTCGATGAGATGGTCGTTGCCGTGTACCCATATGGCGAAGTGCGGAGCGTGGTCAATGGTGTTGCCGATGACACGATTACCCACGCCCGATACGTTGATTGCCGGCGTATAGGTGCGCGACCAGCGAGCATAGTCGTGGATATGATTGTGGGCCGCAACGTGCGCGGCAGGTGTGAGACTCATGCGGTCTCCGCCATCCAGAACGATGCCTCCATCGCCCGTTGCACGAATCTCTGAGTCTTCCACTGCGTCTGCAGCTCCGCTGTGGATGATGACGCCAGCGTTGCCGGTGTTGGCGATGGTGCAATGCTCAATGCGGTCATGGCTGCCGTCATGAATGACGATGCCATCGGCACGCGTCAACCCAAACGCGAGATCGCGGAACTCCACATACGACGCGCCCTCCACGCTCACCAACGGCTTATCAAGCAGTGAAACCTCTGCAACTCCGGAAGCAATGGGAGACGGCGGCCAGAAGTACAACATGCCCGCCGCGCGGTCCAGATACCACTCGCCCGGCTCGTCCAGTTCGTCCAGCACATTCACCACCCGCCAGCGCTGCCCTGCCCTGTAGTTGTAATCAGGATTGGGCGCTGCGGTGTTTATGACATGCTGCGCGGTGTCGATCGAGGTGATGCGTTCGAAATGATCGGCCCAATCGTAATACCAGTAGCCGTGTACCCATGCATCAGGGGCATCGGCCCATCGCGCCGCACGTTCGCCCTCATAAGCAAACTGGTTCTGAGCCTTGTCCGTTGTGGCCGCCGCCGTGTAAGCCCAGCCCGTGTTCGGCCAGCGTGCCAGCGTCATCGGCTGGTTGTTGAAAAACAACTCCAGACCTGCAATGTTCGTCCGCCCCTTGCCGCGTGAAACGATCCCTCCGTAGTCGGTGATTCCTTGCGCGCGCAAATCAGCACGAACAATCTCTCCCCGCCACTTCTTAAACTTCTTTACCGGCACACCACCAACAATCCGCACCTTCTCTCCCGGCGCGGCGCGATAGACCACCGGAGCGGCCGCGGTTCCGCTATCTGCGGAGGTAAGCGCAAAGGTTGTTGTTCTGCGGTAATCACCACCACGCAGCCAGATGGTGATGGGAGCATCATGCTTCGCTGCGCGTGCTGCATCCCGTGCCCGTTCCAGAGACGCAAAGGGCCGCGACTGCGTGCCGGGATTCGTGTCCGCGCCTTTCGGCGAAACGTAGAACTCCTCAGCACGAATCTGCACCGCAGAACCCTGCACAGCGGCACAAAGCGCCAGAAGAACAAGAACGGCAAAAGGCCGCATGCGCGTCAGGATCAAAGGGACATCCCCCGAATGAACAAGTTGTCGGGAGAAACCCTAGCCCTTCAATAGCGGGTTTGGCAAAGTTTAAAAGGACAATGTGGGAGACAGACTTAGCGTAAGCGGACAGTGATCGCTATGGGCAAGCCACTCTGAACAATCTCCGACCACCATCTGTAGACGCTGCTGCCAGGCGTCAGGCGCAAAGATGTAGTCGAGATGAAAAGGCTTCTCCTTGTTCTTGTACAGGTGGAAGGTGGGATGTTTTTCGTCTCCATGCTTTACGTTTTTAGCCGTATGGTAGATGCTCTCAAGACTGTGAGTCCGCAACTGCGCCACCATTGTTGAGTGGTTCCAGTCGCGCCTTTCCTTGTCCCATTGGGCATTGCTGTTGAAATCACCAGCAACGACAACGGGGCCATTTGCGAACCAATCACGATGTTCCATGAGTGCGCGGTTAATCTGACCCACGTAACTATTGCGCTTACTTCCCTTGACCGCGCAGGCCCAAACCGCAATCAGTGTGAAGTTCTCCGGACCGGTGACCTCGAATGGAACAACCCATTCGATACCGTGCGTGCTCTCTTCTATTCGCCGGATGCTCCAATCGGCTTTCCTGTAGAAGACGCCCATTCCAATGTTTCGATTGGAACCCACCCATGCAGCGTCGTAAGCATCAGGCAGACGAGATTCTGTTGACTTCTTCGAGCACTCTTGAATAACGGCAATATCTGGAGCACTTGAGAAAATTACGTCCTTCTTCTTATCAAATCCACGCGCTCAGTTACATGTCGTCAGCTTCATCCAGAGATACTATCCAGTTTCGACTGAGGGGAATTTTTAGACCTTGCGGGCGAGTACGAGCGTGATGTCGTCGGGTTGTTCGCCGCCGCCGATCCATGCGTCCAGCGCGGCCATTACCTCGGCCGATATCGCCTCCAGCGGCTTGTCGCGGTGTTGACGCACCACGTCCAATAAGCGGTCTTCGCCAAACTCGCCGAAGTCATTCTCCGGCTCGGTCACACCGTCGGAATACGCAATGACCAGGTCGCCGGACTCCAGCGCAATCGTCTCCTGCTCGTAATGCATGCCGTCCAGCAGGCCCACCACGGTGCCGCCCGCCGTCAGCTGACGCACGGTGCCGTCGCGCTTCAACACAAACGGCGGCAGCTGTCCTCCGTTGGAATACGTCAGACGTCCGCTGCGTTCGTCGTAGTGCGCCAGGAAGAGCGTGGCGTACTTCTCTGGCTGCGTGGTGCGGTACAGGTGGCGGTTCAGCAATGACAGGATGCGACCCGGCGACTCAAACAGCTCGCCACACTCCAGTGACTCCTGATGCGTAAGCGCGCGCGCCTCTTCACTGATGAGCTCTTCACTGGCAAAGCGGTAGGCGCGCACGGCGGAGTGCAGCGTGGCCATCAACAGCGCTGCGGAGATGCCCTTGCCGCTGATGTCGCCCAGTGCCAGGCCCACGCCGGTAATCTCCTTGGGCACGCTGGGGTCGTCATGGAAGACGAGGAAGTCGTAGTAGTCGCCGGAGACGGTTCGCGCGGGCCGGCAGATGCCGTGCAGATCAAGCGACGGCACGCGAATGTGCGACTGCGGAAAGAGATTCGCCTGCACCTCCTGTGCAATGCCCAGCTCGCTCTGCATGCGCTCCTTTTCCTTCTGCTCCTCAATGAGGCGGCCCAGTGACCAGCTCATTCGGTTGAAGGATCGGCACAGGTCTGCCAGCTGATCATCGCGTTCCACGCGTATGCGGTGCGAGAGGTTGCCGCTGTCGATGTAGAGCGTTGCCGCGTACAGGTCTTCGACCGATCCGGTCATCGTCTTTGTAAGCCGCATGGCCACGTAAAACGCGAAGATCTCGAGCAGCGCGAAGAACAGGCATATGGCAAGGAAGATGAACCGCCACGTATCCGTATTGCTGCCCGTCAGGCCCGTACCGAACAGCTGCTCAAATAGAATCGACGGTCGCGATTCCACGTTAAACGGTACGCGCTGTATGTTGCCCGTCTCCCAGTCCACAACGTAGAGCGATGACGGGATTCGAACACCAAGATCAAGCAGGTTCACGCCGGGAGCTATCTTGCCGCCAAGGATTCGCGTCCGCAGATTCGTGCGGCCGATGCGCGTCGTGGTGTTCTGCGCGGCACCGTCTAACGCAAGGTCGGGGAACATGGTCACCTGGCCCAGGCCTTCGGCCACACCATCCATCAACTCACCGGTTACCGGCGTGCTGCCAATCACAGTAATGGTGTGGTTTTTGCCTGCGGGTATACGGTCCACCACCGCCATGTAGAGCACACCGCCATCCGCAACGAAGACCTTTGTCTGGCCGTAGCCGTGCTTCTTCACCCAGTCCGCCATGCGCAGAGGACTGCGCGCATTGCCGGTAAAGCCGGGCTGCTCCAGCGGCGTGTCGTCAATGAAGACGGCGCGCTGGCGCCGGCCAATGGGCCTGCCCGTCCGCGCGGAGGTTAGATTGGCAGCGTTAGTTGGGGCTTCGGTTGTTGCAGGTACTGTTGTCTGTGCGGGAGGTCCGGCGGGGCCGCGTCCATTTGGGCCACCATTGTTCGGAGCGCCGTTAAGACCCCGCCCTGGACCGCCGGGCTGCCCGTTATTGGCTACGGGGCGGCCGTCAGGTCCCAGCGGCCCACGCGTCAGGCTCTCTACCGTTGCGCCATTTTCAAGTGCCCGCGCCATTCCAAAGGCCATGCTGGCGTCTGTGGTGCCCATGTTGTCCAACTGCAACTGCAGGTGCGCTGCCGCCAGGTGAATGGCAAACTGACCCGCCGCAACGTACGCAGACAGAAACACCAGCGTGAAGAACAGCACCACAGGCGTCAGGCCAATCAGCAGATACGTCAGGATGAGTTTGTTGCGCAGCCTCCACAGCATGTTCTGACGTACCACGCGGTACAGCATGGGTCCGCTGGCAGCCAGCGCAGCCGCAAGTCCAACCCAACGCGCCACGGCAAAGAAGCCGCCAAAACTACCCGGCAGAAAGCCCAAGACGATCATTGCTGCTGCGGCAATCCAAACCACGCGCAGCCACATGGGCACCGGCCCCACACTGCCGGGCGCTGGCTCGGTGGCTGCACGATACAGCGGGTCTGACAGGTTATTTTGCAGGCGTGGTCGCAGAACCAGAGGCATCCGTTACTTCCCTCGCTCTTGGGCTGCGGCCATTCGCATGGCATAACGCGTCGCAGAAAAGTGTGCCCCGGCAAGCAGCATCAGGCCAGAGAGAAACGCCCACAGCATCAGCCCCACAGAGATACGGAAGGGACCGTAGACATTCTCAAGATCAAGATGCGGCAACGTGATGATGTACAGCAGCTTTGCGCCCTCCCACAACAGGCCCGTCACCACCGCGGTGGGCAGCACCGCCAGCGCGGGGATGCGGCGGTTGGGCAGTATCCAATAGACCAGAAAGAACAGCATTACGGAGCTGAAGGTCGCCAGCACACTCAAAAATCCATTCGACAGCAGGTGATAGACGATGTTCTGCGTGTGACCAAAGAACAGGAAGTCCATGATCCGCTGCTGCCCTGCCGACAGCCATACCGACACCATTGCCAGCGAGCCCACAGCAAACGCCAGCCCAAGCGAGACGATCTGGTTGTGCCAGTAGCTGCGGTTCTTGGGCGCTCGCCACACGTTGTTCAGCGCCACCTCCAGCGGTAGAAACACTCCGGTGCTGCTGACCAGCAACATAAACACGCTGAAGATCTGCACGCTCTTATGCGGATGCACCAGCAGGTTCATATTGTGCATGACAAAGTCCTGGCCGGTGGGCAGGTAGCTGCTCATCAGTTCGCTCACTACGGCCATCATCGCGGGCGAATGAAACACCTTCTGCGAGATGGTCAGCAACAACACAATGAACGGAAACAACGACAGGATGACGTTGGCCGCGACGGAGAAGGCGTAGGTGTGTACGTCTGTCTGGGTCAGGAATTTCAGCAGCGCACCAATCTGCGCCAGCGATCCACCCTCAACCGGATCAGGCCAGAGCTCCCGCTCACCGGGCGCGTTCTTCATCTCGGCGATGTCCGTGGCCTTGGCTGGAGTGGCCTCAACAGGAGCATCGGTCACCGGCACTGGCGTCAGCGCGGTGGTCTCAAACGGAGCGGCATCAGGTGGAGGCGTAATAAACGGCATGGCAGCAGACCGGCAAGGGCCGGGTGCAACTGATGCTAGCAGAGCGAATCAACTCAAAGACGCAACCGCAAGACGCTGCGTATCCAACCGTTTGGAGAGGATCGCCCATAGGCATTACACTGACATACGGACGGAGAGTTGGCAGAGCCCGGTTGAATGCACCTGACTCGAAATCAGACATAGGCGTAAGTCTATCGGGGGTTCGAATCCCTCACTCTCCGCCATCACATCTTGCAGACAACAATGGCGCCCCATGCGGGCGCCATCTGCTTTTGCCGATCATCAACTGAATTGTCATCCCGACCGAAGCGAAGCGGAGGGACCTGCTTTTTTACCCAGCCGCGACAGTCTTCTTTGCCTTGCCCGTAAACGCCTTCCGCTTCGTCTTCTTCTTGTGCGACGGCTGAAAGGCTGTGCCCAGAATGGTCTGCCGCAGGCTGTTGTCCGGCAGTGCAGTCACAAAGAAGTGAAGCTGCTCCTTGTTGCGGATAGCGTCCTGGTAGTCCAGCACAAAGCCGCTGGCGCCCAGCGTCTCTGGTATCTCCAGTTCAAAAAACACATCCGCATTCACAGGGATGAGGTTGTTGTCCGGCAGGATCAGGCCGTGATCGCCTTCAATGGAATCTTCTACCGATTCGTACTCACCGCTGAACTGGAAGAATTCTTCCTTGTGCCAGATGCGGGGCCGCAGGCATGGGCCGGGGCCCGCATTGTGCACTGTCAGCTGGAAGAAGCCGGGCATCAGGTCGTCTGGCACGCCCGTGCGCAACAGCAGCGACGGCTGCATGTGGCCGCGGGCTGCGGCCTCAGACGCCAGCATGCTGCGGCGGGCAAAGTACGAATTCATGCAGACCACAATCAAATTGCAACCTGCGGAAGCGGCTGAAGCCGCGCCTGCAATGGCGGCCCAGTGACTGGCATCTCGAACGGGCATGATGCTCTGCAGATTATCACCACGCAAAACACAAGTCCTGCCGGACGGGTCTCCTTCGCGGAGGGCGGGTGCTCACGCACCTTTTTACTGGCTTCGCCTCGCGCCTCCCAATGGTCTGCAGGAGCATCTAATTAGATACTGCTCCGCAATTGGGGCGAAGGGGTGTTTCGACAGGAATGCGGCAGCCTGAAGGTAGTGTTTCGCCAGAAACGCGGCGCGAAATGAGGCTAAAAAGGGCCAGTTTGTACCCTCATTTCCACCACGGAAGCTCCTAAACTTCAATTCCAGCGGGCTCTTTCCCCCTATCCACAAGAGACGATGAATTTCTGCACAAGATTCCTACATCTTGTGGTTGCGCGCTGTGGTGGCCCGAGCTAGAGTAGCGATACTTCAAATACCAGGAAGCAAGCAGCTTGGTATCACGGCTGGGATTGAAGCGAAGCAAAAGCGAACAAAGCGAATAGACTCGTAATAGAGACGCGCCGGCAGCCTGATTGCCCCGGACCCGCCGCACACGAGCCGCGACCCAGACCGACTTATTTTTCCGCGCCCGTACCCCCGGGCGCATTTGCAAGGAGCACCCCCAATGGCAACACCGACGCTGCAAACCAGCCTTTCCGACCTGACACCCAGCTTCCCCGCACGGGACGAAACACCCGTGATGCACGTGAAGAAGCGCAACGGCTCCATGGAGATGGTGGACGTCAACAAGATCGTCCGCGCCGTGCAACGCTGCGGCCAGGGCCTGCAACATGTGGACGCGATCCGCATCGCCTCCAAGACCATTGGAGGCCTGTATGACGGCGCGACCACGCGCGAGCTGGATGCCATATCCATTGACACCGCGGCGTCGCTGATCGCGGAAGAGCCGCAGTACAGCAAGCTGGCTGCTCGCCTGCTGCTGGCCACCATCATTAAGGAAGTCGCGGGGCAGAACCTGCACTCGTTCTCGCAGTCCGTCGAGCATGGCGCGGCGCAGGGCATCGTATCGCCAGCCACGGCCGAGTTTGTGCGCGTACATATGCGCAAGCTGAACCACGCCATCGACGAAAACATGTCGGACCGCTTTGAATACTTCGGCCTGCGCACCGTCTATGACCGTTACCTGCTGCGCGATCCCCTTTCGCGCAAGGTGATTGAGACGCCGCAGCATTTCTTCCTGCGCGTGGCCTGCGGCCTGGCCGGCACGCCCAACGAGGCCATTGAGTTCTACAACCTGATTGCGGCGCACGATTACATGCCGTCGTCGCCCACGCTGTTCAACAGCGGCACCAAGCATCCGCAGATGTCCAGCTGCTACCTGCACGATTCACCGCAGGATTCGCTGGAGTCCATCTATGACTCGTATAAGGATGTTGCGTTGCTCAGCAAGTTCTCCGGCGGCATTGGCCTTGCCTTCCACCGCGTCCGCAGCGAGGGGTCGCTGATCCGCGCGACGAACGGCCTGAGCAACGGCATTGTGCCGTGGCTGCGTACGCTTGATTCTTCTGTAGCTGCAGTGAACCAGGGCGGCAAGCGCAAGGGCGCATGCTGCGTCTACCTGGAGCCATGGCATGCGGACATTGAAAGCTTCCTGGAACTCCGCGAGAACACGGGCGACCTGTCGCGCCGTACCTACAACCTGAACCTCGCCAACTGGATTCCGGACCTGTTCATGAAGCGCGTGGATGAGGACGGCATGTGGTCGCTGTTTGACCCCAAGCTGGTGCCCAACTTCCCTGACCTGTTTGGTGAGGAGTTTGAGACCGCCTATGTACAGGCCGAGCAGGACAAGATTTACTACCGCCAGGTGAAGGCACGCGACCTGTACGCACGCATGATGCGCTCACTGGCCGAGACCGGCAACGGCTGGATGACCTTTAAGGACGCCTGCAACATCAAGAACAACCAGACAGGCGCACCAGGCAACGTCATTCACCTCTCCAACCTGTGCACGGAGATCACAGAGGTCACCAGCAAGGATGAGACCGCGGTCTGCAACCTGGGCTCGATCAATCTCGCGCGCCACGTCGCTATGAATGACGAGGGGAAGGTGGTCTTCGACTTTGAGAAGCTGGCCAACACCGTGCGCATTGCGATCCCCATGCTGGACCGCGTCATCGACATCAACTACTACCCTGTGGACCAGGCAGCCAAGGCGAACAGCCGCTGGCGGCCGGTGGGCCTGGGCGTGATGGGCCTGCAGGATGTCTTCTTCCAGATGCGGCTTGCGTTTGATTCACCTGAGGCGCAGGCGCTATCCACGCGCATCCAGGAAGAGATCTACTACTACGCCATGATGGCCACCACGGAGCTGGCGGAGAAGAACGGTCCGCATCCCAGCTTTGACGAAACGCGTCTGGCAACGGGCCAGTTCCAGTTCGATCTATGGAAGATCAAACCCACAGACGAAGCGCGTTGGGAGGCTTTGCGTGCACGCATTCTGAAGAGCGGCGTACGCAACTCGCTGGTCATCGCCATCGCACCTACGGCCACCATAGCATCCATCGTCGGCTGCTATGAGTGCATTGAGCCGCAGATCAGCAACCTCTTCAAGCGCGAGACGCTCTCCGGCGAGTTCCTGCAGGTGAATCGTTACCTGATCAACGAGCTGAAGGTGCTGAACCAGTGGGATGAAGAGATGCGCATGAAGCTGAAGATGAGCGAAGGCTCCGTGCAGAACATTGACGGCCTGACCGATGAGCTGAAGGCGATCTATCGCACCGTGTGGGAGATTCCCATGCGCAGCCTGATCGACATGGGCGCGGCACGCAACGCCTACATCGATCAGTCGCAGTCACTGAATCTGTTCAGCGAGTCGCCCAACATTGGTCGTCTTTCGAGCATGTACATGTACGCGTGGAAGCAGGGCCTTAAGACGACCTACTACCTGCGTTCGCGTCCTGCAACGAAGATTGCCAAGACC
>JAMFTB010000166.1 GCA_026225595.1 Terriglobus sp. | reverse complement strand
CGGTGCGGGTGCTCACGCACCTTTTTACTGGCTTCGCCCTCGCCCCTTCCGTTGGTCGGGATCAAACGCATCACCACAACTCTTGTCATCCTGAGCGAAGCGCAGCGAAGTCGAAGAACCTGCATTTCGCTGGCGTCAGCACGAATTTCAAATCCTGACCAACGGGAAGGCCACCCGAAGGAGTAAAAAGGCGTGCAAACGCCCGCCCCACGCGCAGTGGGCCCGTCCGGCAGGACAATCAGGCTTCGTCAGCAGTGGCGGCGCGGCCGCCGCGGCCAATCAGCAGTGGCATCTCCTGCGCGTGCTCTGCCACGGGAGACTTCATCAGCCGCAGCCGTTGCAGCACCTTGCGTGCCAGGCCAGTCAGCGGCAGGTTCGGCAGGCGCGCCGTCGGCACCCACTCCATCAGCCCATCGGCAACGGCCTGTTTCGTCAGTTCGCGGCGTGTGCGCAGCGCGTAAACCTCCGCATAGTAGTTGGTGCCCACAATCGCGTGACGAACGCGCATCACAGGCTCTTCCAGCAGTCTGTTTGCCAGCGCCTGTTTGCTCCTGATCTTTTTCGCTGCAGCAATTTTCTTTTCTGCGGTTTTTCTGCTGTCTTTTTTGGGGGTGGAATCGGTGACGGGGTCCAGCTCAATCTGTGGCAGTTCAAGCATGCCGGGCATGCGGCTGGCGTCTGCGGGGCGGCGCTGCAGCAGCACCTCTACCGCAATGGAGCCGCGCATTTTGCGTGTACAAAGTCCGTAGGCAATGCGTTCTGACTGCAGGCGTGCGCGCGGCGGTGTGGGGTGTTCGCCGCGGGTGCGGCACAGCGCAAACACAGGACATTCACCGCAGTGCGGATTTTGCGGCACACACACTGTTGCGCCCAGCTCCATCATTGCCTGGTTGTGATCGCCGGGGTTGCGCGCCGTCACCAGAGACTGTGCCAAGCGGTTCAGAAGATCTGCCGCCTGCGCGCCCGCGGTCTCAGGCCTGCCGGTAATGCGCAGCAACACGCGCTCCACGTTGCCGTCCACAACGGCAACCGGTTCGCCAAATGCAATGGAAGCAACCGCTGCTGAGGTGTAAGCGCCCACGCCGGGCAGCCGCCGTAGCTCTGCGGCAGTGTTGGGCAACGCGCCGCCGTGCTCCTCTACCACCAGCTGTGCGGCGCGGTGCAGCATGCGTGCGCGGCGGTAGTAGCCCAGGCCGCTCCACAGCGCCAGCACGTCTTCTTCAGGAGCAAGTGCCAGCGACACCACCGTTGGAAAGCGCCGCAGAAAACGAGCGTAGTGGTCAATCACGGCGTTCACGCGCGTCTGCTGCAGCATGATCTCTGACAGCCATGTGCGGTAGGGATCGCGGACGCCGCGCCAGGGCAGCGTGCGTGCGTGTGTCCGGTACCAAACCATCAATGCCTCGCGGAAGGTGGCGCGCTCCTTTGCCGTCAGCTCAGCCACTGGCAAGGTGCCGTACGCAGGCGCGTGCGATTTGTTGGGTGCGGGCAAGCTCATGGTTCTGATACGGATTGAAGGCAAAGTTGTTCAGAAGAAAGGCGATGGCATTCGCTCCGCCTGAAGAAGTACTGCGTGCTGCTGGATGTTCTCTTGGGACGCACTACGAAGGCTAGTTGACGAAGCCAAAGCGCACAACAGATTTGCGCAACGCAATAGCAAGGCGCAAGCGCCAAAACGGTCAAGTGACGCTACGGCGCATCGGCTGCCGTGACTGGCTTTGCTGCTGCCATGGCTGCGGACCTGCTGCCGCGTCGCAGTAGAGCGTTTGGCAGCGACGATTTAGTCACCAACAGCACCGCTGCAGCCACAACCAGCCAAACGGCAGAACCTGCCAGCAGCCGTACGAAGTTCGCCAAATGCGATGTGCTGCTAAGCGAAGCAGTGGCAAGCAGAGCGCCCAGCGGCAGAACGCGCATGCACCACGTAACCGCAAAGGCGCTTGCGATTGCAGCCAGCAGCGCCCGCGCCAGCTCACCCCACTGCATCTCTGCCAGGCTCACCATCCGCTTGGTGTGCAACAGCACCGCCAGTGTCACCATGTTCGCTGCAATGCCAATGTCAGACGCAATCACCAGCCCGCGCACGCCACCCCATGCGGATGAGCTGTGAAAGAACGCCGCATACACCGGCAGCGACAGCGCAAAAATCACAGTGCCGGCGATCATGGGCGTCAGCGTGTTGCCCGCTGCGTAGAACGCGCGCGCATAAAGGTTTTGCGATGTCCAGAAGACCAGCGACAGCGAGAACAGCACCAGCAGCTGCGCCGCCTCTGCAGTATCGGCCTGGTCGAACCGCCCACCGCGCAGAGCCACGTCAACGATCGGTGCAGCCAGCGCAATCATCCACGCTGTAATCAGCAGACTCACCGCCAACAGGCGAGAGACAGCGCGGTTGACCGCTGCGCTGAAGCGTTCCGTTTCGCCCGCCGCCCACAGCGATGCAAAGAACG
The DNA here is from genome assembly GCA_026225595.1 of Terriglobus sp. Classification (GTDB taxonomy): domain Bacteria; phylum Acidobacteriota; class Terriglobia; order Terriglobales; family Acidobacteriaceae; genus Terriglobus. Next base: position 8,346 of record JAMFTB010000166.1, on the reverse strand, counting down.
GCAGCGAAGCCGCTCCCGCAGCCGGCCCAATAATGCCCATGGGCGCGGCAAACAGCTGGCGCGAGTAATTCATCAGCGACACAGCGCCCTTTACCTCGCTGGCAAAGTAGCTGCGAATTTGCGGGTCTAGCGTCACCAGTCCGGCGCCCAGCATCAGCGGCAGGCTCATGCGCACCCACTGGTGCAACGCCGGATGCCGCAGATCATACTTCGGCGTCCATTCCATGCCAATGCTGCGCGCGCCAAAGAAGTTGATCAGGAAGAAGCCAACGAACGCGCCAAACGCCGCGCCAATCGCCATGGAATACGGGCCAAAGCGGCCGTGCAACAGCCACACACTTGCAATGATGCCGCCGTTATACAGCAGCGGCTGCAGTGCCTGGAAGATGAAGATCTTGCGCGCCATCAGCCTCGATCCAAAGACGCCGCCAGCAAGCAGCAGCAGCGGGTTGAACAGCAGAATGCGCGTCATTTGCACGCACATGTGCGCCGTCTCCGGCGAATCGAAGTTATGAAATTTCAGGCGCACGTAAAGCGGCACCAGCGGTATGCCCAGCAGCGCTGCAACACCAAGCACGGTGAGCATCACGTTCAAAATGTTGCTCAGTGCATGGTCGCCTTCATCCTCGCGGCCTTCCGCACCGTACTGGGCCAGCAGCTTGATGAGGGTGGTGGAGGCGACGCCTCCGATGAGAAAGTAGTAGATCGTATCCGGCAGCTCAAAGGCCGCTGTGTATGCATCTACCGCTGGACCTGCACCAAACAGGTATGCGATCAGCTTGCCGCGCACCAGTCCCAGCACGCCGCTCAACAGCGCTGAAACCATCAGCAACAGCGATGCGGAGAAGACGGAGCCCGACGCGCCTCCGCGCAGTGAGCTGAAGATGCCGGGTTTTGGTTTGGCGGCCAAGCCTCTTCATTCTAGGGGTTACGCTTTGCGACGACGCATCTTGTGGCACGAATCGGAAGGGCACGGCTTTAGCCGTGCCACCACCACCACCCTGAGCAGGGCTTTAGCCCCTGAGGTCTGCTTTCAAATTTTCAAAGCGTACCTCAGCGGCTAAAGCTGCCCACACTGTGCCAGATACGGCACGGCTAAAGCCGTGCCCTTAACAATCCGTGCATTGGCGTGGGTCTTCGATCCGCTCAAAAAGGACCAAAGGGAAGCTGGTGAGCTACCAGATGCCGCCGTCTTTGCGCCGCGAGGGGATGAGTGCAGGCGGTACCGTGCGGGTGCCGGAGTGCTGCGCCGGCGGAGCACTCACAGCAGGCTGCGCCATCGGCTGATCCACGGGAGCCACTGGTTCCAGGTAAGCAGCGATTCCGGCGTCTGCGGCGCGTGTCGTGCGTGTCGTCTCCTCCAGGCGTTTCGCCTGAGGATTCTGCGCGGTGGAGAGTGGTCGCGCCACGAACTGGCCACCTGTGGAGGGGGCTGTCCAACTCTGCCAGTCTGATCCGGGGGCATCGGTCGTCGTCCGTCCGCCAGCGCTCCTGGGCGGCATCGACATCATGGCGACGTTTACAGCGTTGTACTGCCGCTGGCTGCAGCGCATGCAGCGCAGCGGATAGCGCAGCATCAGTAGCTCTGCCAGATCGTTAAACCGCAGACGCGAGCGGCGGAAACGAGCGTGGCCGCAGAAGGTACACGCCACCACACCTGCGCCCAGTTCCAGCAGGGATTTGTCTTCGTAGGGCGTCACCAGGTGGCGGCGGTCGTTTGGTTCGACCGTCGTTACGCCAATGTGCCGGGATTCGTGCTGCCCTGAGTCGCTCATCGATTCACAGGCTACGGCCACCCGGTGCGCTCTGCAATACATCTTTTGCCGTCATCCTGAGCGCAGCGAAGAATCCCGGCGAATTTGGGACAGCTGCCACCGTTGGTGCATTTCAGCCACATGGCCAGTTTCATCTGCAGAAGAGCCGCGGCTAAAGCCGCATCAATCGGACGTGGCGATTCAGCGCGCTAAAGCGCGCTGCTTTCTCCGTTGCGAACGTACCTCTGGAGAAAGCAAGGGGCCTTCAGTCCCCTGAATATGCGTTCCAAATCGAGGGGCTTTAGTCCCGGCCAACTCTGTGTTCGCGGGCGAGGGATCAGGATTCGGTAGGCGGATCGAGCGAGAAGAGGGTTGGTGCATCGCCCTGGGTGCGTCTGCGGCTTGAGATATGCAGGCCCCGGTGCGCTGCAGGCGGTGTGCCGGTGCGCCTGCGGGTGGTGCCCGGTGCAGGCCGTTCCAGCAGGCTCTGTAACTCGCGCAGTTCGGTCTGCAGGCGGCGCAGCCGTATGGAGGACGCGCCGCTGTTCTCGCCCTGCGCTGCTCTTGGAACAGCAACGGGTGCGGCTTCCTGCTTGCGGGGTGCTTCTGCGCGTGCTTCGCCCTTCAGCAGCTGGCGCGCGCCGGGAATGGTGTAGCCCTCGTCATACAGCAGCTTGCGGATATGCAGGGCTGTCTCCACGTCGCGACGGCGATACAGCCGTTGTCCGGTGCCGCCTTTATTTGGCTTGAGCTGGGGAAATTCGCTCTCCCAGAAGCGGAGCACGTGTGTGGGCAGGTCCAGCAGGCGAGCGACCTCGCCAATGCGGAAGTAGAGCTTGTCGGGGATATCAGGCATGGCGAAGCCTGATCCTGACTTGCCACCTGCCTTACGATTTGCGCCGGTTGCCGCCAAAGGGTTCTCCGCTGCCGCCTTCCGCATAAGTGTAACGCCCGGTGGGGCTTGCGTTCCGGTGCGCCGCCTTCGCTTACAACAGCCGTCCACGTCGATTCTAAAAAAAGGGCCCCGCCAGACTCGCGGGGCCTCGCTCATGGACAGGAACAGCGGACGTACGGCATTCCAGTGGGAGAGTGTTGGATGCCTCCGGCCGAATCTTCTCCCTGAAGAAGACCCGAATCTACTTCGCCAACGCTACCACTGGGATACAGTTTGCCAGCCACGCTAGATATTGGGGCAACGTATCAACATTGTCAAGGTAAAAATGCACAATTTCACTTGCAATTCCGTCTGGGCGGGCGTTCGCGTATTTCCACCGCATCCCCCATACGGCCGACATCCTTTTTTCTTTGAGCAAAACAGTATGCAGCGATCGCGACGTTCTCGCAGCGATCGCCGTGGAATCGTTGCGGTCGCTGCGTACTGCTCTTATAGGCGGTGGCTCCAGCGCATGGGGAACCTTTCCCGCTCCGCCCGCGTATGCTTTCCTGCATGCCGCCCCTGAAGGTCGGCCTGGAGGTCGGAAGAACGATGCAACTTCGCCACCAAACACCCCGCCAACAAACCCTGCTGGCTGCGCTTACGCTGCTGGCCCTTGCGCCCGCACTCACCGGCTGCATGGTCTCGTCCAAAGACGGCGCCAACGGCGATCACAACGTCGCCATCCAGACGCCGCTGGGCAGCATGAATGTGAAGACAGACCCAAGCGCCGTGCAGACCAAGCTGGGCCTGCCTCTGTATCCCGGCGCCGTGCTGAAGCCAATGAGCAAGGACGACGACAAAGGCCACGGCACCGGAACGGCCGATGTCGATATGAGCTTTGGCTCGTTTCACCTGCGTGTGCTGGCCATGGGCTTCACGTCCACGGATTCGCCCGATAAAGTCGCTGACTTTTATCGAAAGGCGCTGGCGCAGTACAGCGACGTGATTGAGTGCCGTGGCAAGCAGCCTGTGGGCAAGCCGGAAAAGACCGGCCTGGGCCTGAGCTGCAAGGATGACGAGCACGCGCATGTGAATACAAATAAGGCCAACCTGAAGACCGACGACGATGATACGGAGCTGAAGGCTGGCTCTGCCTCAAAACAGCACATCGTCTCGTTCAAGCCCAGCGGTACAGGCACGGAGTTTGGCCTGGTTTCGCTGGAGCTACCGCATGGCGACGACGACAAGGACAAGACGCCGAATTAGTCTGCGGCAAACAGAATTTCCGGCAGCGGGGGAGTGGCTGATAACGAGTCGATCCCCCTGCTGCCTCTCGCTTTGCGTTAGCCTCAAATCTGCATGGATTCCAGCTGTCCCCGTTGCGGCGCAACGCTGCTTCCCGTTGATGATTCACCTGCGCAGTTCTGCGGACGCTGCGGGCTGCCGCAGCTGCGTGTCTCAGAGGATGCGCAGGTCTCTGCTGCCGCGCTGCCACTGCGCACGCGCGGTGGTGAGGGTGACGGCAGCGGCGTATCGCCGGAGCTGATTGACTGGTGGCTGGCATTGCGCGTCATCGCACTGGCTGCGTTGCTGGGCACGGTGCCTCCGTCGCTGCTGCACGGCGCGCTTACCGGCGGCCTGGTGGGCGGCATGGCCCTCATCATGATGCCGCTGCTCACGCTGGGCGTGTTGTCTGTCTATCACCGCCAGCGACCTCGCCGCCGTATGTCACAGGGCGTTGGCGCACGCCTGGGCGGAGCTCTGGGTGCCATCACCGGATCGCTCATCGCCCTGGTCACCGGCATCAACGGCTTTGTACTGCGCTATGGGTACCACTCGCAGGCGGTCGACGACAAACTGAATGAAGCGACAAATGCAATGCTGGCGCAGCTGGCGACATCGTCCACACCCATGCCGCCAGAGCTCATCGGCTTCGTCCGCTCACCGGAGTTTCTGGCAGGCTCGTACCTGATGGGCCATGTCATCACGTTGATGCTGCTGGTTGTTGCAGGCACCATCTGCGGATGGCTCGGCGGCGCCATGCTGCGGGCACGGCGGCAACGCGGCCCAGGCGTTTAACTTCCTGAAGTGAATATGTCCTGCCGGACGGCCTCCTGCGCGGAGGGCGGGTGCTCGCGCACCTTTTTACTGGCTTCGCCTCACCCTTCCCGTTGGTCGGGAGCGAACGCAATCACCACAAATTCTTGTCATCCTGAGCGGAGCGCAGCGAAGTCGAAGGACCTGCATTTTGCTGGCGGCAGCATGAAACTTCATCCCGACCAACGGAAGGGCCACCCGAAGGAGTAAAAAGGCGTGCAAACGCCCGCCCCGCGCGCAGCGGGCCCGTCCGGCAGGACACGCAGCTTGCGGGCGTAACGGCTGAACCGTATCATCTCGGCAGAATGAGCGAGACAATGCCGACCGCCAACCCGACCTCCACCAAGCCGCAGATCCGCGAAAAGGGCCGGCTCATGTCCGCGTCAGAAATTGAGCGGACGCTGGTGCGCCTGGCCCACCAGATTGTGGAGAAGCACGAGGGCGCAGCCAACCTGGGCCTTATCGGCATCAAGCGCCGTGGCGTGCCGCTGGCGCAGCGCATTGCCAAAATCATTGAGGGCATTGAGAAGCAGCCGGTGCAGACCGGCGTGCTCGACATTTCGTTCTACCGCGACGACCTTACCACCAGCGGCCCCAAGCCAACGGTTGAGAAGGGCGAGATTGGCTTTGATATTGAAGGCCGAGACGTCATCCTGCTGGACGACGTGCTGTACACCGGCCGCACCATCCGCGCGGCGCTGGATGCGCTGTTTGATCACGGTCGTCCGAAGTCGGTGCGCCTGCTGGTGCTGATTGACCGCGGCCACCGCGAGCTGCCCATTGAGGCGCAGTTCATCGGTCGCACAGTGCCTACGTCCTCGAAGGAGATCATCGAGGTAAAGCTGCGCGAGGTGGACGGCAACGACCAGGTGCTGCTCGTCGAGCTGGCGGATTAACGTGCTTCGCATATCTGCTGATGAGAAGCGGGAGAAAGCAGCGGCCTTCAGGCCGCTGAAACGCCGCCATAGGCCTGTGCAAAACGCAGCGGAGTCAAAGTGTTTTGAAGGGGCTGGGCTTCAGCCCAGCCGTTACGTTGACTTTCGGTTGAGGGGCTTTAGCCTCGGAGGGAATGCGGTGCGAGCGAACCTCGTACCCTCAGCGGCTAAAGCCGCATCTCATCGCATTGGTTTCACGGCGCGGCTAAAGCCGTGCCCTTTCAAAGCATCGGGCCTCGCATCATGAAGATTGGCATTACCTGCTACCCCACCTACGGCGGCAGCGGCGTCGTTGCTACGGAGCTGGGCATTGAACTGGCTGCGCGCGGCCACCAGGTTCACTTCATCACCTACCAGCAGCCCTTTCGACTTACCGGCCGCGAGGTCGGCATCTACTTTCACGAGGTGGCCGTAACCACCTACCCGCTCTTCCAGTACCCGCCGTATGACCTGGCGCTGGCCAGCCGCATGGCAGAGGTCGCGGAGTTCTACGGTCTGGACCTGTTGCATGTTCACTACGCCATTCCGCACAGCGTAAGCGCGCTGCTGGCGCGGCAGATGCTGGCGGCAAAGGGTATCCGTCTGCCCTTCATCACCACGCTGCACGGCACGGACATTACGCTGGTCGGCCAGGACCCCGGCTACCTGCCCATCACGCGCTTTGGCATTGAGCAGAGCGATGGTGTCACGTCCATCTCCGCGCACCTGAAGGAAGAGACGGAGCGGTCGTTCGGCATCAAGCGCGAGATTGAGGTCATCCGCAACTTCGTCAACTGCGATGTCTACACACCAGACGAGGCAAAGCGGCGCGAGCTGCGTCCACGCTATGCCACGGAGAACGAAAAGCTGCTGGTGCACCTGTCAAACTTCCGCCGCGTAAAGCGTGTGGAGGATGTGGTGGAGGTCTTTGCCCGCGTGGCGCAGCAGCTGCCCGCCAAGCTGATGCTCATTGGCGATGGCCCCGACCGCTCCATTGCGGAGGCGCTTGCGCTGCGCCACGGCATCCAGAGCCGCATTCATTTCTTAGGCAAGCAGGACACCGTGCAGGAACTGCTCCCCGTGGGCGACCTGATGTTGATGCCGTCGCAGATGGAGAGCTTTGGCCTGGCCGCGCTGGAGGGCATGGCCTGCGGCATGCCATGCATCGCCACACGCGTAGGCGGCGTGCCAGAGCTGGTGGAAGATGGCGTCAACGGCCTGCTGTACGCCGTGGGCGACGTGGAAGGAATGGCCGCAGGCGCGGTCTCCATCCTGGGCGACGATGCTCGCTTCGCAGCCATGCGCACAGCCGCACGCAAAACCGCGCAGGACAAGTTCTGCACCAGCCGCATCATTCCGCTGTACGAGCGCTACTACGAGCGCGTGCTCGCAGGCGCTTAAAGACCTGTCCTGCCGGACGGGCCTCCTGCGCGGAGGGCGGGTGCTCACGCACCTTTTTATCGCTTCGCGTGGGCCTCCCGTTGGTCGGCGTGAAACCCCTGGCTACAACTCTTGTCATCCTGAGCGAAGCGCAGCGTAGTCGAAGGACCTGCATTCCGTTGGCGGAACCGCAAATGTTCAGGGCCGTCTGTCCACATTTGTGCCACTGCCGGAAGAATGCAGGTCCTTCGACTGCGTGCTTCGCACTCCGCTCAGGATGACAAATCTCTAGACAAAACGCAGCACAGCTGCGCCGCGATACACTAGGCCTCGGCATGGAAGAGAAACCATCCACTCTGCAGCAGCCACACCGGAAGAACCCACGGAGACGTTGCCGGAGTCGCTCGCCGGCCTGGCGTATGTGCTGGTCGTCGGCCTGTTCGTCATGACCTTCCTCTTCCAGAACTTCGCCATTCCGTCGGCGTCCATGGAGAAGACACTGCTCATCGGCGACCACGTTGTGGTGGACCGTACCACGATCGCGCCGCGCACCACGTGGATGCCGTTGGTGCATCAGCGCCCGGTGCAGCGCGGCGATGTGATCGTCTTCGTCAAGCCCAATGCGGAGATTCCGGACCTCATCCTGGTGAAGCGCGCGATTGGTCTGCCGGGCGATCGCATTCACCTGGAGCATGGCATCCTCTTCCGCAACGGCCAGCGCGTGGACGAGCCGCAGATTTCCGTGCCCGACCAGGATGGCAAGCCTGGGCATGAGTACCAGACCGCGCGCGATGACTTTCCGCGCGACCTGGAGGGCATTGCCGCAGAGGCCGCGGCCAACAACGCTGCAGGCTGGTCGCTTGAGATTCGTAACCACGTGGAGAACGGCGAACTTGTAGTGCCGCCAAACACCGTCTTCGCCATGGGCGACAACCGGCTTGAGAGTCTGGATTCGCGCTTCTGGGGTTTTGTACCGAACGCCAATCTCATCGGCCGTCCGCTGTTCGTCTACTGGTCGTTCAAGACGCCGCCAGACCAGGTGGATAAGACCGGCGTTGCCAATACCGTTGGCTGGATCGCACACGAGGCAACGCACTTCTTCAGCGACACACTCTGGAATCGCACCTTCCACCGGATTCAATAAGTGCCTCAGCCACTGGACCAGCACGCGCCCGTTGTGGACGATGATGACGACGCTCCGCTGTGGACGCCGTCGCTGCGCCGCCGCCTGATTCAGATTGCAATTGTGCTGCTGGTGTTGGTGCTGATGGTGGTGATACCGCCATACATCAGCGTCAGCCGCTATCAGCGGCGCGTTGTCATG
>JAMFTB010000165.1 GCA_026225595.1 Terriglobus sp. | reverse complement strand
GATAGTCGAACCGCACCGTCGGCATTCCCATGGTTGTCAGCTCTTCCGCCAGCGCCATCATGCCGTAGTGCGTGCAGACTTCTTCCTGCGCAAACGTAGAGCACAACACCACACCCACACACGGAACCGCTTCCCCTGCAATTGCAGGAGCGTGGAGCCAGCCGAAACATCCGTCAAAGTAGATGGGTTTCATGGTTGTGTGTACTGCGTTTCGTTTTTAATCAAATCGCAAGCGTCTTGCGAACACCCGCGGGCCACGCTGCAAGATCAAAGCCATGATGCCGCAGCAGCGCCAGCACCAGCCGCTCCATACCGAACGCGGCACATGCGGTCTGCGCTGCTTCGCCGCTTGGCGTCTTCATCTCCCATGTGTCGCCGAAGTAGGTCATGTGGTAGTTGAAGCTGAGGCACGCCGTTGGTCCTGCGCCATCGTTGATGGGCACCAGCAGTTCAAACTTCAAATTCTGCGACCGCTGATTGTCGGCCATCAATTTGCCCGCGCGGCCAAAGAAAGGATCGTTGGCCACGTCCACCTCAAACGGCAGACCCAGCGATCGGGCAAAGGCTTCGCCTCGCGTAATCCATTCCTGGCGGAACTCCATCACCTGCTCCCGCGTGCCAATGCGCACATACTCGCGCATGCGGAAGAGCTGCAACCGCGTGGGCTCAAGCGAAGGCTCATGCCGAAAGCAGTAGGAAGAGACATCCACCAACGCGCCCTCAGCGGGCAGCACGCCGCGCTGAGCTCCGCGTCGGGCAACGATGGGGTAGACCGAGTAGCAGGCAGCAGGCGACAGCACCAGGCCTGACGGCTCCTGCTTCTCCATCCAGTTTTCGCCGCGCTCCATCTGGCCCATCAGCTTGTAGTGGTCGCGGTCGTCGCCGGTAAAGCAGTGAATGGTTCCAGCAAAGTGCGGGAAGTTTTTCATGTAGCCGCTCTTCTCAAAGGTGGCCTGCGACATGGCTGGAGGAAAGCGCATCACCTCTGCTCCATGGTCCGCGCCCGCCGCGGTAATGGCGCGCTCCAGTCCGTCAAACACCTGCTCAAACGTGCCGTTGCGGCCCCACAATCCATCAACCCCAGTCGGGAAGAGAATGCCTGCTTCCAATAACCGCGTCCGAAAGCTTGCCTGTGTCTCCATCTAGAGCACTCCCAATTCATTGCGCTGTGCCAGCAAAAGCGTTCCCGTGTTTGCTGCAATGCGGTCGTTGCTGATCATCAGCTGCGCCGACGTCACATCGCGCAGGTGACGGCCCACGCTGAACTCCGTGCCGTTTTTGTAGCCGGCCATGCCGCAGATGCGCATCGCCTCCATCACCACCGCGTGGCACATCTCGCTCACGTCGCGCTTCAGTGTGTTCAACGTTGCTGCGCGCGCCATACCTGCGGGATACCCCGCTTCCGCCGCGCTGACAACAGCACGATCACTGCCCAACGTGTTGCACGCATCAAACTGCTCCAGCAAAATCTTCAGCCGCGCCTGCATCAGCTCCAGCAGGCCCGTTGCATGCATCAGCCGAGCTGCGCCGGGCAACACCACGCCGGGCTGGCGACGAGCCTGCGCACGCAGAAATCCGCGCGCACGTGAAAGCGCCTCAACGGCAATGCCGGTCCACACCGCGCCCCACAGCAGGTGCGACACAGGCACCATGGAGTCCGCGGAGATCTCTGCAAACGGAACTGGCAGCACCTGGTCTGCAACGCCTGCGCCGCTGAAGTTGAAGCTACTGCTGCAGGTGCCGCGCATGCCCAGCGCATCCCAACCGCCGGTCGCTTCCATCTGGCTTTCGCTTGCCAGCATGGTCACCAGCACCTGGTCCGATGCAGGCGCGTCCGCATGGGCACGAGTGGTCACCAGAAATACGTCGGCCTGCGCGCCGTAAGAGACAGTTGGCGCTTGTTTCGCCAGTGTCAGTTTGCCGTCCTGAATTGCAACAGCGCACAAGCTGGAACGCATGTCGCCGCCAATGCCAACCTCTGACGTGATGGAGGCCAGCAGCAGCTGCTCCGCGGCAATGCGCTTTGCGAAGTTGTTGTGCCACTCCTGCTGCAGAGCGTGCGACACAATGCAGGCCACCTGGATCTGGTGCATGGCAAAGATCATGGCGGTGGAAGAGCAGCCGCGCGCAAGGCGCTGGCAGCAGGACGCAATTTCAGATAGCGTAGCGCCGCCACCGCCCAGCTCCTGCGGAATCATGGCACCCAGCAGGCCTTCTGCGCGCAGGGCGGCGATCGCTTCGTTGGGGAAACGTCCGTCGCGATCGACGGCGTCAGCATGTTGAGCGGCAATCTGTGTAGCGCGGTCAACCTTTTGCAGCAGAGCGTCGTTCCGGGAATTAACCAGAGACACGTACATTTCCCTGAAGGCCCGTTACGGCGCCCGCGAGCGATTCCAAGCTGCTGAAGGTTGAGCGCACAAGCAGTGAATCCGGGAAGGCGAGATCGAACTCTTCTTCGATCGCCAACATCACGCCAACGGTGGCGAATGAGGTAAGACCGGCTGAGAAAAGATCGTCTTTAAGACCCAGAGTTTCGGCTGGCACAGAGAGACCGCCAACTTGGTCCAAAACGGACCGTAGTTGTCGTTCCAAGGCAAAAGCTCCTAAGCCCAACGGATTGATTCCGAAGGGCTGAAAGTGAAACAAGTGGTAAGGGTTACTTCGAGTGCAGCATAGCAGCTATTGTTTCGCTACCTGGTGACAATCTCTTCGCCTTTTTATTGTTTCGCACCAAGCTGCGCAATGACACTTTCCGGGCACATATTCTGCTTACTAACCGCATGAACCAAACCAGGTATTTACCCGCGGAAAGCCTTTGGGGCGAATCGAAGCGCTCCAACGCAATGTCTGAAGTGTCCTGCTGGACGGGCCTCCTGCGCGGAGAGCGGGCGTTCACACGCCTTACTGCTTCGTGTGGGCCTCCCGATGGTCGGCATGAGGATTCTTCCCGACCATCGGGAGGGGCGAGGCGAAGCCAGTAAAAAGGTGCGT
>JAMFTB010000164.1 GCA_026225595.1 Terriglobus sp. | reverse complement strand
GCCCAGACTGCCCTTGCTGTCCGAATTGTCCCTGCTGCCCGTTCGCGCTCTGTTGCCCCTGCATCTGTTCCATCTGCCGCTGCAGTTGCTCCGCCTCGCGACGCAGCATCTCCTGCTGCCACCGCTGCTGGAAGTTCTGCGCCTGATTTCCCTGCTTCTGCGCCAACTCCTCCTGCCGCTTGGCCAGCGCGTCCAGCTTGGCCAGCGCGTCCTCCACCTGCTTCTCGTGCTCTTCCTGCGGAGATGACGTGCGCGCCGTCTCATACTGGTTCTTCTCGGTATCGAGCTCAAGATCGAAGAGCGATGCCAGGTCGCGGCCTGTGCTGTTGCCGCCGCCTCCACCACCGCCGCCGCCCTGCTGACCAAAGGCCACTTGAATCTGACGGAAGGTAGCCTCAGCCCTCAGCAGCGACTGCAGCGCCTTCTGCTCGCTTACAAGTGCGTCCTGCCACTTCACCTGGTCCAGCTTTTCGCTGGCGGGCAGCATGTTCTTTGCGGCCTCAAGCATGTCCTTCTCAAAGCCGGTGAACTCCTCGTTGGTACCGGAGAGGTCGCGGCTGTTGATGCGCGCGGAGAGCGCCATCACCTGGTCGCGCAGCTTGGTCTGCGCACCGCTCAGGAAGTCGCCCTGTACCTTCGACGTCTTCTCCGTCGCAGACTTGTCGTTGATCTGCTTCCACGTCTCGGCGATGAGTTCTTTCTCGCGCTTGGAGATTTCGGTCTGGTTGCCTTGGTTGCCACCGCCTCCACCACCACCGCCGCCACCCTGTTGCGACTGCGAAAACTCGCGCTCAAACGGATCGGCCTGGATGAAGCTGATGTCTGTCTTCGCTTCCGCGTGGCCATCCTTCGCAGTGGCGTAGATGCTGACAAGATCACCGGGCTGCAGCTTGAAGTCCTCCAGCCGAAGCGTGTAGCTGCCATCGGCATCCTTCGCGCCCGGCTGCTTCAGCATGGCGATGTCCTTGTCCGGGCCGCCGTTGACGCTGTAGTGAAGATGCATGTCGCGCAGGCCAAACTGTGCCGAGCCTTTTACGCCAACGGTGACTTCTTCGATGGGGCTGGCGCGATAGTCGCGGCCGGGCTTATCAATCGCGATCTGCGGCGGCTGCGCCTTGTCTGTCGCAATGAAGTAGTCCTCACTCAGCCGAACGGGGGCGCCCTCGCTTGTCGCGGCAACGTGATATGAACCGTCCTTCGCCATGACAATTTTGCCGGTGTACTTGTTGCCCTTGCCGCCTTCAAGATGCAGCACCTTGCCGTCATCCAGCGTCAGGTTGCCATCGGCCAGCGGACGATCCATCTCAATCTCAAGGTCAGCAGTTGTTCCCTCAATGGCACGCAGATCGCCGCCGTGCTCATCCACCTCCGCCTTCAAGCCAGTCCACGCGGGATAGTGATACGTCGTCTTCACGCTTTTGACAGAAGGTAGATCGACGACCTTCACCTTGTAATGCGGCGATGTGAGCGGGCCGCCCGCAACGTAGTACTCCACGTTCTCCGGCAGGCCAGTAAAGGTGAATTGAAAATCAGCTGTGCCGCTGGTGGAGGTTGCGGGCTGCATCGGCACCGGCTCCCACGCGCTGCCACTGGCAAAGCGTGCAAAGATCTGCACCTTGTCGGGGTGCAGGTTGGTGATCTGCGCGGTGACCAGCTGGTCGCTGTTGCGTCGCACAGTTACATCGCCGGGCAGCACGCGGATGGCGTACAGCGGCTGTTCATGCGGCTTTTCACCACGCCACAACAGCGACGCGCCATAGCCCATGTAGCCGGGCCCGGCAAAGATCATCCACAGCAACAGACCGAAGCAAACAACTGAACCGCCAACAAATGCAGCGAGCAACGGCAGAGGCGCAAGCGTCTGTGGCGGAGCATCCGATGTGCGCTGCAGCGTGTCTGCTGCGAGCAATTCAATAAATGGATCGTTGCTCTGCTGCCGCTCATGAAACGTAGTCAGCCGATCTTCGAGAGCGGGATGTGCAGTCTCCGCCTTGCTTACCGCACGCGCACGCGTCAGCACCACGATAGGCCACGTGATGCCCAGCGCAATCACAGCAAGCAGCACCGCAAACAACCACAGGCGCGCCTGCAGCACACCACTATGCGGAAACGCGGAATGATTCAGGAACGCCACCGCAATCAGCGTGTAAGCGAGAGCAACGCCAAAGAAGATGAGCGCCCCGCGCACGCCGGCGCGCAGCTGCAACGTACGCTGCACCCGCGCAACATAGCCGTTCAGTTCGGTCTGCCTGCTCATGCGTCCTCCTGCTGCGTGCCCATGTAGCCGCTGGCCAGCGCCGTCTCAGCCAGTGCGACGAGGAGTGCAAGCAGCATAACCCACCACCACAACCCAACGGGCCGGTACTGCACCGCCGCCGGTGCAGCGCCCGTCGCCGCCGTCTTTGCCGATCCGTTATTGCTGCCCGCCCATAGCTGCTGCACATCCGGCGGCATGGGCTGCAAGTCACTCTCAAGGCGGTCAGGATTCACTCCGATGACAGCATCGCGTCCGTTGGCAAAGCGCACCTGGTAAAAGCCCGCCTGCTGCAGCCGAAAGGCCTGCGCGGTGCGCGCTTCACTCAACGACAGCGGTCGTTTACCCTCAGGATCGACAACCTCTGCGCTTGCTCCTGTTGCTGCTGCGGCACCTGCGCGCAGCTGCACAAAGCTGCCGACCGCTCGCGATCCGCTGAGCTTCTCCGTGCCGGACAGGTAGCGCGCGGTGCGATCAACAAACGCAACAAAGACCGGATGCAGCGGCAGGTCATTCGTCAGGTTGTCAAAGCCGCTGGCAAAGACGACGATGTGTCCCTCGCCCAAGGGCTTGTCCAGCACCAGCGGCGTGCCGTCGCTCAGCCGTGCGGTCACGCGCGCGCCGGTTGCGTCCACACCATCGGCATACAGAATTTTCGTATCGGCCCAGCCGCCGTTGTCGCGGCCCGGCTGCGCATCTTCCATGGTGGGATGCGTGAAATCCACCTGCCCCACAGATGCAGGCGTGCCGCCGCCGCGCGCGTAGTCATGCGTGGCCTGCACGTCACTGCCCCACAGCGGAATGTGCGCGCCGTGGCCTGCTCCCGTGCCCAGCGCGATGAGCACGCTGCCACCCTTGGTGACGTAGTCGCGCAGGTTGCGCTCAAAGATAGCCGGCAACGAAGACGCATCCGACAGCACCACGAAGGCAAATCGCGCGGGATCAAGATCAGCCGTACCTGCAGCGCTGGCAGCCTGCATGGTGAACGAACTTTGCGCAGCCGCACCAAGAGCCGCACCAAAGTAAAGCTCTGAGCGCGAGTCACCGTTGCCGCGCACAAACAGCACCTTCGCCGGATCGGCTCTGCGCACAGCGAAGACGCTTGCATCATCCAGAGGGAATGCGTCCGCAGCCTCTACGCGCACCTCGCAGCGATTGAAGCCGTAGCCCACATCCAGCGGCGAAAATTCCACCGTGACGCGGCCATTCGCAGGCACGTCTGCCTTCTTCGTCTGCAGCACATGGCCGTTCACCACCAGCGACACATTCTTTTGCGCGGCAGGCGTGTTGAAGCCTGCAACCACCGCCAGCACGCGCGAACGCTTGGGGCCCTTTGGATCGGCAAGCTCTGCGGGCGCATCCACGCTGGCCACTGTCCAGTTGGGCGCAGTGGTCTGGCCATGCGTCACATCATGCACCTGCAGCGTGGTCTCCGCGGGCAACACCATGTCCGCAAAATTTGCCGGCATGGCGGTGCGCTGCATATCGCTGAACAGGTGCAGGTCAGCCGGCCCCTTGTTCTGCTCCGCAACGGTGCGGATGTCGCGCCCCAGCTCGCCAAAGCTGCCGTGACCATCACCGGGCTGCACACCTTCCAGCGCGCTGCGCAGCTGCGCTGCATCGTCAATGGGCTGCGTCAGCATCTGCACACCGTTGCCCAGCGCAACAATCTGCGCCTTTTGCGACGAAGGCCGCGCGGCCAGCGTGCGCAGCGCTGCCGCCTTTGCATCGGCAAAGCGCGTGCCCTGCCGCATGCTGAAAGAGTTATCCAGAACGATGAGCAACAGGCGCCCCGTGGGATCATTCGCAGGGCGGCGAATGAATGGATTGGCAAACGCCAGCACCGCCAACAGCACCAGCAAAGCACGCAGCGCAAACAGCAGCAGATGCTTCAACCGGCGGTGCCGCGTGGAGCTCTGCGTGCCGCGCTCAAAGAACATCAGCGACGCAACCGGCTGCGGCACCGTGATGTGCCGCTTCAATAGATGCACGAAGACCGGCACACCCAGCAACGCCAATCCGCCCAGGAACCACGGCGCAAGAAAGCCCATCGTCAGTTCCTCCCTTCAGCGTGCTGGTGTGTGTGTGTCATTGTTTAGTTGCCCGCCTGTCTTAGCGTCAGGTACTGGTGCAGCGCTGTGTCCAGCGGCTGGTCCGTCACAAGCAGTTGATAGTCCATGCCCGCTGCACGCGTCTTTGAGCGCAGCGCCTCAATGTGTGCGTCTATCTTTGCGCGGTAGGTCGTCTTCGCATAGTCCGGAACAACTTCAAAACGCTGCGCCGTCTCCAGATCCACCAGCACCGACGGTCCCTTCATTACCGGCTGCAGCTCCTGCCGGTCAAGCACGTGGAAGAGCACCACCTCGTTGCCGTGATACCGCAGGGGCTCAATGGTCTTCACAACCTGCTCGGGGTCTTCATAAAAATCTGAAATGACGATAGCGATACCGCGCCGGTGCAGTAGATTTTGAAAGTGCTGCAGCGGCTTGCCAAAGTCTGTGCGTGCGTGCGGCTCCGCATTTTCAAGCCCGCCCAGCAGCCGCGCCAACTGGCCGTGCGCGCCGGAGGGCTTCACAAATTCGCGCACCTCATCATCAAAGACAATCAGGCCAGCGGCATCGCGCTGGCTCTTGATAGCGAGATAGAACAACGACGCCGCAATGAAGCGCGCGTAGTCCATCTTCTTAGGCGCAGTGCCGCTCTGGAACTCCATGCTGTTGCTTGCGTCCAGCAGCACGGTCAACTGGCTATTGGTCTCGCCGCGGTAGCGCTTCAGGTAGATGCGGTCGGTGCGGCCGTACAGGCTCCAGTCCACGTGGCGCAGGTCGTCGCCCGGCGTGTATGCGCGGTACTCCGCAAACTCCTGCGAGAAGCCGAAGTCTGGCGAGCGATGCAGCCCGGCCACAAAACCGTCCACCACCGTCTTCGCCAGAAGGTCCAGCGAAGAGATGGTGCCAAGCACTGCGGGATCGAGAAAACGCTGCATCGTTAAATTCCTTAACTACTCTGCAAATTGCTGCCTGAAACAATAAGTTTTCCTGCCGACCAACGGGAGGCCCATGCGAAGCAGTAAAAAGGCGTGCAAACGCCCGCCCCGCGCGCAGCGGGCCCGT
>JAMFTB010000163.1 GCA_026225595.1 Terriglobus sp. | reverse complement strand
TGGGCAGCGTGCCGGGCGTGCCAAGCGAGGTGAGTTGGCCGAAGGTGAACTGTGGCAGACCACCATTGCCTGCGATCTGCGGAATGCCGGGAATGCCATACTGCGCGGGTATGCCTAGCGTGTTCGCGTTCAGCTGCAACCGCGTGTCGCGCACCTTGCTGTAACCAATGCGCGCTTCATTCACCAGGTGCGAATTGATGATGTGGGTTTCACTCAAAGCGATGTTCTGCGACTGCGTGCGACCGTTGCCCGGGCGCGATGCGGAACCATCCGCCACGCCGGGGAATGGACTGGGAACAACCTGCGTGGTGTTGACGAAGCTGTAGCGAACAAAGGCGGAGTCGCGCTGGCTGAGTGTCTCGTCAAAGCGAACGTCAAAGCTGTCTGTGGTGGTGCGATTGACGGGGCTGCTGACGTAGTTGTTCTGCAGCGTGCTGCCGGTCGGCGTCGGGTACAGATTGATCAACTGGACTGCGTTAGGGGCAAGCCGGGTGCCGGGAATCTGGTTCAGCAGAGCCCGGTTCGCATTGGTATTGAAGTTGGTAACGCCTCCAAGCGCGCCGGAGTAAAAGGGATCGCGAACGTAGGCGCCTGCTGTGCCGTGGAGACCGGTGATGGGATCGACACCGCCGGTGGGCAGAGCGCGCGTCGTAGACGGATCAAAGACGGTGCCCGTAGGAAAGACACGCCCCAGGCCATCCGTGAGTGTGCCGGACTGCAGCGCAATCAAATCCTGCAGGTTTGTGTATCCGCTGTTGCGCTCCGCCAGCGTGGGAACGGTGCTGGTGTAAGTCTTGCCCTGGGCGATGCGTGTGCCCTGGTAATCGGCAAAGAAGAACGTGCGGTTGCGGCCGTCATACAGCTTTGGAATGACTACCGGTCCGCCAATCGTGCCGCCGAACTGGTTCTGCCGGAAGGCGGGCTTCTGCTGGCTTGGCAGCACAAAGCGGTCCTTGGCATCGAGCGCGTCATTGCGCAGGTATTCCCAGATGTTGCCGTGCAGCTTGTTGTCACCAGACTTCGTGCTGACGTTGAGCACAGCGCCGGCGGAGTGACCAAACTCGGCGGAGTACGTGCTTGTTTGCACGGTGAACTCGCGCAGAGCGTCCGGCGGCGGCATGACGACGTACTGCCCCTGGTTCACAAGATCGGCGATCGCGGCATTGTCGTCCATGCCGTCGAGCAGGTAATCGTTCTGGGTGCGGCGGGCGCCGTTGGCGGTGAAGGATCCGCTTGCCTGCAGGCCGCGCGCATCATTCTGCGCGAAGGTAACGCCGGGGGAAAGCTGCGCAAGAAACGTCGCGTTGCGGCCATTGAGCGGAAGCGCGTTGATGGTCCGCTCTTCCACCAACTGCTGCACCGACGAGGATCGCGTTTCAAGCAACTCGCTACCCGCAGAGACCTGCACCACTTCACCAGCAGAGCCCACTTCCAGGTGTGGAGAGACTTCCAGGCGCGACTGGATCGAGACATCCAGGTGGCCGGTCACGCTCTGCTTGAAGCCATCGTGAGAGACGGTGAGGGTGTACGTGCCAAGCTTCAGCGGGCTGAAGTTGAAACTGCCATCTTTGCCGGAATGCAGCCGTGCCGTTACACCCGTCGCCTCTTCGCGGAGGGTCAGGTCAGCATCGGGAATTGCGGCTCCGCTTGCATCGGTAACTGTACCGGCAAGCGATCCCGTATCAACCTGCGCATGCAGTCCAGTAGCGGAGCCGAGGAGCAAAGTCGATGCGAAGACGATGTGAGCGGGACGAACGAAGGAGGATCGCGCACCTGGGCGACGGTCTTCCCCAAAGAGGGAGTAAGGCTGCATCAGAGGTCCTCTTGCAGAAACGCGTAAGCCGCGCACAAGCGCGATCGCATTCATTGCAGATATGTAGGGGGATTAGGGATGAAACGCGCTAAGCGCTTGCCGCTATCGGACGAGTAACTGGCTCATCGACAACAACAACAAGGGACGCAGTCTTCTTGGAACGGGTCAGACATCCAGAAAGATTGCATGGCCGAATACTACATCAGTCGTGTTCGGAAACCAAACGAGTATGCGAGGAAGGTTGGCTGGTGTCACTGCTGATAAGTCGGCTTATCGTCAGGAATCAAAACCCGGCGGATGTGTCGCAGGCGCAGACAGAAGTTTAAATCCGCACCAGTTCGCGTTGGATTTTTCCTGTTACTACTGCGCTGCCGGGGTGGGTGATCATGTCGATCTCTGCGCGGACGCCGAAGCACTCTGGACCCGGTGGCAGGTAGATGCCTGGCTCGACGCTGAAGCAGGTCATGGGCAGGATGAGGCGTTCATCGTGTGTTTCGAAGTTGTCGAGGTGCGCGCCTGCGCCGTGCAACTCTGTGCCGATGTTGTGGCCCGTGCGGTGTGTGAACCACTCGCCAAAACCCGCTCCCACAATGACCTCACGCGCTGCCGCATCCGGCTCCCACCCTGCGATGGGCTGGGCGGCGGCAAAGCGATCCTGCACCAGGCAGATCGCCGCATCGCGCGCGCTGGTGACTGCGGTGAAGACGCGGCCTTCGAGATCGGTGGGGTCGCGGTCGACGACGCCGGTCCAGGTGATGTCGTACCAGACGGCCTGCGGATCGTTGGCGAGCTTGCCCCATATGTCGATGAGCACAAAGCTGCCGCGCTCAATGCGCGAGGACTTGCCTGCGAGCGGCTCATAGTGCGAATCCGCGGCGTTCGCGCCCACGCTGACGTTGGGGCCATGCTCGGTGATGAGACCTTCCCTCGCGATCTCATTCTGCAGCCACTGCACCATGTCGAACTCTGTGACGCCGCGGTCGCCGCGTGCGCGCGCGCCCATCTCGCGCCAGCCATCTGCAAGGATGCGGTCGATCTTCTTCTGCGCTGCGTAGTGCGTCTCAACCTGCGCAGAGGTGAGTACTGCTTCAAACTGGCTGACCAGATCAGCCGACGAGACGATCTGCTTACCCATCGATTGCAGGACTTCAATGG
>JAMFTB010000162.1 GCA_026225595.1 Terriglobus sp. | reverse complement strand
GACGGGCCTCCTGCGCGGAGTGCGGGTGCTCACGCACCTTTTTACTGTCTTCGCCTTGCCCCTCCCGTTGGTCGGGATCAACGCATACTTTCAACTCGACCAACGGGAGAGCCACCCAAAGGAGTAAAAGAGGCGTGCAAACGCCCGCCCCGCGCGCAGCGGGCCCGTCCGGCAGGACACAAACACCAAGGCCGCGATTTCTCGCGGCCTTGGTGTTTGCTTTTTGAGTGGACTACTTGCTGCTCTTGCCCAGCGCCAGTTCCACAACGGCTTTCTGTTCCAGTTCGTGAGCCTTGGCCGATCCGGTGGCCGGCGTGGCCGCGGCAGAGCGCGACACGCGCAGCACGCGGCGGTTGCCGGCATCGCGCTTCAGCAGAGGATAGGCGTAGGTAAGCGGCCCCATGTTCGCCGGCTCCTCCTGCACCCACACGATCTCTTCCGCGTTGGGGTATTGATCCAGCGCCGCAGTTACAGCCTCCGAAGGCCACGGATACAGCTGCTCAATGAAGACAATCGCGGTGTAGTAATCGCCGCGCTTGGCGCGCTCCACACGCAGGTCATGGCCAATCTTGCCGCTGCACACCAGGATGCGCTTGGGGTCCTTCGCCTCGCCGTCTGCAAGCACGGTCTTGAAGCTCTCCGCACCAAAGTCTGCAATGGGAGAAACAGCATCGACGTGGCGCAGCATGCTCTTGGGCGTGAAGACGACCAGCGGCTTGCGGTACGGCGAAATGGACTGCCGACGCAGCAGGTGGAAGTACTGCGCTGCGTTCGACGGCTGCGCGACGATCATGTTGTCCGTTGCGCACAGCTGCAGGTAACGCTCAATGCGTGCCGACGAGTGCTCCGGACCCTGACCCTCATAGCCATGCGGCAGCAGCAGAACCACACCGCTCAACAGGCCCCACTTCGCCTCGCCGGCTGCAATGAACTGATCCATGATGATCTGCGCGCCGTTGGCAAAGTCGCCGAACTGCGCCTCCCACAGCGTCAGCGTCTCAGGGTAGTCGCGCGAGTAGCCATACTCAAAGCCCAGCACACCGGCTTCGCTGAGCATGGAGTTGTAAGCCTCAAAGGTGCCCTGCTTCTCCGTCAGGTGCTGCAGCGGCGACCAGCGCTTCTCCGTCTCCGTATCGGTGAAGAAGCTGTGGCGCTGGTTGAAGGTGCCACGCTGCGAATCCTGCCCGGAGAGGCGCACAGCTGTGCCTTTTTCAAGCAGCGACGCGTAGGCCAGCAGCTCTGCCGTGCCGTAGTCAAACGGCTTGGTGCCCGCGCCCATCTCTTCACGCTGCTTCAGCAGCGCCTTGATCTTCGGGTGCAGGTTGAAGCCTTCCGGAACGGTGGTCAACTGCGTCATCAACCGCGTTACGTCCGCGGCTGCAAGGCCGGTCTTCGTATCGTCTGTCGCGGGCAGGTAGCCGCCCTTGTAGTTATCCCAGTAGCTTGGCAGCTCGCTAAGGTGCGGCGGATGCTGCGCTTCCTTGCCCTTGGTCTGATCTGCCAGAAACTTGTCAGAGGTCGCCTTGATCTCTGCAGTCGCGTCCACGCCAATCGTCTTTGCGTAGCTCTTGTAGAGCAGCTCTGTCTCTTTGATCCTGGCGTAGCGGCGCGGCTGCGTCACGGTGGGGTCATCGACCTCAGAGTGGCCGTGACGGCGGTAGCCGATCAAGTCAACCACAACGTCTGACGCAAAGGTCGCGCGATACTCCGCTGCAATGGTTGCAACGCGAACCACCGCATCCGGATCTTCTGCGTTGACGTGGAAGATGGGGATGGGCAGGCGCTTGGCCATGTCCGTTGCAAAGCGCGAGGAGTTCGACTCCAGCGGCTCCGCGGTAAAGCCAAGCAGGTTGTTCACGACGATCTGGATGGTTCCGCCAACGGTGTAGCCGTTGATGGTGGCAAGCACCAGCGTCTCAGCCCAGATGCCCTGGCCCGCAAACGCTGCGTCGCCGTGGATGACGATGGGCAGCACCTTCTTCGGGCCATCTGCACCGATGCGCACCTGGCGTGCACGCGCGCGGCCCATGATGACGGGATCAACCGCCTCAAGATGCGAAGGGTTCGATGCGAGATGTAGGCCAATCGTCTTGCCATCAGGAGCGGTGTAGGTGCCGGTTGCGCCTTGGTGGTACTTCACGTCGCCGCCGCCCAGGTGGCTGCGCGGATCAACATCTTCAAACTTGGTAAAGATGTCCGCTGCACTGCGGCCCACGGTGTTCACCATCACGTTCAGGCGGCCGCGATGGTTCATGGCAAAGTGGCACAGCTCCACGCCAAGCTTTGAGCTGACCTCAAAGGTGCGGTCCAGATACGGAATCAGCGCAGTGAGCCCCTCAAGCGAGAAGCGCTTGGTGCCCAGGTAGCGCTGCTGAATGGTCTGCTCAAAAATGTCGGACTGGATGAGCAGCGACAACGTGCGCGCCTGCTGCTTCTTGGTCTCCGTGTAGGGCTGCTCCATCTTTGCCTGCAGCCACTCGCGCTTCTCGGGCGAGGCGATGTGCGAGAACTCCAGAGCGATGTTGCCGCAGTAGTAGCGGCGTGCCTCTTCAGCCAGTGCATCGCTGCCCTCTGGCAGGTCAATGGGAAACGGCTCTGCCGGCAGGTACTGCTTCAGCGGATCGAGCGTTGCCTGCAGGTAGCCCCAGCGCCGGAAGATTTCAAACACTTCCGTCCGCAACTGCGGGTTGCTGTTATCGCCTTGTTCCGGAGCTGCAACAGCCGCAGCCTGCGCTCCCTTGCCGTTTGCCTTCGCCTTGGTCGCCATGATTCCCCTTAATACCCCACTAGGATAGTCCTTCGCGAAAGCTGTTGGGGAGACAAGTTTGTGCGATTTATGCAGGGTTCGTGCGTTTATCGGCCACTGGGCCTACTTCCTACATGTCCTGCCGGACGGGCCCGCTACGCGCGGGGCGGGTGCTCACGCACCTCTTTACTCCTTCGCGTGGCCTTCCCGTTGGTCAGGATGAAATGTTGATCCCGACCAACGGGAGGGTGAGGCGAAGCCAGTAAAAAGGCGTGTAAACGCCCACCCCGCGCGCAGCGGGCCCGTCCGGCAGGACAAGGTATTTAGAAGCAGTTAGGCGTCGGACATCTTCTGATAGTCGGCCTTGAAGCCGTAGGTCTCAAAGCGTGTGATCAGCTTGCCCCCGCGGACGGTGCATACGGTAAAGCCCTCTGGCGTGCCCAGGTGCGTGCCCTCCCACCAGTTGCCGCTGACTGCGCCGCTGGTGATGTACGGCACGCCGCGCCACTCCACACGTTCGTTCACATGGGTGTGGCCCTGCAGCACGCCAAGCACGTTGTGCCCAACAAACAGCGGCCACACCTGCCACGCGTTGGAGACGGTAAGGCTGTTGTATGCGGGCGGTTTGGCCGGCGGCGTGTTGTAGTTCGCGTAGGCAGAGATCATGGGGATGTGCACGCTGACGATGATGGGCGTGGCCGGCTGCAGCTTGGCAAGGTCTGCCTTCAGCCACTCAAGCTGCGCCGGATCGATAACGCCGTAGTAGCCGCGCTCCGGCGTGAAGCCGATGGAATCGAGCACGATGAAGTGGACGCCCTTGTGGTCGAAGCTCTGGTAGAGCGGGCCGATGTTGTGTTCAAAGTAGCTCTTGCCGTAGTTGGTGTCTGACGGGTCAATGCCGCTCTGCTTGTACAGGCCAACCACGTCGTGGTTGCCGATGGTGTGGTAAACCTTCAGCCCCAGCTGCTGCTCTGTCTCCGCGTAGGCACGAAAGAGGGGCATGGAGCGCGTGAGAGGCACACCAAGTCCGTCAAAGATGTGGTCGCCGCCCTGGATGGCGAAATCCGCGTGCAGCGTGCGGATTTTTTTGAAGGCCATTGTGCAGCCCTCGGTCGCGTGCAGCTCCGGCTGCATATGCGTGTCTGTCAGGAAGATGAAGCTGAACTCCTGTGTAGACGAAGCGGCCAGCAATGATAACGGCGCTGCGGCAACGGTGGCTCCGGCAGCGGCAGCAAGCGAGACAAAACGTCGGCGTGTAAGCGGCATAGGCAGAAAGTGTACTGCTGCCACTGTCACTGCGATGTAAAAACGGAATCGTCTGGGTTACTGCACATGTCCTGCCGGACGGGCCCGCTGCGCGGAGTGCGGGTGCACACGCACCTTTTTACTGCTTTGCGTGGCCTTCCCGTTGGTCAGGATAAGCTCCATGCCAACGGGAGGAGCGAGGCGAAGCCAGTAAAAAGGCGTGCAAACGCCCGCCCCGCGCGTAGCGGGCCCGTCCGGCAGGACATGGGTTTTAGCTTGAGTTAGTTCGCCAGCGTGGAGGGTTCGGCTTGCGCAACTGCCTCAGGAGCGATGTGCGGCTCCAGCGGCAGGAACAGCGCAAAGACGGTGCCGCATGGCTCCGCGCCGGTGCGGCTGCGCACGCGCAGGCAGCCATGGTGCTTGGTCACAATGCCTTTGGATATCCAAAGACCAAGCCCGGTGCCGTGGATGCCCTTGGTGGTGTAGAAGGGCTCAAATATGTGGCGAAGTGTGTCCGCATTCATGCCATGGCCGGAGTCAGCAATGGTGATGCGCACGCCTTCCACGCCCGTGGCTGAGTCGAATGCGGCGCGACTACGGATACGCAGTGTGCCCTCGCCCCGCATGGCGTCAATGGCATTGCCCACCAGGTTATTCAACACCTGCCGGATGTCGCCTTCATAGCAGACAAACTTTGGATCGCCGCGATACTCCGCGACCGGGTGCACGCGCGCGTTGAGCATACGGCCCTGGTACAGCGCCAGCACGGAATCCAGCAGCTCCTGCGGCGTGACCGAACGCGGCCGCGTGGACTGACGATGGAAGCGCAGCGTCTGCCCCACAATCTGCGAGACACGCGCCAGTTCCTGCGATGCCATGGTCATATACTCGCGCGCCTGCGGCGGCAGGTCCTCGGTTGAGACCAGGTACAGCAGATTGGTCACAGACTCCAGCGGGTTGTTGATCTCATGCGAGATGGACGCAGCCAGCCTGCCCACCGCGGCAAGCCTTTCACTCTGGATGAGCGCTGCCTCCGCCTGCTTTTGCGAACTAAGGTCGGTGAGGAAGACAGCGACCTCTTCCTTCTCTGCAGACTCTGACGACGGGATGCGCACCGCGCCCACCAGCAGCGGAATGGCCCGGCCATCGCGCGCAAGATACGCCTTCTGATACGGCTCTGCCATGCCCGTTGCCTTCAGTTGTTCCAGCGCTCGCTCATCGTCATCGGCATACTCGTGCGGTGTCAGTTCATCCCAGCGAATACGGTCTGCATCCATGTCGTCCTGCGTATAACCCAGCAGATGCAACATGGTTGGATTCATGTACGCAAGCCCGCCTGCCATATCGCCAATCACGACACCGATGCTGGCAGTCTCAATCAGTCTGCGGAAGCGATCTTCACTGCGGCGCAGCGTCTCTGCTGCGCGCTTCTCATCGTCAATGTCCATAACGGTGACCACGCCGCCGGTCACCGTGCCGTGCTCGTCCACCACCGGCGATGCGGATAACCGTATCCAGGCGCGTGTGCCATCGCCGCGCTGATAGATGCAGTCCTCTTGCATGACGGGCTTGCCGGACTTGATGGCGCGGACCAGAGGGTATTCGTCACCCTGCATGGGCCGCCCATCCGGATGAAATGCGATCCAGTTTCCCTGGCCTTCCATGTTGATGGTGGGCAGGACCGGGTGCCGGAAGATCTGCTCCAGCATGGGATTGCCCAGCACAATCTCTCCCGATGGCTTACCCACCGCCAGGCCGATTGGCATGGAGTTCAACACGGCTGAGAGTGTTTCGCGCTCTGCCTGCAACGCAGCAGCTGCACGGTCACGCTCTTCCAGAGCATCGCGCACCTGGTACTGACGGCCACGCGCGCGCACCGCTGCCTGCACACTGCTCAGCAGCGTAACCGTTCGGATGGGCCGCTCCAGCAATACAGGCGAACCTAATGGCAGACGTTCCTCTTCCAAACGGCGGCTGCGATCGGTCGCGCGGCCGGCGGTCGTAAGGATCATGATGGGCAGGTCAGACCACGACGGCTGCGACTGCAGATAGTGCGCCAGGGTCGCGATCAACTGCGGCGTCAGCGACTCTTCTGCAATCATCAGCGGCCCCAGATCGCAGCCACGGCTCAGCAGTCTCGTCGCATCCGTGGAGGGCTCTGCCTCAATGCCGCTCTGTGTAAGCAGGTCAACAATCAGGTCAGCGTCTCTGCCCGTGGGTGCGACTACGCGCACCACCATGCTCATGCGCCGTCACCCAATGCGTTCTGACCAGGGTTAGGAATCATTCGCCCCCGCACCTGTCACTGTTCCCGGAGTAAGCAGCTGCGGCACACCCGTCAGCACACCCTGGAAGCTCGTCAACGGATCGCCGACGTGAATGCCCTCGGGGGTAAAGGTAAGCTCTCGCAGCGTGCGTTCATGCTGGCCGGTTCTCTGCTTCAGCACAGAGATTGCCTGCCGAATGCTGCCCTGCGCCTCAAAGTAACGCAGCAGCACCACGGTGTCGGCCAGGTAGCTGATGTCTACCTGCGCGTGCATGGTGGTGCCCACAAGTCCCTGCTGCGCCAGCACCAGCAGAGTCATTACACCCTTCTGGTTCAGGAAGGCCAGCAGCTCATGCAGGTGCATCACCAGGTCGCGCTCGCCCGGCATGGAGTTCATAAAGCCGTTCAGGCTATCGATGACCACCACGCGCGTGTCGCGCTCCTCCACGTCAGAGCGGATCTGGTAAGAAAATTCACCTGGCGACAACTCCGCCGGATCCACCTGGGACATGGCAAGCGTGCCGCGTGCAATCTCCCTCTCAACGTCCATGCCCAGGCTGATGGCACGTGACTTCGCAGTGCGCATCACCTCGTCAAAGGCATACACAATGGCGCGGCTGCCACTGCTTGCAGCCGCGTACGCATACTGCATGGCCAGCGTGGATTTGCCTGTGCCCGGCGGGCCCGTGAACAACGTGGCAGAGCCGCGCGCAATGCCGCCGCCAAACATTGCATCCAGCGCCGGCAGGCCGCTCAACACACGGCTGCCGTCAAAGTCGCCGGGATGTTCCGATGCCACGAGCCGCGGAAAGATTCTGACGCCGCCGCGCACAATCACGTAGTCGTGAAAGCCCTCGCGATACGCCGAGCCGCGCAGCTTGATCACCTCAATCTGCCGCCGCGTTGCGCCATACGAACGCGTCACCTTCTCCAGTCGGATGACACCGTGCGCGATGCTGTGCAGCTGCAGATCACGACCGTCTGCCGTCAGATCGTCCAGCAGCAACACGGTTGTGGACCTGCCCGCGAAGTACTGCTTCAACGCCAGCAGCTGGCGGCGATAACGCATGTTGTCAGAGGCAAGCAGACGCAGCTCTGACAACGAATCAATCACCAGCCGATCCGGCTGCACGTCTTCAATGGCGCCGATCAGCTTTTCAATGGTGTTCGCCAGCTCCACTTCGCTGGGATGGAAGACGGTGTACTGCTGGGCAGGTGCAAGGCTCGCCTCTTCCGGCACGAACTCTGCAATCGGCACCTCCGCCGGGTCCCATCCATGCGAACGCATGGAGAGCTCAAGTTCGGACCGCGGCTCAGACAGCGTGATGTACACGCACTTCTCACCTTGCCGTACACCTTCCATGATGAACTGCATGGCAAGCGTGGTTTTACCAGTGCCGGGGTCACCCTCCAGCAGGTACATCTGGCCGGATGGCAGACCGCCCGACAGAATGCCGTCAAGGCCCTGAACTCCAGTGGGCATGCGCTTCATGACAAAGTTGGCAGGATCAAATGGGGCAGACATGGCCTAAAGCACACCTCCGAAAAAATTGGCGAACGCCGCCAGCAGGGATAGACGCAGACACCTGCTATTTCGATGCATCGAAAACCTCTTCCGGCAGATGGGAATTTAGGAAGAGTTGCGAGACAACCCCAAACACTTTTCGAGTCATCGCGTCGGTTTGCGTGACGCCCCAGAACGAATCCAGACGCAAGAAAGGGCCAGCTTTCGCTGACCCTTCTTGTTTGCTTTGTATAAGCTTAGCGGTCGTTGCTTGCCGCTATCTTTTCTTCTGCCACGCGAATTTCGGCGCGGGCATAGTCGTATTTCTCCGCGTCGTCGCCGGCTTCTGACCAGTCCTTCTGCGCGTCAGCCAGCTGCTGCTGCGCCTGTGCAGAATCGATCTCGGTGGGCTTCAGCGCGGTCTCCGCAAGTATGGTGACACGCTCCGGCAGCACCTCCACAAAGCCCCATGCAACAAAGAACTTTGCATCGCCGGAGTTGCCGCCGTGCAGCTTTACCTCGCCCGCACCAAGCTCGGCCAGCAGCGGCGCAGCGCCGTACAGCGCCTCAAGGTAGCCGCTGATGGCGGGCAGCTCAACAGCGGCTGCCGTGGTGTCAATCAGCACGCGGTCCGGCGTAACAATCCGGACTGCGAGCTGGCCGTGTGTGTTTGTCTCTGCCATTCCGTTACGCTTCTGCCTTCATCTTCTCGGCAGCTTCCAGTACTTCTTCGATGCCGCCCTTCATGTAGAAGGCCTGCTCCGGAATGCTGTCGTGCTTGCCTTCGATGATCTCTTTGAAGGAGCGCACCGTATCCGCAACCTTAACGTACTTGCCGGGGTTGCCGGTGAACACTTCCGCAACGAAGAACGGCTGCGACAGGAAGCGCTGCACCTTACGTGCACGCGAGACGGTGATTTTGTCGTCTTCGCTGAGTTCGTCGATACCCAGAATCGCGATGATGTCCTGCAGATCCTTGTAGCGCTGCAGAATGCTCTTCACGGCCTGCGCGGTGTTGTAGTGCTCCTCACCAACGATGCGCGGCGACAGGATGCGCGACGTGGACGACAGCGGATCAACAGCAGGGTAGATGCCGATTTCCGTGAGTGCGCGGTTCAGCACGGTGGTCGCATCCAGGTGGGCAAAGGTCGTTGCCGGAGCCGGATCGGTCAAATCGTCTGCGGGCACGTAGATGGCCTGCACGGATGTGACGGAACCCTTCTTCGTCGACGTGATGCGCTCCTGCAGCTGGCCCATCTCGGAAGCCAGGTTCGGCTGGTAACCCACGGCGGAAGGCATACGGCCCAGCAGCGTGGAAACCTCAGAACCTGCCTGCGTGAAGCGGAAGATGTTGTCGATGAACAGCAGCGTGTCTGCACCTTCCTCATCGCGGAAGTGCTCCGCGATGGTGAGGCCGGTGAGGGCCACGCGCAGACGCGCACCTGGCGGCTCAGTCATCTGGCCGTAGATCAACGCGGCCTTCGACTTCTTCCAGTCATGCGGATCGATAACGCCGGACTCCTGGAACTCCATCCAAAGGTCGTTGCCTTCACGCGTACGTTCGCCAACTCCGGCGAACACGCTGAAGCCGCCGTGCTGCATGGCAACGTTGTTGATCAGCTCCTGGATGAGAACCGTCTTGCCCACGCCGGCGCCGCCGAACAGGCCGATCTTGCCGCCCTTCAAGAAGGGCTGGATGAGGTCGACGACCTTGATGCCCGTCTCAAACATCTCTTCGCCGGTTGCCTGCTCATCAAACGCAGGCGCCTGGCGGTGGATGGGCATGCGCTTGGTGGTCTG
>JAMFTB010000161.1 GCA_026225595.1 Terriglobus sp. | reverse complement strand
TTACCGGCCCGGCAAAGGCTGGCGTGCTCACGGTCGACGTTGCAGGCGTCGACGGCAAGACCTCGCAGGTGCAGGCCAAGAAGGTTGTGCTGGCCACCGGCAGCGATGCCCGCATGATCCCCGGCTACAAGCCCAGCGACAAGATTCTGACCAACGTCGAAATCCTCTCGCTCGATAAGATGCCCAAGTCGCTGGTCGTCATCGGCTCCGGCGCGGTGGGTGTGGAGTTTGCCAGCGTCTTCAAGAGCTTCAACTCCGAGGTCACCATCATTGAGATGGCGGACCGTGCCGTGCCTGCGGAAGATGCGGATATCTCCAAGGAGTTTCTGCGCCAGTACAAGAAGCGCGGCATCGACGTTCACATCTCCGCCAAGATGGACAAGATTGAAGAGACCAAGACCGGCGTGAAGGTTCACTTCAAAACCAGCGACGGCAAGGACAACATCAAGGAAGCAGACAAGGTGCTGATTGCCATTGGTCGCGCACCACGCACCGCGAACCTGAACCTTGAGTCCACCAAGGTTGAGGTCGAACGCGGCTTCATCAAGGCCGGTCCCTACATGGAGACTGCAGAGCCCGGCGTCTACTCCATTGGCGACATCGTCATGGGCTTGCCGCAGCTGGCCCACAGTGGTTCCATGTGTGGAGCGGTTGCCGCTGCGCACATCGCGGGCAAGTACGCCAAGCCCATTGAGCGCACACGCATCCCCGGTTGCACCTACTGCGAGCCGCAGATCGGCTCCGTGGGCCTGACTGAGGCTGTTGCGAAGGAGAAGGGCTACGACGTGAAGGTGGGCAAGTTCCCGCTCGCCGGCAACTCCAAGGCCACCATCCTCAACGCGCACGACGGCTTTGTGAAGGTGGTTGCAGACGCCAAGTATGGCGAGATCCTGGGCGTCCACATCATCGGTCCGCAGGCTACCGAGCTCATCTCCGCAGCGGTCGTCGCCATGCAGAGCGAGATGACCATTGAAGAGATGATGTACACCGTCCACGCGCACCCCACACTGTCTGAGAGCCTGCTCGATGGCTACTCCGCCGTGTACGGCATGGCGCTCAACGCATAAACGCAGGAGGGGCAGATGCGAAACGAATTCACAGCAGTGATTGAACGCGATGGGGAGTGGTTTGTGGGCTGGACCCCCGAGCTGCCCGGTGCGAATGGTCAGGGAGCGACTGTGGATGAGTGCCGCGAAAATCTTGCTGCTGCCATTTCTCTCATTCTGGAGGATCGCCGTGAAGATGGACTTCGCGGCGTTCCTCCGGATGCAATTCAGGAAGTGGTTCGCGTCGCGTGAAGCGGAACGCCCTGCTGCAGTTTCTCCGCTTCCACGGCTGCTATCTGAAGCGTGAAGGCGGCGCACACTCACTGTGGACCAATCCTGCTACAGGCCAAACAGAAGCTGTGCCTCGGCACACTGAGATTGCGGATCTGCTCGCCCGCAAAATCTGCCGCGGGCTTTCGCTCCCCGAGATCGGCCGCGAAGGTAAGTAGGCCATCGTTACGTCTAACTCTCTGTGCCACCGGCTAACATCTCCTAAGTGAATCCCAACGCCCCCACACCGCTTCGTGAAATCAGCGCCGCTGCGCTTGAGTGGACGCGCCTGCGCGATCATCTTTCTGGGCGCACGCAGTCGCCGCTGGGCCGCGCGCATGTGCAGGCGCTTGAACCCACGCGCGACCTGCAGACCATCGAACGTGCGCAGCAACTCACCGCAGAGGTTCGCATCTTCCTGGCCGGTGGCGGCAGCTTTGGCTTTAACGGATTGTTTGATGCGACAGTGCTGCTGGACAAGGCGCGCATCCCTAACGCCGCGCTGGAGCCGCTGGAGCTGCGCCGCATTGCAGAGCTGGCAGAGCACATTGCAGACTGGCGCGTGCTGGTTGCAGAGCCGCCCGACTACATCGCAGGCAAGTGGGCCGCAGTTACAGCGCTCTCGCAACCCGTGCTGGTCACCAACTTCTACCGATTGCTGGAACTGGTCAGCGGCAAGATTGAAGCAGACGGCTCGCTCGCAGACTCCGCCTCGCCGGAGCTGGCGCGTATCCGCAAAGCAATGGACCGGCAGCACAAGGCCATTGAAGAGGGTCTGCGCCGTCAGCTGCGCTCGCTCAGCGAACAGGGAGGCACGCAGGAAGATCTCATCACCGTTCGCGGCGAACGCTTTGTCATTCCGGTCAAAGCAGAGTTTCGCCGCAAGGTGCCGGGCGTCGTTCACGGCTCGTCTTCAACGGGGCAGACGGTTTTCGTAGAGCCGATGGAGACCATCGAGCAAAACAACGAACTGGTGCGCCTGCTGGACGAAGAACAGGCAGAGATTCATCGCATCCTGGTCACGATGACGCAGGCCGTCGGCGAACAGGCAGGCTCCATTGCGCGCAGCACCGCTGTGCTGGCAGAGGTTGAGGCGCACTTCGCCTACGCAAAATTCGCGCAGGACCTTGACTGTGTCCGCCCCGTCTTCACAGACGGCAAGCCGCACGGTGAAGATGATGCTTTGTCGCTTGTCGCGGCACGTCATCCACTGCTTGAGCTGCGCATGCGCGGCGAAAAAGCACGCATCGTCCCGCTGACGCTGGGTCTGCCCGGCGTTGCAAAACAACTCATCATCAGCGGACCCAACACCGGCGGTAAGACCGTCGCCCTCAAGACCATGGGCATGCTCGCGCTCATGGCGCAGGCTGGCTTGCCCGTGCCTGCCGCGTCGGCGCGGCTGCCCATCTTTTCCGCTGTTTATGCGGACATTGGCGATGCGCAGTCCATTGAGCGCAACCTCTCCACCTTCTCCGCACACATCTCGCACGTAAACCACATCGCTCGCGATGCGGATGCGCGATCACTCGTTCTGCTGGACGAGCTCGGCTCCGCGACGGACCCAGAAGAGGGTGCAGCACTCGCCGTTGCCATCAGCGAACGCTTTCTCACCATGGGCGCGTGGAGCATGATCACCACGCACCTTACCTCGCTGAAGATCTACGCGGCAAAGCACGATGGCGTGGTGAACGCAGCCGTTGGTTTTGATGAGCGCACGCTGGCACCCACGTATGAACTGCGCATGGGCGTGCCCGGCGCATCCAGCGGCATCAACATCGCGGAGCGGCTTGGTTTGGACGCTGCGATGATCCGCTCCGCGCGCGCCTCTGTCACTACGCAATCCGCGGACATCGCACGCTTCCTGGACGAGCTCCACACCAACCTGACCGCCGTTGCGAAGGAGCGCACCGACATCCGCATGCGCGAAGCTGCAGTGGAACGGGAACGCCAACGCCTTGAAGCCGAAGGCAAGCAGGAGCAGCGCCAGCGCGCCCGCGAGCTTGAGGTAAAACTTGCATCGCTGATGAAGGAATTCGAATACCAGATGCGCGAGAGCGTGAAGGGCATTGAAGACAAGAGCGCACAACGTAAAGCGAGTGCAGAGGCCGATCGTCGCGTCGCACGCCTCAAGCGCGAGTTTCAGGAGAGCTTCAACCAGGTGGTCG
>JAMFTB010000160.1 GCA_026225595.1 Terriglobus sp. | reverse complement strand
GATTGACGCCGACTACGACATGGAGAACTGGTTCGAGCGAGTGAAGGGCATGGAGCATGAGCCGGAAAAAGGCATCCGCTGCACATCATGCTTTGACATGCGGTTTGAGCGCACGGCGCTGTATGCGCATGAGCATGGCTTTGACCTCATCAGCAGTTCGCTCGGCATCTCGCGCTGGAAGGATTTTCGACAGGTGACAGGCTCCGGTGTGCGCGCAGCAAGCCGCTACGAAGGCATGGCCTACTGGGAGTACAACTGGCGCAAGGGCGGCGGCGCCAATCGCATGATTGAAATCAGCAAGCGCGAAAACTTCTACCAGCAGGAGTACTGCGGCTGCGCCTACTCCCTGCGCGATACAAACCTGTACCGCATTCAGCAAGGCCGCGCGCCCATCACACTGGGCACCATGTTCTACAGCGAAGACGAAAAGCCCGCAACGGAAAGCTAACACCACATCGCGTGCAGTGGTTCTACACTGTGGGCATGAAGAGTGATGGCGCGGTGAACGATTCCAAAACAGTAGGCAAGGTTCGTCGCAAGACGGTAAGCCGCAGCGACCTTGGCAAGTGGCAGTCCAGCCTGCGCACACGCGATCCGCAGCAATTGCTACAGGCCGCATCGGCCGATCGCGTCCCTGCGCTGCTGCCGCTCAAGCGAAAGCTCATGTCCGCCTCGCCCTTCACCTTCTTTCGCGGAGCAGCCGCGGTCATGGCGTATGACCTGTCGCTGCTGCGGCACACCGGCATTGTGAATCAGCTGTGCGGCGATGCCCATGTGCAGAATCTGGGCGCGTATGAAGGCATCGACTATAAGTTGATCTTCGACATCAACGATTTTGACGAAACCATCCGCGGCCCCTTTGAGTGGGACGTGAAGCGGATGGCCACCAGCATTCTGCTTGCGGGCCAGCAGGCAGGCGTTGGCCGTGGCAGCTGCCAGGCTGCGGCTGCGGAATTTCTTACTGCCTACAGCACACTCATGCGCAGCCTTTCAACGCTGCCGGTGTTAACAGTGGCCCGATTTGCAGTACGCCGTTTGGCTACAGCAGCACCCATTGCTGAGGTGCTGGACCAGGCAGAGCGCGCATCCCCTGCACGCCTGTTGAAAAAGCTGACTGAGCCAACGAAGACGGGTCGCGTCTTCCGCTCAACTCCACCAACCCTGCGGCGTGTGCGCGGTGAGGAGAAGGCCGCGGTGCTTGCGTCACTCCATCGCTACCGCGCCAGCCTGCTGCCGGAGCGGCAACACTTTCTGGATCAGTTTGAACCCATCGATGTCGGCTTCAAGGTGGTTGGCACCGGCTCCGTTGGCCTGCGCGATTACTGCGTGTACATGCAGGGCAATGGAGCAAAGGATTCGCTGTTTCTGCAAATCAAGCAAGAGGTGCGATCCGTCTACGCGAATTACCTGCCGCAGGAGAATCAGAAAAAAGTGGAAGAGGGCCAGCGCGTTGCCGATGGCCAGCGCGCCATGCAGTTGCAGAGCGACCCCATGCTGGGCTGGACGCGCTTTGACAAACGCGACTACCTGGTGCGCCAGCTGAACGACCACAAGGCATCGCTGGATGTGACCACGCTGAATGCCGCAGGACTGGCAGAGTACTCGCGCGTATGCGGCGAGATATTCGCGCGCGGCCATGCACGCAGCGGCAACGCGCATTTGATTGCAGGCTACATTGGCGGCGGAAGAATTTTCCAGCGCGCCATATTGCAGTTTGCCGCCAGCTATGCCGAGCAGACCGTGCAGGACTGGAAGGCGATGGTGCGTAGCACCACGAAGCACAAAAGCTCTGGCGCGGCGAAGCGAAAGAGCTCTGGCAAGTAGCGTGTTATTGCGTCACTTGTAATGCTCCCTGCCAGAAGGCCGCGCGTTCGCCTGCTCCATCCAGCACGGTCACCTGGCACTGATACTCACCCGCATCCAAGCCCTTCAACGGCACACGTACATTGATGGGCACCGTGCCAAGCCGATTAGCCGCAAGTGCAGACACCTGCACCGGCTCCGTCTCAAGCGCAAGTTTGCCATCGCGGAAGAGTGAGACAAAAACCACCACAGGCGATGGAGGAGCGGCAGGAGCAGCACCAGCTACCGGCGCGGCTGCGCCAACGTAAGCCTGCAGCAGCACCTGCAACTCACGGTCTGTACGGAAGACGCGTGTCACGCTGGGGATCAGCTTGCCCTCTGCATTCACCAGCGGATTTACCGCATCGTTCTTCGCCTGCTCCTTGCCCTTCATGGTGTTGAACAGTGCCTGCTTGTCATCTACGCGTTGGCTGCTCAACACCACGGAGCTGATGGGCAGCCGCTTGGCTTCCTTATTCAGGTTTGGAATGACAAAGCTTGTCTGGTACGTGCCAATGCGACCCGTCTCATCATCGCGCGCAAGGAACTTGATGCTGTAACGGCCGGGCAGCAGCGTAAAGCCGCTGCTATACACCACCGGCCGCTTCGCAAGGTCTGCGGCGGAGGCATCGCTCAGCTTTACATCCACGTTGTCGCGCAGGTTGGTCACGGTGGTGCCGCCCACTTCATCCTTGATCTCGCCGACAAAGTCGATGACGGTGTGCTCCGCGCCAAACTTCTTGGCCCGCGCGAGCTCACTGCCGGGGATCTTTACCGTTATCGGTACAAAGTACTCCGCACGATTCAGCTGGAAGTAATTCACCTCCATCGCAATGGTCAGTTCGGTGACGGGATCGCCAAGCATCAGCGCGTCTTCCAGCTGCCGCTCTTTCTCCGTGCCGTTGAACTTGCCGAACTCCTTGTTCGCGTAATACCCCTGCCGGTAATCCAGCGCCGCGCTCGCGTCTGCCACCGTGATCTTGATCTTGCGGAAGCGACCATTCGGCGCGGTGTTTGTGGTGTAGTAGCCAATCAGGTAGTAGTCCGAAATCGCCTGTTGTGCTTTCACCATGCCCGCCGCAAGATCGTTGTTATCAAAGAAAGCCTTGCCGCCTGTATCTGCAGCAAGCGCATACAGCGTGTCCTGCGATTGCTGAAAGCGATCATTGCTGGCCTGCGCTGCGCCGCCGTTGTACATGTTTGCGTTGCCGGGTGAACCTTGCGTGGCATCGCCCAGCGGAGCACCTGCCACAAGGCCACGAGCATCAATGGGCCAGAACGAAACGCCCGCACGCACCGCAGCATCCACTGTTGCCTGCAGTTGTGCCTGGTTGTCATTGCCGTTTAAATGCAGACCGCCGGCAAAGTACAGCAGCGACTTCTTCTCATTCACCTGGCCCAGCATGCGTGCCGCTGTCTGCAAGGCTGAGAGTTGCCGGTCTGTGTTGAAGATGTTGAACTCGCCGGAGTCCTGACCAAATGCAGCGCCGGCATCTGCGCTGCTGCTGTCATCCACGCCCTCAGCAGAGCCCTGCCCCTCGCCCACCACCATCGTCTCCAGGATGCTGAGCATCTTGTTCCGGTCCGCGGTAAAGTCCTGCAATACGTCCACGGAGCCGCCCTGGTAACGCAGGATGGCGACCATGTCTGCTTCCGTCATCTGCGTGCGCACAAACTTCTGCGCAGCAGCAAGCGCACGCGTCTGATCATTGGGGCGCATGGCCGTCATATCAAAATAGAGCGCCAGCAGTCGGCGATTCTGATACTTGCGGCTCTCTCCCTCCGCCGCAACAGATGTGCGCGAAAGCCGGTTGTACACCACAACGCGCTCATCCTCAGGCGCAGCTACCGGCAGCGGCTCCACGCCCGTGGGCAACGACTCATGCTCAAACACGCGGATGGTCTGTGGTGCTCCGTCCTCCGTTACGGTGAAGTCCTTTGCGGTAAGCCCCTTGATGAACTTGCCCTGCTTGTCCTTGACGGTGACCGCCTCAGTTACCAGCTGCGACTTCACGCTGATGGTGAAGGTTGGGTCCTTAGCAGCGGGAGCATTGGTGCCAATCTGCTGCGCACCCGCAGACACCGCGCACAAGAAAGCAAGTAGAAGAGAGAGTCGATGCATCATCATCAGAAACGAAGCCTCCCGTTGATGAGTAAGCTCCGCATGCCATTGGTTGTCGGGTTAGGCTGTCCAAAGGTCGTGCTGTTAATCACGGTGTTCCATCCAGTAAACACCTTGTGGTTCAAAATATTCGTCGCATCCGCGCCTACTTCCAGGCTCAATGGTTCACGCAGTTTGAAGACACGCGCGATGGACGAATTCCATGTAAATGCAGACGGCCCCTCTATGGAGTAGCGGCCCGCCGTACCCCACTGGCCAGCAGCCGGCACGGCAAATGCATTGGAGTTCAGGTGGTAGCCCGGCGCCAGTCCACTGTTGATGGATACGCCAGTTACATTTGGCCGCACCGTATTGCTGAAGCCGGTTCCCGGCACAACTGCTGCGTACATTGGCGTCTGCGGCAGTCCGCTGCCCGCAGAAAGCTGACCGGAGATCACCCAGCGCTTCAACACCGCACCGCGCCATCCCTGCCACAACGCTCCACTGTGCAGCCCCTGGCCACTGGTGTATTGAAAGGTCATCTTTACCAGGTGACGCTGATCAAAGCTGGAGCGGCTGCGTTCCGCATTCAGGTCAAGCCAGTTCTGCGCGACGACCTCACCTGCCGTTGTTCCAGTTGAAGAGGAACTCGACGACACATATCCCGTGCCACCCAGCGTGGAGTCGTTGTCGATGGAGTGGGCGTACACATAGTCCACCGTCGCCGTTAAGCCGCTGCGCAATCTGCGGCGCAATTGCACCTCACCCGAATTGCGGATAGATTCGCCATTCGAGGTGCGGTACACAAAGCCACGCGGACATAAGGGGCACGTTGTAGAGCCGCCGGGCGCGTACGTGTTGGGCAAAAATTCCTGCGGTCCATGCGAACCCTTGGAACCCAGGTACGTCGCAGTCAACACCATCGATCCCGGTAGATCCTGCTGTGCAGAGAGTTTCCAAATCTGCACAGAGCCCACGCGGAAGTTCGGGTCAACCGCAAAGGTGTTCGATGTTGTGCCCGCGCAGTTGACGAAGCCATTCGCAAGCGTCAACGGACAGGTGGGGCTATTGGATACATTCAAACTTGTCGACAGCGGCGACTGCTGCGCCATTTGTTGCGCCATGGTCAGGTAGACCGACGTGTCCACGTAAATGCCATAGCCCGCGCGGACTACCAGCGTAGACGTGGGCAGCGGCCTCCACGACAGGCCAAGCTTCGGCTGAAACTGTTTCTTATCCGGCCGTACCAGCGATGTGGGATACGCCGTGCCCGTAAGCGGCCCTGTGGGGCTGCTGCCGAGCACCGGCTGCACCGCGGCAAAGTTGTTTGCGATGTCCAGGTTTACCAGCCGGCCAAACAGCTCCGTGATGGGCGCGCCATAGTCCCAACGCACGCCAACGTTCAGCGTCAGCTCCGGCCGCACGCGCCAGTCATCCACAATAAACAGGTCATAAACTGACTGCCTGAAATACTTATCCGCATTGCCAAATGCAGCGGTACTTGTATCCGGCACGCCGAACAAAAAGTCTGCAAAGTCAGACCCCGTGGTGCCCGCGGCTGCGCTTTGTGTGGCAGCACTTGTAAAGCCAAACGCACCGCGCGGATTGGACTGCGAAAGTATGTTGTTCTCCTGCCTGCGGAAGTCGCCGCCAAACGTAACAACATGCCTGCGATGCGTCCAGTCCGTTGAGACAGATACCTGATCGGTGCGATTGCGGTTGAAGGCACTCACCCCATCACTCAGCCCAGCGATACCGCTGGAAAACGATAGCGCAGGCGGTCCCCAGTTTGTTGGACTCTGTTCGTTGCCCGTGATGCCCGCATCGCCCGAGATGTTCGCGACGTTTGCAAAGTACGGCTGTACCTCTGTCCGCAGTCGCGAAAAACGATAGCCGATATCCGTCATGAACTGGTGCGGGAAGCGGTGCGTCCAATGCGCTTCAGCATTGATGCCAAGTGTGTTCGTCGTATCGCGAAAGCCAAAAACGCTTGCCGCATCGGACCGCACGCTTCGAAATCCGAAGTTGCCATACAGCTGGTCGCGGCGGCCGAAGCCCTTGTCCAGATGCAAATTCATCGCGTCCATGTGCGTGTTGTTGAGGAGTTGCGCCTGGTAGTTGTACTGCGTGTTCCCCTGTAAGTTCGGCAACGGATACAGCTTGAGCAGAGCACGCGCCTGCGCGCTGACCGGAATGATGCCGGTAAACGGATGACCCGTTGCTGGATCCACAATCGTTACCTGGTCACCCTGCGCATTCAGCGTGCCGGTAAGGTCTCCATTACGCTGTGCCACTGTAGGCACCAGTGCAGACTGCGTGGTTGCATCGCGGTTGCGAATCCACTGGTAGCCAATAAAAAAGTTCGGCCCATTGCGCAGCAGGTGCGGAATCTTGAGTGGGCCACCCAGCGTAGCCGTGCCGGTGAAGTTGCTGTAGTCAGCCTTCGGCGTCTCAAGTCCCGTGATGGAATATGGCCGCGCATCAAAAGGCGAACTGTTGAGCTGCGCACCAATGCTGCCGGTGTACAGACTCTTTGCGCCCGCCCGGCGCGTGCCAAAGGCCGGCGCGATGGAGTACTTCGATGTAGCCGCGTTGCTCTCACTGCCGTTGATCAACAGGCCATCGGCACTGCGGTCTGCGTCTGCAGCAGCAGGCGGTGCAGGCGGCGGTGCAGCAGCGTCGGCAACCTTTGGTGCATTCGCAGCGGCAGGCTTCTTCTCGGCGACCACAACCGGTGCGGCAGCAACCACCGTTGCAGCCGATGCGGGATGTGAACCCGCAAGCACCTGCGCCAGCGGCAGCATCTGCAGCTCAAACACGGTGGCCGCGGCGGATGCGTCCACCTTCACAGGCTGGCTCAGCGGAGCAAAGCCACGCATCGCAATGCTTACCGTCCACTCGCCATCTTTCATCTC
>JAMFTB010000159.1 GCA_026225595.1 Terriglobus sp. | reverse complement strand
CGCCCCGCGCGCAGCGGGCCCGTCCGGCAGGACACGTTCCCTAATCACGAGGCCTCGGCACATGAGCTATCAGGCGGTTGAGGATGCTGTCTGTATCAATACGCTCTGACTCCGCGTGGAAGTTGAGCAGGATGCGGTGACGCAGCACCGGCACGATGACCGCGGTGATGTCTTCATAACTGACGTGGTAGCGCTTGTGCGAGAGCGCACGCGCCTTTGCCGCCAGCACAATGTTTTGCGCAGCGCGGATGCTGCCGCCGTAGTTCACATACTTCTTCACAAAGTCCGGAGCGCTGTCATTCTTGTGGCGCGTTGCGCGCACCAGACTGACGGCGTACTTTGCCAGCGACTCCGCAATCGGAACCTGCCGCACCAGCTGCTGAAAGTCCAGCAGCTCTTCCGCGTTGGTGACAGGCACAATCTTCGGCGCACGCGTTGCCGTGGTCAGGTCCACAACCTTCAGCTCGTCAGCCTCGCTCAGGTAATCGAGCGTGGCGTTGAACAGGAAGCGATCCAGCTGCGCCTCTGGCAGAGGGTACGTACCCTCAAGCTCAATCGGATTCTGCGTAGCCAGCACGAAGAACGGCGCGGACAGCTTGTAGATGTGTCCGCGCACGGTGCAGCTGCGCTCCTGCATCGCCTCAAGCAGAGCGGCCTGCGTCTTGGGTGGTGTGCGGTTGATCTCATCCGCAAGCACCACATTGCCGAAGATGGGGCCGTGCACGAACGTCCATTTGCGGTGACCGGTGCTTGCATCTTCTTCAATAATGTCCGTGCCGGTGATGTCTGAAGGCATGAGGTCTGGCGTGAACTGGATGCGGCGAAACTCCAGCCCGAGGGCGTCTGCAATGGTGCGAACCATCAGCGTCTTCGCGGTGCCGGGCATGCCTGTGAGCAGGCAGTGGCCACCGACGAAGAGCGCAATCAGCACCTGGTCTAGCACCTCGTCCTGGCCCACGATGACCTGCCGCACCTGCGACATAATGTCTTCGCGCACGCGGTGAAAGCGCTCAATGCCCGACTGGAGTTGTGCTGCGTCGGGATTCAGATCTGTAAACGTACTCATCCGTTGTGTGTTCCCTTCACCGTGTTAGTGGGCCTGCAATTGAAGCAAAAGTTTTTGTGCCGGTTTATAGTCCGGTGCGGCTTCCAGCGACAGCAACACGGCCTCCTGCGCCTTGTCGCGTTCGCCTGCAGCCATGTATCCCTCTGCCAGGTTGAACTCCGCGCCGGCCTTGTCCAGCGGGTTCATTGCAACCACAGCGCCATATTCACGGATTGCGCCTGTGTAGTTCTTCTGCGCCAGCAACAACCTTCCCAGCCGCTGATGCAGTTCCGTGTCATTCACCGGGTAGATATAAAGAACCTTCGTCAGCGTAGCCACGGCCTCGGCCGGGTCTCCGGCCTGCTCCTGCAGCTCGGCCAGCCGCTTCAACAGTCCCGGCTGCGATCCACCATTGTGCATGTACTGGGTGAGCGACTCGCGCTCACCTTTCGTATCGTTCTGCATCCTCTGCACGGTCGCCAGAATCTCGTACGCATTGGCCTCGCCGGTATATGGGTACAGCTTGATCACGTCGGCTGCCTTCGCAATCACCTCGTCATACTGCTTGGCCTGCGAAGCAGCGGCAAGAGCCTTCAACTGCGTGCGCCATTCTTCAAAGTGCTTCGCCTCGGCGCCATACTTCGTATCGATCCAGGCAAGGAACTGCTTATCGAATTCTTCAGTAGACATGCCGAGATTCGCCTGAATGGCCTCCACTGTTGTCTTCTTCGTGGCATACGAGTGCACCATGTCCAGCAGCTTGCCTTCGCCCCACTTGCCAGCAATGTAGTCGCAGATGGCACCGCCCTGGAAGTAGCTGACCAGCACCTGATTCGGATACTCCTGCTGCACAAATCCGCGGTCGAGTTTATCCAGCGGCAGCAGCTTCTTTTCGCGGATTGCAATAAGCACATCCGGCGTTACACGGTCTTCCCACTCGGCGGAGCGCTGACCTTCTTCATGCACGGCCAGGCCTTCGGTGAACCATCGCGGCACACGTTGATTGGTTGCCGTAATGACGAAGACGTGACTCATCTCATGCCACAGCGTTGCGCCCCAGTTGAAATCTCCGGGCTTGCGTCCGCTGGGCGAATCCATCGCGACGACTTCACCAAACGTAACGCCAAGCGCGCCCAGCCCCGGCATGCCCATGGTGCGAACGGCGAAGTCTTCATGGTTGGGATAGACCTCAAGCTGCACCGGACCCGGCAGCGTCATGCCGTACTTCTTTGAGTACGTCGCGATGATCGTGTTGAGCTCTGCCTGCATGTACGGCAGCAGCAGATCATTCTCTTTCTTATCTATCTTGATAAGAGTGTTATCGGTCTTCGTCACGTCGAAGGTCTTCAGACTGTCCAGCAGGCGCAGGCTGTTTACCGTGGCCGGACTCTTGTAGCCGTTGTTGTAGGCCAGCTCCAACTCACGCGCGGGCGTCTCCGTCTCGCCCAGCCGCATCAGCTCCACTCCATAGGCAGAGTGCGCAGCCCACAGGCGCGGCTGCGCCTCTGCTGCCTTGCGGTAATACTCCGCAGCGTCGGTAAAGCGATAGTGCAGCTCCAGCTGGTGCGCTAACTGCATGTACGCTTTGCCCGGATGCGGATTGGTCGCAGAGATCTTTGCGAACCATGCATCGGCAGGCTTGTCCGCAAGCAACTCAAGCGCGGCGCGCACGGCCATTGCATCCATCGCATCGCTCTCAAGCGCCAGCGCCTTGTCCGCCTCGGTTGCCGCACGTTCGCGGTTGTCATTTACCAGCGCGATCTCCGCGGACATCTCATGCGGCTGTGCAAGTTTGGGATCAAGCTCTTCGGCCTTCGCAAGGTACTCCTCTGCCTTTGAACTGAACTCCTCCGCAGAGACGGAAGCAAGGCCAATGTATGACTGCGCGCTGTTGGGGTCTTTCACCAACGCCTCGTGGAAGAGGTCCGCTGCCTCCGCATCGTTGAAGCGTTCATGCAGCAGCATTCCCCAACGCACCTTGTACAGCGCAGAGCTAGCAGCAGGCTGCGTGGCGATGCGGAACTGTTCGTTCGCACCGGTGTAATCTTCCAGTCCCCACGCGCCTTCGGCGCGCGCGTAAGCATCGTTGCTCTGCGCCAACTGCGTGAAGCATGCGGTCGCCTGCTTGTCCTGGCCATGCTTCTGCATCTGCCAGCACACGGCGGGCCCAGCAGCGAGCACCGCAGCGTGCGCGTCTGCGGCAGCAGTCAGAACAGCGGCGATGGCAAGCATGCGCATCATTTGTCCAGCTCCGCCTGCACGCGCGCCAACTCCAGCAGCGCAGCGGTCAGCTTCTGGCGATACTCCGATGGGTCCATCGCCGCCTTGCCATACTTCAGC
The DNA here is from genome assembly GCA_026225595.1 of Terriglobus sp. Lineage (GTDB taxonomy): Bacteria > Acidobacteriota > Terriglobia > Terriglobales > Acidobacteriaceae > Terriglobus. The sequence goes on along the minus strand of JAMFTB010000159.1, from coordinate 3,938 downwards.
GTGTCAATCCTCTGCTCCAGCTCTTCCTTCTTGGCAATGAGCACCTGCTTCGCCGGATCATTCGCGACAGATTGCGTGCCGCCATAGCGCACCAGAGTTAACGTGCTTAACAACTGCCCCTGACCATTACCTGCCTCACGTACCGGCTCGCCATGGCCGATGTCGTTGAAGACAGCGTGCTCTGTTGCAAGGCGCTTCTGCGAGTCATAGAAGGCCGACGTCTTTTTCGTCGCGTAGGTGAATGCCTCCATTGCTGTAACTGCGCCGTTTTTGTCCACGTCCGCAGCAGGGTCCTGCAACGACTCCACCCAATAGCGCGCGAACACGGTCGCATTCTTCTCCGTGCCGGATTTGGTCGCCGCAATGATGGCGCGACCGCTACGTTCGAACGCGGCAGCCGCGCCGCCGCTGCTGCTGGTGGTGTCCACAATCAACTGCCGACGCGCGGGGATGCGGTCGCACAGCGCGGCAATCTCCGCAGCGGTAAGGTCCGGGCCTACGAGGTTGAACTTATACTCTGTGCCGTCAAACGAGCCGTGGCCAATAAGGATGAGCACAAAATCATCAGTGGCAGTGGCCTGTTGCGCGATGGTAGCCAGGGTCTTCTTCAGGCTCTCGGCGGTGGCCGCGTCGCCATAAAGCGCGTAGCTATGAGCTGACGAGCCCGCATCTTTAAAAATCTTGTCGAGATCTTTTGCGTTGCCGGTAAAGCGCTGGTCATAATCCGGCTCGCCACCAAGGCCAGCGACCGTGACGACGTACGTTGCCGCAGTTGCATGCATCGCCGTGCAGACCATCAGCGAAAAAGCAAGAGCGACGCTGCGGATCCGCTGCGATCGCTGCGATCGTTCTATGCGGAGCATCATGCGCCTCATACAACACCCCACTTGCGTCGCAGCAGCCACTCTGCAACCGGCAGGCCGAGCAGCAGCAGGAAGACGACCGGCATATTCCAAAGCTCCTTCGTAGAGCGCACGGAGATGCCTGCCTCAGAGTACGAGATGTCGCGCGGCAGATCCTTCACGGTGGCCGCAGTCCACGCCTGGCCGCCGGTGTCCTTCGCCAGCTGGTCCAGCATGCGCGGATTCGCCTCTGTATGAAAATTTTCTGCAACACCGTCTTCGCGCTGAAATGTGAGCACGTCGCGCCCCAGATCGCCATTGCCTGCCGCCGCACTGCTGTCATGCGTTGTGGGCGCAGCAGCGATTGCTGTTACCTCCGCAAGGTAGGGCCCCGCCGTCTCTGCGGTGTAGTCCGCGGTGTAAAGGCCCGGCGTCTCCTGCGACGCAATCATGTCCAGCGTGGCGCTGCTATTTGCAGGCCCGGAGATGTGTGCGCTCACATGCACATCGCGCGCGGGTTGAAACTGCTTGTCATGCACCATGGCTGACAACGTAAGGTGGCCGCCATCGCTCAGCGTGCGCGCAGATGCGGTTGCAGTCACAGCGCCCGGCGTCTCCGCAACCAGCCAGCGGATGAGCTGCTGCCAGAAAAGGTTATGTGATGGGTCACCCAGCGCCTCCGCCATCTGCCAGCGCCACGTGCCGCCCGTAGCAACAATTGCAGTGCGGCCGTTGCCATAACTCTGCGTAATCAGCATCGGCATCTTGCGATGGTTCGACGCAGTCATCTCCGCCAGCACGGTAGCGCCGGGCTTGGGTGAGCCGGGGTCTTCATAGTCTGCAAGGTAGGCAAGCTTGCGCCAGCGATCAGCGTTCTTCGCGGGGTCTTCCAGCAGCCGCGTGACGGGCGATGCAACACCTGCGTCGGTGAGATTAACAAGAGCAGCATCCCGATGAAAGCTGGTGCGTCCACCGGGCAAAAACGTTGGCAGCAATTCGTTCAGGCTGGATGCAGTCCAGCCACCATCGCTCAACGACGAGCGACCACCAAGGAACAACACACCACCGCCGCGCCGGTCCACATACTCGCGGATAAGTTCCTGCTGCGCGGGTGAGAACCAGTCCGCATCGACCGAGCCAATGATGATGCCGCTGTATTGAAACAGATCCTCAGCCTTGGTCGGAAAGCCATCCGCCAACTCGTCGGGACTAGCAATGCCCTGCCGATAAATCTTGTTTTCACTCGTGCGCAGCATCGAGACAATCTCAACCGATGGATCATCTTCCTCCGCGCGGCGCAGAAAGCGGAACTGCCAGCGAGGCTCGCCCTCAACGTAAAGGATGCGGCGCTTCGCGTCTGTCACCAGCACCGGCCGTGTCATGGAGTTGTTGCCGTTGTTGCTTTCGCCCGCCAGCGGCTCCACGGTAAAGCGCAGCGTGCGCGCCCCCGCCGTGCCTGCACTGAAAAACAGCAGCTCACTCTGCATGGATCCGTTTGCACCAAACGTGACTTGATGCGCGGCCAGTGTCTTGTCACCATCGCGAACTGTAACCGTGGCCTTGCCGTTGGTGTAGCCATGCTGCGTAAACGTAACCGCCGCAGCCACGCGCGCGTTTGCCACCGCACTGCCCGCAACACTGACGTCTTCCATCTCCACATCGTGCGCGGGCTCCGGCGATCCAAACGCAACGGTATGCACCGGCAGCCTGCGGTTGCGCAGCGCCTGCATCGCAGCAAGGCTGATACCGCTGCCGCCCAGGCCTGCGGCATTCTCGCTGCCGTCCGTCAACAGAACAACTGCGCCCACCGGTAGATCGCTGGTCTCAGTCGCAAGCTGCTGCAGGCCGTCCGCAATGTGCGTTGCGGATGCAGTGGGCACGATGCCGTGAAGCGAATCAGTCTGCTTCAGCAGGCTGTCAAGCGTGTACAGCCGTGTGCGGAAGCGCTTGTTCAAACCATCCAGCACGCCGCTTTGCAGCGCGGTGAGCGCGGCCTGTTCGCGTGGCTTGCCACCTGCATCGGGCGTGGCCATGCTGCGTGAGTCATCAATGACCACGGCGATGATGTTCTGTTCGCTGCTCAGCTCTGCAACGCTGATGGCGGGCTGCCACAGCAGAAGCAACAGCAGCGCTACCAAAGCCGATTGCATGCCCCACACAGCCCATCCGCGCCAGCCCTGCAGCCTGGGCGCTGCGTCTTTCCTCCGCAGCCACACCAGCACCGCAAGGCCACCAGCGGCGAGCACCACGAAAACCGGCAGCAGCCACGCGGGCCAGCGGCTGAGGAACACAAGGTGTCCCCGGGTGAAGACCGGACTTGGATACTTGAACAGCAGCGGAAACATGTGTGCGTGAACTCAGGTCTGGTGAAGAATTGCTGGGCCCCGTGGATTGTCGATGAGGATTTTCCAACCGGCCTCAGGATGTTTGCGTAGAACAATCGTTGCGGTGAGGTGCTGCTCCTGTTCGTCTGGCATTTGCAGACTCCAGTGCGCCAGGTAAATGGCAATGCCATCGGCTTCCAGTACGCGCGCGGCCTGTGTTCGTGAAGAGATGCCTAGCCGCAAGGCCTCGCTGAACCCATGTCGAATTTCCAGAGTGCCACGCACCTCCATACCTGGCGCCGGTACAGCCAACGCCTCCTCGTCGTAGAGGCGCATGATTCCATCAAGATCATTCAGCTGGAAGGCTTCTGCCAGCATGTCAATTGCCTGCAACGGTGTTTCCGCGATTGTGAATTCCATCAATGAGTCATGCCATAAAGGATGTAGTCCAGTCCAACGCGGAAGGCCATGGACGCAAAGGGTTCCGGATAGTTTGGGTCGTCGGCCCACTCCCATGCGTCGCCCAGGTGCATGTTGTGGCAGATGGCGACGATGATGCGGCCGTGGTCGTCGCGGATGCCGCGCCACTTGGGCACGAAGCCATCCTTCTCGTAGGTGCGGTGGGTGCGGATCCACTGCTCGCCGGGGACCTGGAAGCGGTCGTCCATGTCGTAGAGGACATGGAAGATCTCGTCCTTGTCGGTGAGGTCTTCGACGGGGCGGTCGGGGAAGACCTGGCGCATGCCGGTCATGAAGTTCTCCCAGTCGGCGG
>JAMFTB010000158.1 GCA_026225595.1 Terriglobus sp. | reverse complement strand
GTGGACCAAGAGCGTGCTGAGCGCAAAGCCGCAGGAATCAAGCCACATTATGACCAACAACATCACCGTGACCTTCATGGTGTTTGCGGGCGGCATCGTTGCGGGGCTGCCCACCATCTTCATGCTGTTTTGGAATGGCATGAGCGTTGGCATCATCGCCACCGCATGCGCGCAGCATGACATGGCGCTTGACCTGTGGAGCTTTGTTGCAGCCCACGGCGCGCTGGAGCTGCCAAGCATCTTCATCGCAGGTGGCGCCGGTTTGCGCATAGCAAGTGGACTACTCTTTCCCGGCGTGCTTTCACGGCGCAACTCACTGGCCCGTGCCGGAGCAGAGGCGGTTCGTCTGCTGGCAGGCACCATTCCCATGCTGTTTGTCGCAGGCGTGCTGGAGGCGTTCCTGTCGCCCACTGCAGCGCCGCGCCCGGTGAAGTTTGCCGTGTGCCTGCTGCTGCTGACAGGCCTTGGCTACTGGCTCTCCGAAGGTGGACGCAGCAAAACCTTGCATTCATCGGAAGCAGTTGCCGCGGCTAACTGAATTCGCGCACGGGTGCCCATATCTCGCTCTTGAGATGTGGGCACCCATCATGAAACAACATGCGTTCTATCCCGACCAGCGGGAGGGCTAAGCGGAGCAAGAAAAAGGTGCGTGAGCACCCGCCCTCCGCGCAGGAGGCCCGTCCGGCAGGACAAGCCTAAAGCCTTCCCTGCGCCTTCACTTCCAGATACTTCGTGATGGCATCTGCCGCGACCTGGTGCGCGCTGGTCTCAACCACCAGCACGCCCTGCGCGCGCAGCTGCGCCAGCGTCGTGCGGCGGCGCTCCAGCATCTCCTGCGCAGCGGCGCTGGCATACATGCCACGCGGCCCGGCAGGCGGATGCGCGGCAAGCGCCTCCAACTCCGGATGCTGCAGCAGCACCAGCACCACAAGATGCCGCCGCACCAGCGCCGTGACCGCAGTCACAATCTCCGGCCTGCCTGCACTCTCATTGATCTCCGTGATCCACAGCACCAGGCCACGCCGCCGCTGCAACTGGCGCAGACGCATCGATGCCAGCAAATGGTCTGCCTCCGAAGTCTCCGGACGCACCTGCGACAGCGCGTCAATAAAACGGCGCAGATGCAGCGCACCCATACCCGGCAGCAACTGCTGCTGCACGCGACGGCCATAGGTCAGCAGACCGCAGCGATCGCCGGACTGCTCCACCACGCGCGCCAGCATGCCCGCGGCAGACGCAGCCTGATCCAGCTGAGTAACCACGCGAACCTGCTCGCCTTCCTGCGCAAACTCACCTGCAAACGCAGGCAATGAACCAGCGTGTGCAGCGACAGGTGCAGCCGCATTCTGCAGCTCAAATGCCGTGCGCGATAGACGTCCCGCATCCAGCACCACCCACACCTGCTGCGAACGCTCCGTGGTGAACTGCTGCGTGATGAGCCGGTTGTGCCGCGCCGTTGCCTTCCATGAGATGTTGCGAAACTCGTCGCCGGGATGATAATCGCGCATGGTTTCAAACTCGCGGCCCAGGCCAATGCGCCGCAGCCTGCGCTTCTCCAACTCAATCTGCCGCGCACGCAACAGGTAAAGTTCAGCAGACGTGCCCGCAGCCTCGCCCGCAGCGTACACGCGAACACTCTGCCGCAAATCTGCAACGGCCCATCGCTCCACCAGGCCAAAGGCGCTGCGGTAGCGCAGGTAAAGTTTGCCCAGCGGAATGTCGCCGCGCTGCGATGGTATGGCCGTGGTGATGCACGTCGATGGCTCGTTGGGATAGCACGTGACCTCAACCGTCACCGGCATCGCGGTCAACGACGGATGCAGATCATCTACAAGGCGCAACGCGTAAACGCCTCGCGCCGTCTGCGTTGCAGACAGCTCCATCTCTGCAACGCGGCCAAGCTCTGGCGCGTGTAGGAAGCGGCGCGTCAGCGTGAAGCTCTCCGGCGGCGGCAGCGTTGCTGCATCTGCAATGAAGCCGATCAGCAACAACGCATCCACACCAAACATGAGCCACGGCGTGTGCGCGTGCATGAATGACGGAATGCTGAGCAGCGTTGCAGCAGCCAGCAACAGTAACGTGCGCGGCGTTGCGCCAAAGCCCAGCAATCTGCCAAGGCGCCGCCCCTTGGGGTGCGCCACATGCGTTACGGGTTGGGGTATCAGCGTCTGCATGGATAGTTAACTTGCCTACTTGGGAAGTGCGGTTGCTGCAAGTACATCTGCAATCACGCGGTCGGTGTTGAAGCCTTCCAGCTCTGCCTCTGGCTTCAGGATCAAACGATGACGCAGCACGGGCACCGCAGCAGCCTTCACATCGTCCGGCAGCAGATAGCCGCGGCCTTCGCGCGCGGCGTAACCCTTCGCCACCAGCAGCAAACTTGCAGCTGCACGCGGCGATGCACCCAACGTGAGCGCAGGCCACTCGCGCGTGCAACGAATCACAGCCAGCAGATACTCAAACAGCGCGGGCTCAACCTGCACCGCGCGAACCTCAGCCTGCGCGGAAGCCAACAGGCCCGGCTCAATGGACGCAATGACCGTGTCTTCCAATCGATGCCCCGCGGCGATGGTGTGATGCCGTTCCAGGATCAACCGCTCCTCCGCATGACTCGGATACCCAACGCGAATCTTCAGCAGGAAGCGATCCAGCTGCGCCTCCGGCAACGGATACGTACCCTCAAACTCCAGCGGATTCTGCGTGGCAAACACGGTGAACAGCGGATCGAGCATGTGTGTGTCGCCGTCCAGCGTTACCTGCCGCTCCTCCATGCTCTCAAGCAACGCTGCCTGCGTGCGCGGAGGCATGCGGTTCACCTCATCCGCCAGCAGAAACTGCGTGAACACGGGACCGCGATGCAGCGTGAACTCGCCCGTACGCGGTGAAAAAACATTTGTGCCCAGAATGTCTGCGGGCATGGTGTCGGGCGTTCCCTGCACGCGACGAAAGTCCAGCGCCAGAAAGC
>JAMFTB010000004.1 GCA_026225595.1 Terriglobus sp. | reverse complement strand
GTCGCCAGCGTCACATGCGCGCCTGACTGGATGTGCTGCTCGAGCATCAACCCGTAGTTCATCTTGTAGATGTGGTCGCCCGACAGGATGATGACGTACTTTGGCTGCTCCGAACCAATGGAGTAGATGTTCTGGTAGACCGCGTCTGCAGTGCCCTGGTACCAGTTGCGATTGACGCGCTGCATGGGCGGCAGAATCTCAATGAACTCGCCCAGCTCGTTGGCCACCACCGGCCCCCAGCCTTCGCGGATGTGGCGGTTCAGGCTAAGCGCCTTGTACTGCGTCATGATGTAGACCTTGCGCAGGTCACTGTTGATGCAGTTGGACAGCGTGATATCGATGATGCGGTACTGCCCGCCAAAGGGAACGGCCGGTTTAGCTCGGTCTTTGGTTAGCGGAAACAAACGTTCGCCGGCTCCGCCCGCCAGCAGCACTCCAAGTGTGTCTTTCATTCAGAAATCCCCAGGGCTCGCGTCGAGAGTCTATTCAGTCGAATTGCCAATCGATATCCGTACCAGGCCGCCAGCTTACGCGGGCAATGTGTATTGGGCAACAACCTTCACCCTGCCCAAATGTTCGTGCCCGTACCGGATGTCATGCGTGGCATCACAGTAGGATGCCGTTTTCACCGCACGCGAGAGCATCCCCGTGCGGACATCGCCCAAGGCGGACTGCCGTTACTCCTCAGCTACGTCCGGAGACTCGTCCGCATCATCGCCACCCGGCTCGTCCGGCAATGAGATACGCAGCGACTTGAGGAAGCTGACATCGTTACGGGTAAAGGTGCCACCCTCTTCCGTGTCCTCGTCGGTCTCGTCTTCGGTCACTTCATTCAGGCCGATGGTGGCCTCCAGCATCAACAACACGTCAAAGCCCTCTTCGCGAATCTCCCGAACAACTCCGGAAATCTGCTCCGACTCTGACACTGACTCATGGATGGCCTCGCCCAGCTGCTGGATCAAATCTTTGATGCGTGCGTTCATCGCCACCCCTCTCCCACAATCCGCGTGCCGCGCTCCCTTTTGCCCGGCGCACAGATGCGGTGTTCTATACCTTACGGGAGCGGCCACTGCATCGCAATCCTCTGGGCCCGCTGCTGTTCAGGTCATCGCCCAAAACTGCATTCTGCCGCGCGTATGACGGTTGCAACCGTAGAATTGGCATATGGATCGCGTCCGCTTTGGTCGAGTACTGGGCAAAGGCGCCCGCATGGCCGCGCGCACCGCGATGGAGGCCGTGGACGCCGCCATGGCCGAACCTGCAGCGGGCAACCAGAAGCCGCCCGCGCCGCGGCCAGCTCCTCGTTTTGAGACGCCGGTTTCGCGTACTCAGACATCCAGCGCCCCGATTGGTGTGATCGAACCGCCTCCCAGCCGTAGCGTCCCTCGCGCAGCAGCGGTTCAGGCTGCAAGGCTGTCGCCAGCGGCGCGCGCTGCTACGGGTAAAGTCGCCGGGCCGCTGCGCGCAGCCTCACGCGCTCTGTGGCTTGAGGTCACAGGCAGCTTCTTCGCACTGTTTGCAATCACCTTTGGGGGGGGCGCATGGCGTTTACGCGCGAGCATCACCGCCGCCGCGCCAGGAGCCAACCGGCACAACTTTTATATTTTTTTGATTATGGCGATGCTGTTCGGCTACTTCAGCGTCAGCAGCTTTCTGCGCGCAAACAAGCGCTAGCCATGTCCTGCCGGACGGCCCTCCTGCGCGGAGGGCGGTCACTTCGTGACTTGCACCAGCTTCGCAGTGGGCCTCCCGTTGGTCGGCAAAAAAAATCATCCCGACCATCGGGAGGGCTAAGCGAAGCAGTAAAAAGGCGTGTAAACGCCCGCTCCGCGCGTAGTGGGCCCGTCCGGCAGGACATGCCGTCCCTACTTATTTTTCTTCTTTTTGCCCGCAGGCTGGTCCAGATTCTGACCCGGCGAGACGGCATCCTTCGCTGCGGGCTGTCCGTCATCCACCGTGAAGTCGTAGACGACGGCGACGGCAGCGTTGGCGGCGCGCGGCACCGGCAGCAGGGCGTATTCGCCCGCCACCAATGGCTCACGCGGCGTGATGCGCAGCCAGCCATCCGGCAGCGTCTCCGCCTGCGTACACAGCACCGGCGGCGCGCACACGGTGGCGTTGTTCACCTGCGAAAATTTTGCCTGCGCAATGGTCCGTGAACCATCCTTTGGCGTGGCCAGCACCAGCGCCCAGCCCGTGGGGCTGCCACGGCCACTGTCGCCCGCATTCTCAGTGCGGTCGCTGGTGTGGACGAAGAAATACGGCGTACCGGAGTGCAGCGGCGTGTGCGACGACGCTCCATCTAGCTTGCCCATGCTGTCGTTTGCGGTCGCCAGCGTGGAGTGATGGATGGGCACCAGCAACTGCTTGCCTGCAGACGAATCCAGAGCCCACGGCACGTTTCCATTGGGGATGCGCAGGCCCGGCGCAACAATCAGGTCGCCATTCTGCACGGAGTAGCTGTCCCGCGACGCAGGCGGAGCCGTGGTGGCAGAGCTGGGCGGCGCTGCAGAGCGATCCGCCGTCTGCGCGGCCACGCTAGTGGCTGCAACCAACAGAAGTACGCACGCGCTGGGGAAGAATCGCATCGGCATCAGCATACCCTGTGACGCGAAACCCGGCACTGCGGCGTACACACCGGTTCGCGATACCATCAAGTGTGAAGGGCCCACGCGCGGCAACGCGCCAAAATCCGGCCACCAGACAGGTTTCAGCCATCATGCCAGACGTCACCGCACCCGCACTCCGCCGCACCGCCCTCTTCAACACCCACAAGGCCCTGAAGGCAAAGATGGTGGACTTTGGCGGCTGGGAGATGCCCGTGGAGTACAGCGGCCTGATCGCCGAGCACAACGCCGTCCGCACCGCTGTGGGCGTCTTTGATGTGTCGCACATGGGCTGCATCCAGCTGCGCGGACCCGGCTCGCTGGACGCCGTGCAAAAGCTGCTGATGAACGACGCGTCGAAGCTCCAGATTGGCCAGGCCCACTACTCCGCCATGCTGACGCCGGAAGGCACCTTCGTCGACGACGTCGTACTGCACAAGCTGGGCGACAACGACTACCTCATCGTCATCAACGCAGGCACGCGCGAAAAGGACATCCAGTGGGTGCGCAAGACCATCGGCAGCATGCCGTCGGTACACATCAACGACTACAGCGATCTCTACACACAGATCGCCATTCAGGGCCCCAAGGCGCTGGAGACGCTGCACAAGGTGACCGGCAGGGACCTCTCCGGCTTCAAGACCTCCGGGTTGACGTGGGGCGAAGTTGCTGGCTTGTGGCACGTGCTGGTCGCGCGCGGCGGGGACGCGGGGGGGGATGGCGTGGTGGTCGGGGGGGGGCG
>JAMFTB010000157.1 GCA_026225595.1 Terriglobus sp. | reverse complement strand
GCCTTTTTACTGCTTCGCGTGGCCTTCCCGTTGGTCGGCGGGCGCGGCTTTAGCCGCCGAGATAGAAGAAGGGATTTGCTTGAGAACGTGGCTTTAGCCACCGAGATTTGAATCTCAGCGGCTGAAGCCGCATGCCAACTCGTTTACTTTTCTATCTCAGCGGCTAAAGCCGCGTCTCTTTGCGTTGGATGGTTTGGCAAGAGAATTTCATCCCGACCATCGGGAGGGACATGGCGAAGCCAGTAAAAAGGTGCGTGAGCACCCGCCGCGCGTAGGGGCCCGTCCGGCAGGTCATGCAGGAAAAGGCCTAAAGGTCTTCGCCGGTGTGCAACATCAGGCCCACTGCCAGCAGAACGCCGTCGGCTGCGATCCAGGGTGTAAGGCTGCCAATGTGCAGGCCAGTCAGGGTCATTCGGGTGTGCAGCGCGACTGCCAGAATCAGCGCGGCGGGCACCAGCACTGCAATGGCAATGATGGCTTTGGCCACAATGCCGCGTGTGCTGCGCTTGCGGGTTGGAGTGCCGGTCATTGCTCCAGCCTAAAGCAATGGGACTGGGTTTATCGTCTGCGGCTCAAACGGCTGTTGCGCTTTGGTTTTACCGCTGCGTTTTCCGTGATGATGAGGCCAGCTGCCAGGATAGCCGCGTCCAGCAGCAGCCACAGCAGCATGGTGTTGCGCTCGTAGTGGACGAGGAAGTAGTGCCGCATGATCAGGATGCCGCCAAATGCCAGCACCGGCAGAATGACGGATGCAACCAGCAGCATGGCTCCCAGCCGGGCCAGCATGGTCAGCTCCCCCGGAGCGTTCCGCTGAGAATTCCTTCGCGGTGGGTTGCGGTGCTGGCCGCGGGCAGGAGGCATAGGGCAAGACTATTCCTTCGCCAAAATGAATATCTCCTTCGCCAAGATGAATATCCGGGGGACGCAGCGCCAAAATCGCACCACGGCCCCATAGCCCCTGCCAAGACGGTATCCTTTTGACTATGCGTCTTTTCCCCGCACTCGCCCTCTCCGTTTGTTTCGCCGCCACCGCTGCTCCAGCTGCGCTCATTGCACAGGCCGCTGCTGCTGCCGCGCCCAGCGCTGCGGCCAGTCCCGCGCACACGGCCAAGGCAAAGCAGTTGCTGGACGCCACCAACACATCCTCAGGGATTCAGCAGCAGCTGGCCGGCCTTCGTGACCGTGTGAAGGAGCTGGCAAGTCAGCAGTTTGCCGGAACCCAGTTCAATCCGGCACAGACCGCGCTGCAGAACGAATACCTGAAGAAGGTGCAGGATATCCTGGCTGACGAGACCGACTGGGCCAAGCTGTCACCCAGGGTCACCCAGGTCTACGCGGACAGCTTCACCGATGCGGAGATCGACAGCATTGTGGCGTTCTACAAGACGCCTGCGGGCCAGGCCCTGCTGGCCAAGACGCCTGCGACCGAGCAGAAGGTGAATGCCATCATCTCTGCCAACATCAAGGAGATGCAGCCGCGCCTGCAGGAGCTGACCGAGTCCTACGTGAACAAAATCAAGGCTGCCGGCACTCCCGCTCCCGGAGCTGGTACGGCTCCTTCGCTCGCTCCAAAACCAGCAGCACCTGCTCCCAAAAACTAACGGCACCAACCAGTAATGAGCCGTCATCGCGCGTGCCCGGAACAACGGGCGCGCGGTGTTGCGGCTATTACCTGTGGCCCACGTCTTGTGGTGCAAAGACCTGCGCCCTTGGGCTGAAATCGTGCACTGGCGTAGTCCGGCGCCAAATTTTCCATTGCCGCCATAAAAGCGCAGGCGTACTTTTTCCCAAGGAAGAAATTCCTCTCGTCTTTAGCCCATTCGCATGGGTCACGGCGGGAGCAGCGGTGTTATTGCCGCGGCATACCGCCTATCCATGGAGGGTCTTCAGGTCGAGCAACTCTCAACGTCCCGCAACCACGTTGTCAGGAGCTATACCCATGAGCCTTATCTCACGTAAGCCTAATCCCGTTCTCGATCATTTGAACCGGGCCAGCCAGCGCAAAAACAGTGGCATCCGTACCGTTACCGCTGCTATGCGCACACCACAGACACCGCCCCAGGACCCGCCCTTTGGCGTTCCCTTTGGAAAGCTGGTCTTCGGACCGGAGGCGGGAACCCCGCAAACGGCCTACAAACCGATCCTTCGGCTCTACTGATTCACTTTTACTTTCTGCTTTGGTTGCGGCGACAAAGATTTCAGCACACAGCCCCGGGCGATCCCCGGGGCTGCGTCGTTAACAACAATGTAATGAGGCACCTGATGTGCGCCCCTATGCATTTCGGCGCGTGCTGCTTGCATGCGGTAATTTCACCTCAAACGTGTACAGGACAAATAAGAAGAGGCGGCCGCGACCGCCTCTTCTTATTGATCAATGAACAGCCGCGCGTTTATGCGTGCGCGGGTTCCGGCATTTCCTTCAGCTTCTTGGCCAGCAGCTCTTCCAGCTCTTCAAGCGCCTTGCTGAAGCCTTCAATGCCTTCCTTCAGCTTGTCGTGGGCCATGCGGTCCGCCTCGTGCGCCTTTTCAAACGCTGCCTTATCCATCGGAATCTTCTGGATGTCCAGGGATGCGGCCTTCGATGCGTCCAGCTTCTTTTCCAGCTTGGCGTCCGTGCTGTCCAGCTCAGCCAGCAGCTTGGGCGCAATGGTCAGCAGGTCGCAGCCCGCCAGCTCAATGATCTCGCCGGTGTTGCGGAAGCTGGCGCCCATCACCTGTGTCTTGTAGCCAAACTTCTTGTAGTAGTTGTAGATCTTCGTCACGGAGATGACGCCGGGATCTTCCGTCTGGGTGTAGTCCTTGCCGGTGTCCTTCTTGTACCAGTCCAGGATGCGGCCGACGAACGGCGAGATCAGCGTTACCTTGGCCTCAGCGCAGGCAACGGCCTGGTGCATGCCAAACAGCAGCGTCAGGTTGCAGTGGATGCCTTCGGTCTCCAGCTGCTCTGCTGCCTTGATGCCCTCCCAGGTGGAGGCAATCTTGATGAGGATGCGCTTGCGGTCCACGCCGGCATCTTCATACTGCTTGATGATGTCGTGCGCTACCTCAATGGTCTTGGCGGTGTCGTAGGAGAGGCGTGCGTCTACCTCGGTCGACACGCGGCCCGGGACGATGTCCAGAATCTTGCGGCCAAAGGCGACGGCCAGCGTTTTGAATGCGGCTGCGGCGACGGCCTTGTCGTCTGCGTTCGCGCCGTCGGCCTTCTTCGCTGTCTTCAAAACGTCGTCCACAATGTCGGCATACTCCGGCATGTTTGCGGCGGCCGTAATCAGCGACGGATTGGTGGTCGCGTCGGTCGGCTTGAACTTCTCCATCGACTTCATGTCGCCGGTGTCAGCAACCACCGTGGTGAACTGCTTCAGCTGTTCCAGTAGCGTGGGCATGTTATCTCCTGTAGCTTCTCGTCTTCAATGATACTCGCCTCTTTGAGAGGACTTGATGAATGGTTTGTGTTGTACTGCCGGAGCGGGCCCGTCCGGCAGGACAGAGCATTATGAGTTCTTTGATGGTGGGAATGCGGCGACGGCGGTATGAATGTGCCGTTATGGCTGGGGGATGGTCTCTGCGGCTTCCGCGCTGTGCTGACCCGCGGTGCCCTGCGCGTTTACCGCGGCCACGCTGTAGCGATAACGGCTGCCCGGCCGCACTGCCTTGTCTGCGTAGCTAAAGCTGCGGATGGGCTGCGGTGTCAGCTGCGCCATTGCTCCATCATTCTCTGCACGAAAGACCAGGTAACCGGCCACCACGCCATCTGCAGAAGGCTGCCATACCAGGTCAATTTCAGGCGCGCCGCTTAGCGTGTTGGCAACGGCCTCCAGGGCGATGGGTACCCCGGGTGCTGTCAGTGGAGCGTTAGTGGACACGGTCACGTGGGCCGGCTCGCTCTCCATCACCAGCGTCTCTTTGCCCACGGTAACGGATCGTGTGCGGTAGACGGTGTAGCTCTGCTCCACGCCCGTGCGCGCGCCGTTGTCGGTTGCGCCGCCGCTGTCTTTCTCGCTTTCGTTGACGGTAAGCAGGGTTGAGGTGACCGTATCGGCAGTATTGCGTTGCTGGCCGGTCGATTTCGCCGGGCTGGCCGGGGTCGCCCGAAAGGCGGGCTTGGTGGCTGCTTCGACGGGTCCGCGCACAACGCGCATCATGATTTTGTCGCTAGGATGCTCAGGCTGCCAGCGCAGCAGAACGCCGCCGCCTGTGGCCTGCGCCGTCAGGTTCTGGATGAATGGCGGCGCCGCGCCTGCCGGTGCGATCACGTCTGCGTCTGCGCCTTCCTTGCCCTTCTCAGTCACAATCCGGATGCGGTAGCGGAGCGGCCGCGGTGAACCGGTGGTGAGGGCTGGCGGCAACGTGTCGCGAAAGGTACCTGCGGTGCCGGGCTCGACATGCAACTGAGCCACGGCGGTGCAAGGGGTTGGGGGTGGGGCAGGCGCTGCGGCCACAGCTGGTGTTGGGTGCGCGGCTTTGTGTGCGGGCTTGGTTGGGACTGCGAGCGCGGTAGCGGAGACTTCGTCGCGGCAGATTTTGGCGGTGATGGTGCCCACGCCATGTTTGCCCGTCAACAGCACGCCGTCCGTGGTTTTCGTGGGAGTGGTCCAGGTCAGCGTAACTGCGTCGCCGGCACGCAGGGCGGTCAGCGGATGAACGGCTGCGGGCAGCATCAGCGACGGCGGATGGAGGGGGCCCTCGCTGGCACATCCAGATAAACCAAGCAAAATAAAGGTGAAAGCGGAGAAGGCAAGTGGGCCAGCCGATGCACGCCAGAATGGCATCCAACGGGGCAAAGCTCGAACCACAGCTCGCAAAGGAGCACTCAAAGCTTTGGTCTGGCGGCTCAGCATCACAAGCAGAAGCCTACACCGTGAGGGCTTGCCCCTGTTTGTTTCGTACCTCACCCGCGGTCGTCATCCTGAGCGCAGCGAAGGATCCGGACGCATTGCATTGGCCCACGCTGTTGGCATCCTTCGGGCACGCACCTTCGCAGCAGAAAGGGTCCAGCAGTTGCGGCAGGCGCAGCTTCCTCGGGATTCTTCGCTGCGCTCAGAATGGCAGCGGAACGCCAGATTGTGGCTTTTGCAGTCGCTTTACGGATGGGACGCTCCTGTTGATTTCATGCAGCCAATCCAGTCGTTCCGCCAAGCCGTACATCTATCAACGGCGTTTCAACATCTTTTCAGCAGATAGCAAGCCGGTTTTCGGGAGATAGCACATGACAAATGAGCAAGATCCAAAGCTGACAGCAAGCAATGGTGATCCCAAACTGGATGAGACCGTGAAGCCTGATGTGGAAGCGAATATTGCCGCAGAGGCAGCGCCCGTAAAGCTGGATAAGGAAGCGCGCGTGGCCGGCGAAGCTGCCGAAAGCTTCATCGCAGAGAAGCGGCTGGGCGAGCGCATCAAGCAGCTGCGTCTCAAGAAATCCATGGGGCTGGTGGAGCTGGGCCGGCATACGGGCCTTTCCGCAAGCTTTCTGTCACAGCTTGAGACGGGCCGCGTTGTGCCCACGCTGCGCAACCTGGCGCGCATCTCGCTGGTCTTTTCCAAGGACCTGAGCTACTTTTTTGAGCCGGAGCCGAAGACGCTCTTCCGTGTGCAGCGCGGCAAGGACCGCATCCGCCTGCCGCAGAGCGGTACGGACGATCCGGCGTATTACTTTGAGTCGCTGGGCTACCTGGTGCCGGACCGCCAACTGGACCCGTACTTTGCGGAGTTTCTGCCCAACGTAAAGGCGCGCCGAGCGCATCAGCACCCGGGCTGCGAGTTCCTCTACGTGCTTGAGGGCGCGCTGGACATTACCCACGGCGAGCAGAGCCACACGCTGCAGGCGGGTGACGCGGTCTACTTTGACGCCAACACGCCGCACAGCTACTCCAACAGCAGCGCAGAGCCTGCGAAGGCACTGATCGTGACCATGCAGGGGAATGGCGCGTCCGCCAGCAGCGGTGGCGTGCTGCCCAACGGCAACCGCACACGTGGTGCGGTTTCGGGCACCACCGCGTCCGCTGCACCGGGCAATGTTCTGCGTCCGCGAGCGCCGGAGAACAGTAACTCAGCGCGTCCTCAGTAACTTAAAAACACATCGAATAAAGGGCTAGCTTCTTTCTTGGTTGTCCTGCCGGACGAGCCCACTGCGCGTGGGGCGGGCGTTTGCACGCCTTTTTACTGCTTCGCGTGGGCCTCTCGATGGTCGGCAAGAAAATTTGATCCCGACCATTGGGAGGGGCGAGGCGAAGCCAGTAAAAAGGTGCGTGAGCACCCGCTCTCCGCGCAGGAGACCCGTCCGGCAGGACAGCGCAAAAAACAGACCCGGGGCTTTCGCCCCGGGTCTGCACTTCCATACCGAACAGCGCTCTAGTGCAGTGTGTAGGTCATCCCCATAATGAATTGAAAGCTGTTCTTCTGTGCGCCTGCAGGAGGATTGCTCAGGTAGCTATCCGAGCCGTTCAGGTTCACCGCCAGCCGATGCCATACCGGCATGGTGAGACCGGCAAAGGCGTTCGCAGAATAGACACTCGGGTCGCTCCATGCGGGCGTGACCGAGAGGCCTTCGTTGAACAGAATCTTCATCGGCAGCGTCCGGCGATAGGTCTCGCCAAAGGTGGAACCGAAGAGGTTCACGTTGGACGTGGGATCGATGAACTCCTGCTTTTCATAGTGGGCATCCACACGCAGGTCCAGCTCATGCTTGGGCGTGTTGAAGACCGTGTAACCGATACCCGCACCGTATATCTGCTGCAGCTGCAGCAACTGCGCATAGTTGTGATCCCACGTTGCGGTGGCCAGCACGAAAAACTTCGGAGAGAAGTACACATCGTGCTCCAGCCCGGCGTGCATGATGCTGGTTTTCACCGTTGAGGCGGCGATGCCCACCAGCGGCTGCGCATCCTGCGTCAGGTTGCCGTAGGTCTCCTGGAAGTTCACCAGCGTCTTGTAGCGCGTGGGGAAGATCGTTAGCAGGGGAATCTGCCGGACCAGCGCTGCACCACCGCTGAAGGTGCTGCCATGCTGCGTGGACTGCACAACGGTGGCGCCAAAGTTGACGCCGCCATTCCATCCCTCGCTCAGCTTGGGTTTGTGCGTGAGCACCTTGTTGTAGGTGTCCTGATCGATTACGTAGGACACGTCCTTCGTCGCAACGACGACCGGAGCGCCGGTCGTGGGTGTCACGGTCAGGTTGGAGTCAGAGACATCAACCTTGCCGAGTGTCGACTTCAGCGCAGCCTTAGGCGTTTCACCGGCCTTCATCACGGCGTAGGAGCCCTGCGTACGCAGCTCCTTCACCTTGTCCAACGGCACGGTAATCTCACCCGCCATATCGCTGGCAAAGACGATGCTGCCGCCAACAGAGCGCGTCAGCGTACCACTCAGCTGATCACCGTTGGTGAAGACGAGTATGTCCTTGGGTGGTGGTGGCAGCGCGGGCGCAGCGGGTGCCTGGGCGGCGGCTACACCTGCACCCAGCAGGGCGCACAACAGCACCGAAAACGAAACGATGGAACGGTGCCGGCGGACACACAGCGGTAGAGCCTTGAGGAAAGAAATAGAAGGATTGACCATGGAAGGTAGCATACCCTCAGCGCACTGCTTTTTATGCATGTCTTATTCCAACTCGTTGAGTATTTACCGCACAGTCTTGCGGCTATTTTCGCGTGGAATGACCTGTGGAATGGAACAGCCGCTCTGCCACATAGCGCCGCAGCCGTTGTGCCGCATGCCGTTGGCGTTTTGCCACGTACCGCCGAGGCCGCTTCGCGTATTGTGCCGCAGCTGCAGCAACTGCCTCGAGAGCGCATTACCGCCGTGTTTTTTCAGTGGTTTGAAATTGCCGCCATCTGCATGGGGGCGTTGGGCGGCACGCTGAAGCTGCGCCGTGAACGTGTAAACCCTTTTGATGTGATTGGATTGCTGGGCCTGGGCTTGATCAGCGGCGTGGGCGGCGGCATAGTGCGCGATGTGCTGCTGGGCGACGGCCCGCCACTGGCGCTGACGCATCCCTCCTACCTGGCCTATGCCCTCACCGGTGCGGCTGCGGCCATCCTGTTTGGCGAGAGTGTGGGGCGGCGCATGCTGGCCACCATGGCCGTGGTGGACGCGCTGGCGCTGGCCCTGTTTACCGTGGCGGGCAGCACCCGCGCGCAGGACGCCGGCCTGGGCCTTCTGCCCTGCCTGGTGCTGGGCGTTACCACTGCGGTTGGCGGGGGGTCGCTGCGCGACCTGCTTAGCGGCCGCTCGCCTGCCATCTTTCAGGAAGGCGAGATGTATGCGGTTGTCTCAGCCCTTGTCGCTGCCATCTTCCTTCTTCTGCAAAAGCTGGGCATACCGCAGGGTCGCGCCGCCGGTGTAGCCACCATGCTGGGCTTTGGTCTGCGGCTGCTGGTCATCCGCTATGGCTGGCGGACACGTGCCGTTGCGGCCATCAAGCTGCGCATATCGAATGCAAAGGCAGTGGCCGCTGCAGATCCCCTGCCAGAAGCGGGAACATCGCAGGTGGACGAGGCCAGTCCCAAGACCATTGGAAAACCGCAAAAATAGCCTGTTTCCGGGCAATTTCCTTTGGTTTGCGATGAAAAGCAGAAAGCGCCATCCAAAAGCCAATACGCGCCCTTGCCAATTGTTGATTGGTGCGCTTACTATCCGTCTCGCGTCGGGGGATTATCGATATTCGCCCAGACGCCCGCGACCCGGATAGGTCAACCGTATGCGCGGGCTACTCGCGCAACGGGGTACGAACTTTGGGAGAGTAACAGGATGTCGTGGTACGCCTACTGCATCGCGGAAAGGGCTTCCTTTCCAGAGCTTCTTCGTCACCGTCGTCCGATGCCTCTAACCGGAATCAACGGCCTCTTCGGTAACCAGACCTTCGTTTTTCCAGCCAGTGACCTCGCCGTTGTCGTCTCGGAGCATACGTCCGAAGATGAATCCCGGATGGACCAGCAGGCACAGCGCGACCATGCGCGTGTGATTGCTGAGTGCTTCCGCCACGCTACTGTTCTTCCCTTCCGCTTCGGCACCCACTTTGACGACGACGACTCGCTTCGCCGCTCCGTCCGCTCCAACCACCGGCACTTCATCCACAACGTGGAGCGGCTGCGCGGCAAGGCGGAGATGCACCTGAAGGTCCTGGTAGATGACATCATCTGCCCGGAGACCCACAAGGTGTTGGCGGGTACCGTTGGCAAGGAGTACCTGACCAGCCTGCGCGAGAGCGCCAGCGCACAGCGCGAACGCCAGTCCAAGGCACGCGCTCTGCAGCTGCAGATGCACCGCATGTTCCTGCCCGACGCAGAGGAAGTGACCTGCAAGCGCGCCGGTGAAGGCAAGATGCTGCTCGACATCGCACACCTGGTTGATAAGAAGCACGTGGAGCGCTACCAGAACAAGTACACCAGCGCCACGGACATGCTGAAGGACTGCCGTATGCAGCTCTCAGGCCCCTGGCCGCCCTACCACTTCGTACACCGCCACCAGCAGGCACAACACTCCACCAACTAAATCACGTTGATCTTAGGCAAAACAAAAGGCCCGCTCAAACCGAGCGGGTTTTTTTGCGAGAAGACAAAGGCTGGCGATTCATCATGGTCGACATGAGGCCGAGCGATTGCCACAGGTACGAAGACCAGCGCCAACGGCGCACCGACATCTTAGCCCAGACCGAAGGTCTGGGTTACGCCACATAAAGATGAACAAAGCGCTGAAGGCGCGTTCTATGGATCGCGCCTTCAGCGCTCTTTGCTCAGGATGCACGGATACCCAGGCCTTCGGCCTGGGCTAAGATAGGCCGCGCCCTTGGCGCTCAACGAACGCACTGCGAAACGAATACTACGGCGCTGTTGTGAGCGCAACGGGCTACGCCGAGCCTAGACCCCACCTGCCGTAGGTCCAACCGTCACCACAGCCTTCTTGCGATTCAACAGGCGCGAGCGTTTGCGGCGGCTGGTGGCGCTGGCGTGGTCAATCTTGCCCCAGAAGGCAATGAAGTAATCCGCCGCGCTGAGGATGGAAACCACCGTCATCCAGTAAATAGCCGCCACCGCGATGACATGCACCGGCACAATGAACCAGCCTGCGCCGGGGCCGATAACCCACTGGTTCCATCCACGATCGAGAATGGCGGCGACGACCGAGACGATCTGGATGACCGTCTTCAGCTTGCCGATTTGGCTGGCGTCGATGGTGAAGCCT
The DNA here is from genome assembly GCA_026225595.1 of Terriglobus sp. Lineage (GTDB taxonomy): Bacteria > Acidobacteriota > Terriglobia > Terriglobales > Acidobacteriaceae > Terriglobus. Next base: position 6,821 of record JAMFTB010000157.1, on the reverse strand, counting down.
TCATTGGCCGCGATGGATCGCAGTCCGCTCACCAGGAACTCGCGCCCGATGACGACGACGGCGATCCACGGCATCACAAGATTCGGATTGAAGCTGACAAGGCAAATGTAGCCCGCGGTGACCAGAAGCTTGTCTGCCAGCGGGTCAAGCAGCATGCCCATGGTGGTGATCTGCCCGCGCCGGCGCGCCAGGTAGCCGTCCAGCCCATCGGTGATGGACGCCGCGATGAACAGCAGCGACGCGACAATCTCCTGATCGTGACCCTTTGCAGGAAAGCTGCTGGAGAGCAGCCAGATGAGCAGCGGCACGCAGGCAATGCGGCTCATCGTCATGGAGTTGGGGAGGTTCAAGGCACAGCACCCGGACATCCACATCAGGCACCATGCCTGCATGCGTCGTCAAGACGATTCTGCCACAGCCTATGCCGAGCCGTCCGCTCTTCCGCAGCAGTTATTGCGCGGGCGCAGTTCCCTGTCCCAATGTGACAGATGCCGTGCGCACATCAATCGTCCACGGCTGCGGTGCAGGCAGATGCATGGCGCCGTTTTCCAGCGTCACCGGCATCCACAGGTAGCGCGAATCCCACAGCGACTGCGGCTTCCACAGGTCGCCCACAAAGATAACGGCCGTGTGTTTCTTATCAGCCGAAGTAACCTTTACCAGCGCAGAGGATTGCGCGCCATAGGTGTTCGCCTCCGGCGGCGCAATGTCCTTAAACTCCGTCCACGGTCCTGCAATTGATTTCGCGGTTGCGTACACATCGGGGTTCGGCTTCCAGCCCGTCATGTGCGAGCCAATGGCGTAGTACAGGCCATCCGCGTGAACTACCGTGCCGCCCTCAAGTGGAGCCAGGATGAATGCGGTTTGCGCCGCTACCGTCTGCGCATCGTCGCTGAGCTTCGCAATGAAAAAGCCCTTGGTGGGTCGGCTCTCAAAGACCAGGTAGTTGGTGCCGTCGTCATCCACAAACTGGCCAATGTCGCGGCTCTCCTGCCCCAACGGGCGGAAGTGCGAGACCAGCCTGTACGGCCCCTCGATTTTGTCGCTTACGGCCACGCCCACCTCCGCGGCTTTGTACGCCGCGTCCAAGTGGACGTACATCACAAACTTTGCGCCGGCCTTTGGATGCTTCGGCACAAAGACCTTCGGCCGCTCCAGCTGCCACTTGTTGCCGTACTGTGACTTCCACTCCTCCGGCTCGGTCATGCTCAGCGCGCGACCCATGTCTTGCCAATGCACCAGGTCTGTGGAGCGGTAGCCGCGCGCCGCCAGCGTGCCAGGCTGCAGGTCCCGCGAACGATCCTCGCCGAACCAGTACCACGCATCGCGATACCGCACGATGCCGCCGCCATGCGCCTGTATCGGCTTGCCGGACGTGTCATTCCACACTGCACCGGGCACAATCATGTCTTTGCTCGATTGCGCAGCTTGATTTGATTGCGCAAAGAGCTGCACGGCCAACGCACATGAGGCAAGAAGAAGCGATGCAACCAGTCGCACAGAACCCTCCACAAAACCATCAGCGAATGGCTTCACTTTACAGGACGCGGAATCCGATCGACATCTGTGGTGAGTCGAGTGAATGCAGGTCCTTCGACTGCGTGCTTCGCACTCCGCTCAGGATGACAAGATTTTTGAGTGCGTCGAAAAGCGGCAGAGGAAGAATCCTCTGCCGCTTCGTATTCAACTTCGCGACCTTAGCGACCTTTGCGTCCTTCGCGTTCTGCTTTTACGCGAAACACAGCTGTTACGCGTAGATGCCACGCTGCTTCGTCGTGTAAGCCACACGATCAATCGCCAGCATGTAGGCCGCGATGCGGTTGTTCACGCCGTGCTCTTCCGCATAACGAATCACGTCGATGAAGCTCTGCACCATCAGGTGATCCAGGCGGTCGTTCACTTCCTGCTCAGTCCAGAAGTAGCCCATGCGATCCTGCACCCACTCAAAGTAGCTGGCGGTGACGCCACCGGCATTTGCAAGAATGTCCGGGACGACGAAGACGTTGTTTGCCGCAAGAATTTCATCTGCAGCAGGCGTCGTTGGGCCGTTTGCGCCTTCCACTAAGATGCGTGCCTTCACCGCGCCCGCATTGCGGCTGGTGATGACGTTCTCATGCGCGGCCGGGATGAGGATCTCGCAGGCGGAGGTCAGCAGCTCCTCGCTGTTGGCCTCTGCCGCGCCCGCAAAGCCGCGGATGCTGCCGGTCTTCTTGCGATGCTCCACCAGCGCCGGAATGTCGATGCCGTCAGCGTTGTAGACGCCGCCATCCCACTCTGCAATGCCAATGACCTTGTAGCCCTTGCCGCGCAACAGCAGCGCCGCGTTTGAGCCAACGTTGCCAAAGCCCTGGATGATGACGCGCGTCTCTGCTGCCTGCATACCCAGGTAGTTCAGCGCCTGATCACACGCGATAGAAACGCCACGACCTGTTGCAGCGGTGCGACCGCGGCTGCCGCCAATGTTGATGGGCTTACCGGTCACAACACTGGTGACGGTTTGCCGCATGTGCATGGAATAGGTGTCCATGATCCACGCCATCGTCTGTTCGTTGGTGTTCACGTCGGGCGCGGGCACATCCTTCTCCGGGCCGAAGACGTCGATCAGCTCCGCGGTGTAGCGGCGCGTCATGCGCTCCAGCTCGCCCTGGCTCATCTTCTTGGGGTCGCAGATCACGCCACCCTTGGCGCCGCCAAAGGGAATGTTCACCACGGCGCACTTCCACGTCATCCAACTGGCCAGCGCGCGCACTTCGTCCAGATTCACGTCGGGTGCGTAGCGGATGCCGCCCTTGGCCGGTCCACGAGCAACGCTGTGCTGCACACGGAAGCCGGTAAAGACCTCAATGCGGCCGTCGTCCATCATCACCGGAAAGTGCACGATGATCTCTCGCGCGGGCTGGCTCAGAATCTTCCAGATGCCCGTGTCAAGGTTCAGTTTCTTTGCCGCAAACTCAAAGCGGGCGGCCTGCGCCTCCCACGGGTTCAGCTCTTTTTCAAATGCCTGATCCAGCGCTTTCTCAACGCCTGTTTCGTTCAACTCCAGTACTGCCATACCACTCGCCTTGCCTTTCATTTTTGCCCTCGGATTGTCCCTGCGCAAAGGCAGGCAGACAGGCCGGAATAGGCTCACTCTGATTGGACGTTGCGGAAGTCTGCCCGATGCGGAAAAAGCCCGTTAATTCCGGTTGTTTTCTGCAACAAAAGGGGTATCCGCAGGCAACCTGGCACCGCCCAAACCGGCCGAGTATAGGCCGGTCGAAAGACGTTGTGCAAGTGCGGTTGAACCCAGGAACACCCATACAAAACGAAAGGCAGTACGCAACGATCGCGACGTTCTCGCAGCGATCGCCGCGGAACCGTTGCGGTCGCTGCGTACTGCTCTTAACGAAGTGGAAGAAACAGAGAAAACACAGTCCCGTGCAGGCGTTCGTCCTGCGAGGAGCGCAGCGTGAGCTGACCGCGGTGGCGGTCGACAATCTCTTTGGATATCCAAAGGCCCAGGCCGGTGCCGTTCAGGTCCTTCGTCGTGTAAAAAGCCTCAAACAGCCGCTGCTGCGTCTCCACGGACATGCCGCTGCCCGTGTCTGCCACCACAATGCGAACACCTTCTGTGCCCGTGGGTGCATGCCGTGCATTGTGCGCGCGCACTACCAACCTGCCACCGCTGCGCATGGCGTCAATGGCGTTGGCAATCAGGTTATTCAGCACCTGCCGGATGTCGTTCTCAAAGCACAGCAGCTCCGCCGTGGTGCTGTACGACGCTTCCACGTGAATGTCGCTATTCATCAGCCGGCCCTGGTACAGGTTCAGCACCGCGTCCACCAGTTGTGCGGGCGTTACCAGCGTGGGCTTATTCGCCTGCCGGTGAAAGCGCAGCGTCTGCGTGGCAATCTGCGAGACGCGTCCCAGTTCATCCTGCGCGGAATGGATGTAGCTGTGCAGCGACTTGGGCAGCGCCGGGTCATGCGCCACCAGGTACAGCAGGTTCGTTACCGCTTCCAGCGGATTGTTGATCTCATGCGAGATGGACGATGCCAGCCTGCCCACCGCGGCCAGCTTTTCACTCTGCAGCAGAGCGCGCTCTGCCTTGCGCAGCTGGGTCACATCCAGAGCGGCCACGCTTACGGCGCGCACCTTGCCGTCACTGTCAAAGACGGGCGAGTAGTTCACGTTGAAGGACTGCTTCTCGCCCGGACGGCCGGCAAACTCTGTCTCAAAGGTGTAGTCACGGACGACGCCACCTGCAGCCACCGTACGCAGGTTGGACCACACCACCGGCGAGCTGACCACCTCCTCCACCGGCTTGCCCAACACCTCTTCCGGCGTCATGCCCATCATCTCTGCCTGGCGGTCGTTGATGCGCGCATAGCGCAGCTCCTTGGGGTCAAAGAGGATGAGGCCAACCGGCGCTGTCTGGTAGATAGCCTCAAGCTCCGCACGCTGGCGTTCGGACTCCTCTTTCTCCTGCCGCAGCGCCTCTATTGCAACGCGCTGGTCGTGGATGTCAATGGCGATGCCAAGCCACCTGGTGATCTGCCCATCCGCATCCCGCACGGAAGAAGCCTCGACACACCACCAGCGGTGGGCACCGTCCGCCCCGCGAATCATGCGGGCTTCCACGGAGTACGGCTCCCCCGTCTGCACCGAATGCATCCATGCGGCGACCAACCGTTCGCGATCTTCCGGTGCAAAAGCCTCAATCCATGCTCGTGTTGTGCCTGTGTCCAGTTCAAACTCCGGGCCCAGGTACTTCAGAAAGGTGTGGTTCGCATAGTTCACATCGCCCTGCGGCGTTGCCGTCCATATGGCCAGCGGACTCATCTCCGCCAGGATGCGGTAGCGCTCCTCGCTCTGGCGCAGCGACTCCTCATCCAATTTCCTCTGGGTGATGTCACGGAAGAAGACGACAATGCCGTCCTCTGACGGCAGGCACTCCAGCCGAAACCACTTGTTTAGAGGATGGGGGTAGTAGGCCTCAAAGGCGGTGGACTCTCGTTGCATCATCGCCTTGTAGTAGTTCGCGACGAAGGGCGAGTCGGGATAAACAGCTTCAGGAAAGCGATTCCACATCACCTCGCCCAGCATTTCATCGCCCACGCCGAGCAGGTCCTTTGCACGCCGGTTAAGGAAGATGTAGCGCCACTCGCGGTTCAGCGACACCACGGCGTCGGTTGTCACATCAAAAACCTGTTGCAGCTGCCGGGTCTTGGCGGCGGCCTCCTCGCGCACGCGCCGCAACTCCGTCACATCCTGGTAGAAGACGCCGATGCCATTCTCAACAGGCACCGCACGCACGTGTATCCAGATGCGGAACGGCTCGTAGAAGAACTCCATCTCTTCTTCCACACGCTCATCCATCACGCGGCGGTACTTTTGCTCCACATCTGTGCCAAGGGTTGCAGGAAAAAGCTCCCAATGGGTAGGACCGTTCAGGTCTTCAGGGCCGATGCGGCTGATCTGCCGCGCACGTTCATTGGCGTAGGTCAGCCGCCAGTCACGATCCATCAGCAGCACGCCACCCGGCATGTCATACAGCACGCGACGCAGGTCCGCCGAGATGTCGGCTGGCATCACGGCGTGGTCATGCGGCAGATAGTCTGCCTGGTCGCGCTTGTCTGGGTTACTCATTACCGATGGAAAACGGAGTTGTGCCCGTGCACAGTCTATGTGATGTCAACAACAGAGCACACGGCTGCACCGGCATCCTACAATGGGCGCGTGGCCTATTCCCGGAAACAGCGACTGCTGCTGGCCGTACTGCCGCCGCTGGCCGTGGGCGCCATGCGGCTGCTGTTCCCCACGCTGCGCTGGCGGCACCGCAACCAGCCGGGAGCCCGTCCGGCAGATGAATTTCCTTTGGCCGCAGATGTTTACGTCTTCTGGCACCGCGTATTGCTGCTGGCAGCGTGGCGCTATCGCGGCCTGGGCATACGCATCCTCATCTCGTCATCGTTTGACGGCGAGCTGATCGCCCGCACCGTGCAGCTGCTGGGCTTTGTGCCGGTGCGTGGCTCATCCAGCCGCGGCGGCGCAGTTGGCCTGTTGGCACTGACGCGCGCCCGCAGCGAAGGCCACAAGGCCGCCATTACCGCCGACGGCCCACGCGGCCCCGTCTACGTGGTGAAGGAAGGAGCAGCCGCAGCATCACGCCGAGCGGGCAGCACGGCATCCTGCTTCCACCTGCACCCGGAAAGTGCATGGACGTTGAAGTCATGGGATCGCTTCCTCATCCCTAAACCCTTCAGCCGCGTAACCGTCTGCTGGCTGGCGCCCATCGAACAACCGGCCACCGAATCTATCCAGCAATCGCTGGATACAGCGGTGAATAAAGCCGAACTTACCTAATATCGAGAGTGCACGTTTCCCTAATCAAACTGGGGCAGCGTTGCCTGTTCCACCACAACCACCGGCACGTCGCCAACACCGCGCTCAAGCTTCAACCCCAGCTGGTCCTTTAGAGCGGTAAACAGCCCCGGCAATGTAGCGTCCGCTGCCACACCGGCACCGTGATCCGGCGCCCAGTTCAGTTCAAAGTTATAAGCGCCCGTGAGGCCCGTATGGTCTGTTACCACGCGCCCACCGACCTCCGGCGAATCCGACAGAACAGACACGAGTTCCTCCATCGGCGCATACTTCGCCGTCAGCAGACCGTTGTGAACCGAGAGATTCGCACCATGATCTCCACCTGCTGTCGGCGGTACTGTAAGCTTCGTTGCACCATCCACCACCAGCGCGAACTGCGGCAGCGGACGCGTCTCCCGCCTCACCCGCAAGCCAAAACGATCGACCAGCAGCCGTTGTAGTAGCAACTGGCTCTCGTG
>JAMFTB010000156.1 GCA_026225595.1 Terriglobus sp. | reverse complement strand
CGGCGTCATCTCGCCCGGCATGGCGAAGATCGGCATTATGCCCGGTCGTATTCACAAGCAGGGTTCGGTGGGCATCGTCTCGCGCTCTGGCACGCTGACCTATGAGGCTGTACACCAGCTGACGCAGCGCGGCATTGGCCAGTCCACGGCCATCGGCATTGGCGGCGATCCCATCATCGGCACCAAGCACATTGATGCGATCAAGATGCTGAACGAGGACCCCGGTACCGAGGCCATCGTGATGATTGGCGAAATCGGCGGCACCAACGAAGAGATTGCAGCCGAGTACATCAAGGCCCATGTGAAGAAGCCGGTGGTTGGCTTCATCGCGGGCCAGACCGCGCCTCCGGGACGTCGCATGGGCCATGCAGGCGCCATCATCAGCGGCGGCGAGGGCACGGCAGAGAGCAAGATGGAAGCCATGTCCGCAGCGGGCATCCACGTTGTGAAATCGCCGGCAGACATTGGCGAGACCATGGCACGCATTCTCGGCAAATAAAGCCCGTAAAACCAGCAAAAACAGAGCGGCGCCAGGCTTTTATGCCTGACGCCGTTTGCTTTTGTAACGCAACGTGGGAGGACACGGCGCCACTGCGGAAAGTACAATGTAAGGGATACGCAAAACACCGTTAGGAGCATCATGTCGCAGCGCACGTTTTCCATCGTCAAGCCGGACGCGGTCCGCAAGGGCTACACCGGCGCCATCCTGGCCGAGATTGAAAAGGCCGGATTCAAGATTGTTGCCATCAAGAAGATCTCGTTCACCGACGAGCAGGCGCAGGGCTTCTACCACGTGCACAGCGCACGTCCCTTCTTCAAGGACCTGACCAAGTTCATGTCCTCCGGCACCATCTTCCCCATGGTGCTGGAGAAGGACAACGCCATTGCCGACCTGCGCAAGCTTATGGGCGCGACCAACCCTGCAAATGCAGAGGAAGGCACCATCCGCAAGCAGTTCGCCTCGTCGATCGAAGAGAACGCCATCCACGGCTCCGACGCGGAAGACACCGCAGCGTTTGAGATTGGCTATTTCTTCGCAGGCTATGAACTGAAGTAGTTTCGGATCATCAAGGCAAAAGGGCCGCTCCTATGGAGTGGCCCTTTTGAATTTACCGTCATTCTGAGCGGAGCGAAGAATCCCGACGACTTTAATTCGCCGTCGCGTTTCAGAGCTTCCGCTGCAAGAATTCGTGCAGCGGAAGACGGTTGCCGCATAGGCTGAACGAGCTCGTCGGGATTCTTCGCTGCGCTCAGGATGACGGCCGTGTTTATGCAGCAATAGAAACGTTACTTATCCTTCGCGGCGTCGCGTGCTTCCTTCTCCGCCTCGCGTACCTTTTCCTGAGCATCCTTAAGCGCCTGCTGTGCCTGCGCCACTGCTTCTCTTGCCTGCTGTTTGGCATCTGCCGTCTGCTGCTTCGCGTCGTTGATTGCATCAATAGCGCTGGGAGGCATCGACGTAGGAGGCGATGGAACACCAACAGCGCCGAAGCCAGTCAGTTTGGGCATGGGAGGCAAGGGTGGCAGCGGCGGCATGCTGTTGCCACTAATGTTGATATCTCCGTGCGAAGTGTTCACCTTCACCTGCGGTCCGCCGCCGTTGACTGAGCCGCTCAACATGCCGCGGCCGTCGCTCTTTACGCCGTCGAAGTCGCTGTGCGTGTCGCCGTCGCTGGTCTCAGCCTGCAGGCTGAACTTCGCCTTGGACGGCAGCGATACATTGACGTTGCCGTTCTGGTTGTCGACCGTCACCACCCCCATGGGCGGCGCCAGGTGCAACTCCACATCGCCGTGATTGCCCACCACCTTCACATCGCCGGAAATCTTATCCAGCGTGATGTTGCGGCTGCGCGTCTGCACCAGCATGGGCCCCACGGCCTCGCCAATGGTGAGTTCGTTGCCACCAATTTCCATCTCGCCGGCCAGGTGCGCCACGCGGACGTCGCTGCGGCTGCTGTGATAGACCGACTCGCCGCCAATGTGCTGGAAGTGGCCGCCGCTGTAGTAATCGCCGTTGACGTGCGCGGTGCCGGTAATGTCTGACAGGGTGACCTCGTCGCCGGTGCCATCCACAGTCACATCACCCGCAACGCTGCGGATGTTGATGTCGCGGTGCCGGTTGTTGGCATGCACCTGCACGTTGCCGGTAATGGCCGCAACTTCAATGTCGCCATTGTTCGAAGTAACGGACAGCGGAGACTTCATGTTGGTGACGTGTACGTCGCCGTGATCGCTGTTCAGCAGCACACGTGTGGTTGCGGGAACCAGCAGCGTCACATCTGCGCCGCCGCCATCCACCGCGGGCACGCGCAGCGTCAGGCTGTCAGGCGAACCCTCCAGCGTGGGCTGCAGCGAACGCAGCCGCTCCGTCGCAGTTCTGTCTGAGTTGGTGTAGACCTGCTTGTGCGCGGACATGTGCACCTTGCCATCGTCGCTGGTGCCGGTGATGGTGACATCGCCGTGCGGGCTGTCAATGGTCAGCGAGCCGTTGGCCGAGATGACCTGCTCCACGGACGGTGCGTCCTCTTCATGCTTCTGGCCGAAGAGGTGCTGCATGCCGTCGTCGCCGTGGAAGCCGAAGAACTGCACGCCGTTGTTGTCTGCACGCCACTCCATGGCATGCGTTGCAATGCCACCGATGGCCAGCAGTATCACCAAAAAGACCACGCCGCCACCCGTGGTGTAACGCACCGGCGGAGCATCCTGCGGCGCGCGGGCACGGTCAATGCCCCACTCCGCAAGCCGAAGCAGGCCGATGAGGATGAGCAGCAACGGCCACCAGTGGCTGTACCAGCCAAAGAAGTTGACCATGGCAATGCGGCCGGTGTGGATGAGGAAGAAGATGACGCCCACCGCAATGAGCAGCAGCGGTCCCACGATGGAAGTGTGGCGCTGGCCGCCCCACTGGGCACGCCACTGGTCGCGCTGCATCTGGCTGTGCGCCTTCCAGGCTTGCTGCTGTGCCTTGCGTGTGGCGCGTACCTGGTGCTGCTGCGCACGCATCTGGTCGCGCCACATGCGTTGCTGCGCCTTCTGCCAGCGCGGATCGTACCGTGGGTCGCGGCTGGGGTCATACCGTGGATCGTTTACGTTCGTCGGATCGAACGGAGCATTCGGGTCATAGTTCGGAGGTGTGGCCATGGCTATCGTCCCTCCTCATGGTCTTGCGTTCCGTCGTGATGCACGTCCAGGTCATTCTCAGGCCGCACGTACTTGGGCACGATCGATGTCGAGTGCTCCGTCTCCGCTGTTGTCTGAGCGACGTATGGCTCTGCTGCCGGATCAGAAGGCGGCATGGGTGGCGGCGGATAGGGCATGGCACCCAGGCTGCTGGTAGCGTTGCGCTGCACCAGCATGCTAATGCCAAGGAAGATGAGCAGGAAGGGCCACGAGTTCTCCCACGCGATGACGTGGAGGCCCTGCAGCACCGTAAGTATGCCCACAACAAAGATGATGCCTGCCCCACGACTGATACGGATAAGATTCCAGCGGGCGGCCTGCGAACCCGCGGGATACATGCCCATGGTTGCGTTGTAGCGCCGCCAGATCATGAAGGCTGACAGGCCAATCAGGAACAGGCCACCCGTCACCTCGCCCTCAAGGAAGGCAAAGCTGTGCAGCGATCCCAGCAGGGCAAAGGCTCCCAGGCCAATGAGCCAGATGGCGCCGGTGGGCAATCCACCCTGACGTACCGGCGGCATGCCATAGGGAGGCATGGGTGGCGCTGCATACGGAGGCACTGGCGGCATGCCAGGCGCAGTGTAGCCTTCTGCGCCATAACCAGCACCATAGCCTGCGCCGTATCCGGAACCATAGCCTGCGCCATATCCCGGAGGAGGAGGTGGTGGTGGCACTGGAGGTGCACCCGCAGCAGTCGAGGACGAATACACGTTGCCCGAAGGATCAACCTGGTAGGTGCGCTGCGCGCCTGTAGCGTCGGTGCGCGAGTAGTAGGCGCCACCGTCTGCAGAGACATGCCACTCCTTGCTGGTGGGCGGAGGCGGAGGAGGCACAGCGCCCGGACCGCCGCCGGCCCAGAACTGCGACATGTCCGGCTGATGGTGAAAGCCAAAGCGCTCGCCAATATTGTTCAGGCCAAAGGGATCAGGCAGCGGCATACCTGCCCGCCGCGCGGCGGCCGTCTGGTAGGCCTCAAAGACCATGTAGCAGATCCAGCCGAAGACAAACAGACCAAAGAAGTCATTGACATGCTTTGCCAGCGACGAGAAGACCGCAAAGATGGCGATGTGCGCAATGCCCTTGGCAAACTGGCCGTTGTACATGGCGCCAACGCCGGGGATGAAGCCAAGCAGCGCGGCCAGCATGGGGTTGGGAGCGTTGGGCATGCCGGGAGCAGGCACGTAGTTCGGCGCTGCTGGGTCATAGCCGGGAGGCGGAGGCGTGCCCGCTGCGTCATACGCTACTGACTCATATGCCGTAGAAGCACCCGGTGCAGTGGTGTTTCCCTGCTCGTATGGATCCGGATTTGGATTCTGGATGCTCATGCCTGGACTCCTTCGCCGTGGCCTGCGTGCGCCACAACACTTTCAAGTACACGTTCCTTCTGCTGCTGCGGTACGTTCTGCTCTTCTGCACGGACCACCGAGAATCGATGGTGATGTCGTTCTGCAAACAAGCCATGCGGGCCATCAAACCGGAACAACGGCGCGCTGGAACGGGGCTGGCCGCTTGGCTGCCGTGTGGGCTGCTGATCGCCGCTCTCCGGCTTGCTCACAAAGCCGTGAGGCGTTTCCGTTTCGCCGTCGCTCTCACGCTGCATCTCGCGCACACGTGACTCCAGCTCATACACCACGCGCAGATTGTCGTAGTACTGCACCACGCGGCCGTTCACACTCCAGAAGCTCTTTTTCACACTCTTGGGGCTCAGGTCGGCAGCGCGAAGACCGCTCAGCTTTACGCCAGCCAGGTTCATGCTCAGCGCGATGGAGAAGAACGCCATAGCTGCCGTCATGGCAAAGCGCGGCTGCATTGCCGTATGCACCATGCGCGACCAGCGTGTTTGCGGCACGGCGAAGGGCAACACCTTCGCTCCACGATTGGGCGTCTGAGCAAACAACGACTGTGCCTGCGCCGCGGCTGCCACCACCTCATGCCGCAGCATGGGGTCACCGCTGGTTGCCGCAAGTATGCGGTCCACCAAACCCTCCGGAGGAACCGGAGGTGCGGCCTTCAACATATCCATCCAGGCGCTGCCTCGCTGCACATCCGCAAACATCGCGGAGCAGCCGGGGCAGTCCGCCAGGTGCAGACGGAAGTGCGTTTCGTCCTCGGCCAGCAGCAGACTGTCTGCCGCGTCCAGCAGCATGCCTTCGCATTGTGCGCAGGTCAACCGGCTCATGGGTCGCTTCTTCCCTTCATTCGAACTATGCCTGTCATCGCTCATCTACGCCACCTGCCCTTCGCTGCGGCCCAGCATCCGTGCCAGTTCGCCACGGCCGCGGCTAATGCGGCTCTTCACGGTGCCTTCCGGCACTTTCAGAACAGCGGCAATCTCCTTGTAGTCCATATCCTGCAGGTCGCGCAGGATCACTGCTTCGCGCAGCTCCGGCGACAGCTGCTTCAACGCATGCTGCACGCGTACCCTTAATTCCAGCTGAGCAACACGCTGCAGTTGACCGGGCCGTGTATCCGCCAGCCGATCTGCCAGCGTGGGGCCGTCCTCACCCTCGCGGCTGCTTTCATCCAGGCTGTCCGTTGCGCGATCCTGCCGTGTGCGGCGGAAGTGGTCCACCAGCAGGTTCCGCGTGAGCGCCGTCAACCATGTGGTGAAGGCGCCCTTCTCCGGATCAAAACCCTGCAGGTTGCGGTAGACCTTCAGAAAAACGTCCTGGGTCAGATCTTCCGCATCCGACGGCGAGCCGGTAAAGCGATAGCAGATGCCGTATACACGCCGGTGCTGCGAAACCACCAGCTGCTGCCACGCGGCACCATCGCCGCGCATGCAGGCATACACCAGCCGGTGCAATGCATCAATCTCCGCCACCCGTGCCGGGTCAGCAGCAGGAGCTGATGACTCAGCTCGCCATGCCTCCGGACCCCGGGATTCATCCGTCCTGTGCAATAAAACTGCCTCGCGATAGGGTGGCAGCAGTGTACCGCGCGCATCGCGCGTCACCGGCAGGTCGCCCGCGGAATTCGACGGTGCCGAACCGCGCGGAACACCCATAGCCTTCGCCATGTTAGCTGCTTTGGATGCAATCTTTGCAACCCGCGCCGGGCCTCTATTCGACTGGGGAGCCGCAGCTCCCCAGCCGCCCGGCAAATCCATCGGAATGGTCAGCGTACCCATGTAGTTCTGTACGCAGGCCGCAACGCTTTAGTTCCGCGACGAAATATCGAAAGCCGCTGGATGGCGCCCGCAAAGACAATTTCTTCGGCGGATTCCGGCGGATGCAATCGCGGCCCTTTACCCGGGCTCAGCACCGCCGGACCGGCTACAATTTCGCCCATGCGCCTGCTGCCCTCTCTTCCGCTGCGAACTGCCTCGTTTGGACTGCTTCTGTTTGCCCTTGCCGCCGCTCCAACTGCAATAGCGCAGGATGGCTGGCTGCCCACATGGGCTCCCGCGGACATGCCCCTGACCCTGCCGGCAACGGTGCCGCTGGGCAAGCAGGACCTGACGCTGCGGCAGGTCGTACACATTAGCCAGGGCGGCAAGCGCCTGCGCATTACCTTTACCAACGAATTTGGTACGGAGCCGCTGCACATCGCCGCCGCGCACGTGGCCTTTCTCTCCGCGGGATCAAAGATTCTGCCCGACACCGACCGCACGCTGACCTTCGCAGGCAAGCCGGACATCACGATTGCTCCCGGTGCCTTCGCATCCAGTGATGGCATCAACGAGACTGTGCCCGTCTTCTCCGACCTGGTCATCTCCACGGCCGTACCAGCGCAGGCCATCTCCAAAGTCACAGGACACGCGCTTGCCGTAGCGACCACCTACATCGCGGCAGGTGACCAGACAGCAGCGCTGGAGTTTGCTCCCGCCGCAGTCGTCCCGCCCGGCACTCCGCAGCCTGATTTGACCGCACCGCTGCAGGGCAAGCCGGGAGACAAACCCATCGTTGCCCCGGACACCGCACACCCGCAGTCCCAGGCCGGCGCAGGCCCCACGCTGCTGGCGCTCACCACATCCTGGTATCTGCTCAAAAATGTAGAGGTCAACAGCAACAACAAGTCTGCCGTGGTCATCACCTTTGGCGACTCCATTACGGATGGCGCGCAATCCACGCCAGACACCAACCGCCGCTGGCCCGATGGCCTGGCAACCGCGCTGATCACCAACAAGAAGACGAAGGACCTGGCGCTGGTGAACGCCGGTATCAGCGGCAACCGCGTTCTGTATACAGGTTCAGGCCCCAGCGCGCTGGATCGGTGGGACCGCGATGTACTCAGCCAGCCCGGCGCTCGTTACGTCATCGTGCTGGAGGGCATCAACGACATTGGCAACATGCACCGCGCGCCCGCGGATGCCATTACCGAGCAGCAACTGATCGACGCCTACACCACGCTGGCCAATCGCAGCCATGCCAAGGGCATCAAGATCATTGCAGCCACGGTACTTCCCTACGAGGGTGCGAAGTATGCGAGCCCTGATGGCGAACTCATCCGCCAGCACCTGAACGCGTTTCTGCGGTCCAGCCCGCTATTTGATGGTGTGATCGACTTTGAAAAGGCCATGCAGGATCCGGAACACCCCGGTCGCATACTGCCCAAGTACGAGTGCGGCGATCATCTGCATCCTTCGGACGCGGGCTACGCAGCAATGGCTGCAGCAATCAACGTGAAGCTCTTTAGCAAATGAAGCCGCAGGCACATTGCCGCGTTGCATTGATAACCGCTTGTGTCGGGTGGCTGCAGCTTATAGCTTTGCCGCGAGTGAGCCCTGCCCAGCAGGCTCCGGCATTCGCTCCATGGCAGGCAATAGACAGCTTCACCCCGGCAGCCGCACCGTCGAACGACTATCCGCTGGGCCCCGATTCGATTCGCCATCCCGGCGTTCCTGCCGGTGAGACCTTCGAGATCAGGCTAGACCATTCAAGCGCCTTTCCCAACACCACGCGCACCATCACCATCTACGTCCCCGCACAGTACAACGAGGCCACACCCGCCTGCGTCTTCGTGGACCTGGATAGCATTGCGAACTTCAATGTAGCGACGGTCTTTGACAACCTGATCGCACGGCACGCCATGCCCGTGACGATAGCCATTGGCGTTGCACCCGGCACAGTAGCCGCAAAGACAGACGGCGCCCGGCCGCGCTACGACCGCTCCTTCGAGTTCGACAGCATGACTCCGCGACTCGCTGACTTCCTGCTGCAGGAGGTGCTGCCTGAGGTTGAGAAACACGCAACGCACGATGGCCGCCGCATCCATCTTTCAACGCGCGCGGCCGACCGTGCCATTGGCGGCGGCAGCACCGGCGGCATCGCCGCATTCAACGCAGCGTGGCAGCACCCGGACGGTTTTTCCCGTGTCTTCACTTCCATCGGCACGTTCGTCGGCATGCGCGGTGGTGAAGGTTTCAATGTGCTGGTACGCAAGACGGAGCCGAAACCCATCCGCATTTTTATGCAGGATGGCGCATACGACGAATGGCCCGGCGGCCCCGAGATGGGCGACTGGTGGATGTCAAACCTCACCATGGACCGCGCCCTGCGATTTGCCGGCTACGACGTTCGCCACGCGTGGGGCAACGGCACCCACAACGGCTCTCAGGCAGCCGCCGTCTTCCCTGAGG
>JAMFTB010000155.1 GCA_026225595.1 Terriglobus sp. | reverse complement strand
CTTCGCGCACAGCACGCCGGTACTAGAGTGCAGGATCGCCAGGCGCAGGGCCTGAACCTTCGCCGGAATCAGGCACAGGCACAATGGAGCGCACGCCGTTGACGAACGCCTCTGGGTTGAACTCCGTGCGCAGGATCTCGTCCGGGCAGTCCGTCATGATCGCAACGCGCCAGTTGCAGACGAACGCGACCAGTTGCTCCGGCTGCGCGGTCTTGATCTCCGAGCATAAGGTCTCAGCGGAGTGAATGCTTCCCTCCCCTTAGACGTCTATCAGCACGAGGTCGTAGTGACGGCCCCAGAACATCGACAGTCCATCCTTGATGCTCAGGGTGGAATCGACTTGAAAGCCGGAGAGGCGGAGGATCTGGTCACGCAAAGGGCGAAGCATCTCGCGCTGGCAGATATGCAGAATGGCGCGGGGCTCACTCGTGGAGACAACTTCGGAATCAGGGGTCAAGACAGGTCCTTGTCGAATCGAGCAGAAGAGGAACACTTCGTCGTCGGCGATCCAAACATAGATCGCAGACGAGACAAAGTAGTCATCTCTCGGACGTACCACTCTCTGCTCTTAATTCTTTGAGTGCCTGTTCATTTTACGGCTGTAAAACTGCGCATTCAAGAGGAATAAGCGCGCCGCTTGCACGAACGAAAAGAACGCGCACGGCAGATCCACCTCACAAACAGCCCCGCTCCACCCACATCCGTACAGCAGTCCTTCTCAAGCTCCGAAATCGCCAACGCCTAAGCGAGCGACTCAGCCCTGTCCTTGGACGAGTTCACCGCGTTCGGCAACGTCTGGATGCCCACCAGCAGGTCTTCCTTACGCATCACCAGGTTCGTCGCATTCAGGCTGGCAAGCTCAAACCCGTGGCCATGCGTGATCGCGTCGGTCGGGCAGGCCTCAACACAGTACCCGCAGAAGATGCAGCGGTTGTAGTCAATGTTGTAGACCTTGGCGTAGCGCTCTGCAGACGAGATGCGCTTCTCCTCAGTGTTCTCTGCAGCCTCAATGTAAATGCAGTTTGAGGGGCAGGCGGCCGCGCACAGGAAGCAGGCGACGCACTTCTCCAGGCCGTTTTCATCGCGCTGCAGCTGGTGCTTGCCGCGGAAGCGTTCCTGAAAGATAGCGCCACGCATGGGGCCAGCGCCGTCAGGATAGTTCTCAACCTCAGAGGGCTGCAGCATCTCCTTAAAGGTGATGCTCATGCCCTTGGCAATGCCGGCGATGTTCTTGACGATCGACATGGCTTGAGTATACGACGGCAGTCGGGTAGCGTTGAGGCATGTTGAGAACCCTCGGCGGCGCTTTGCCTGCCACCCTCCTGCTCTGTTCGGTAACCGCCTTCGCCCAGGCCAAACGCGCACCTGCTTCCGCTCCTCCAGCTGGGCCCGCCCCCAGCGCTGCAGCCGCGCCCGCCCCCAGCGCTGCGGCACCGCCCGCAAACGCACCCCGGAACCACGCTGAGCTGAAGGTTTATAGCTCCTGTGAATTTCCGGACGGCCTGCAGGTTACGGGTGTTGAGCCCATGCCCGACGACGTTCACGAGCGGCCGGTGCAGATTCACGGCGTGACGAAGCAGGTGCCGCTGCTGGATGGGCGGCGGATTACGTTTGCCTACCCCGGCGAGCAGCCGTACGCAAGCATCAAGCTGGAGCTGCTGCCGGCAACCGACTGGGTTGAGAATCGCAAGCTGCTGCTGGCGGACTTTGATGACATTGTGGCTTCAGACAAGAATGTAACCCGCAGCAGCGCGCATGCGCCGTTGAGCGGCTTCGCCGTGAATGGGCTGGATCGGACGAGCCTGACGTCGGGAACGACGCTGGGCATCTACATGCTGATGGATGACCGCACGCACACTGTGCTGACGGCGTATTTTCTGAATCCGTCGGCGAAGAAATTCAAGTCGCCTGAGGAGTACGGCAGAATGCGCGATACGTTCCTGTACAACTACACGCACTGCGTGCGGAGCAATCAGAACACCGCGCTGTTTGGGAACTCAAAGTGAAGTGGTGCGTGGCCGCAATCGCTGCGGCCACGCCTTATCGCTTCCTTACAGCCCCAGCTTTGACCAGATTGCGTCGACGCGCTGCTTTACGTCCTTTGGCATTTCAAGCATCTGCGGCCATGGGCGTGTGAAGCCTTCTGCTGCCCACTTGCGTGTGGCGTCAATGCCCATTTTGCTGCCGTAGTTTGGTAGGCGGCTGGCGTGGTCCAGTGAATCCACCGGGCCCAGCGTGAACTGGATGTCGCGCTCCGGGTCAATGTTGTTGGCCACGCGCAGCACCACTTCCGCCACGTTCTGCACGTCGCAGTCCTCGTCCACAATCACAATGCACTTGGTGAACATGGCCTGGCCCAGCGCCCATATGCCATTCATCACCTTGCGTGCCTGCCCCGCGTAACTCTTGCGGATGGCCACCAGCATCAGGTTGTGCGCGACACCTTCGGGCGGCAGGTTGATGTCGACAATCTCCGGCATGGTCAACTTGATGAGCGGCAGAAAGATGCGCTCAATTGCCTTTGCCAGCCATGCGTCTTCCATGGGCGGCTTGCCCACAATGGTGGCGGCGTAGATGGGGTTCTTGCGGTGCGTGATCGCTGTCAGGTGGAAGACGGGGTACGGCTCCGGCATGGTGTAAAAGCCGGTGTGGTCGCCAAACGGGCCCTCCATGCGCAGCTCGTCCAGCTCCACGTAGCCCTCAAGGATGTACTCCGCCTGCGCGGGCACCTCGAGGTCCACGGTCTCGCACTTGACCAGTTCCACCGGCGACTGGCGCAGGAAGCCGGCGATGAGAAACTCCTCAACCTCAGGCGGCGCGGGCACAATAGCGCTGAAGGTCATGGCAGGCTCCGTACCAATGGCAACGGCCACTTCCATGCGTTCCCCGCGGATCTTTGACAGCGTCACGCCAGGCAGTTCGCCCGCGGCAGTGGTGCCGCCTGCGGTCATCGCCATGATGTTGACGCGCTCCGCGCCAGACGCAGCGGTGGCGCGCAGGCGTTCGCGCAGGTGCTCTGCCGCGTTCTTCTGCCGCTGCCAGTGCATGCCGGTGGTGCGTGCGTCATACACCTGCATGCGATACATGCCGGTGTTGCGCTTGCCGCTGTTTGGGTCGCGCGTGATGACCAGCGGCAGAGTGATGAAGCGGCCTGCGTCGCCGGGCCACGTCTGCAACACAGGTATCCCATTCAGGTCCACCGCATCGCCGATGTGGATCACTTCCTTGCACGGCGCGTTTTTCTTATCGACAACCTTGGGGAAGAACGATGCGACCTCTGTCAGCATGGGCAGCAGCTTCAGCTTGTCCATGAGTCCGCCGGTGGGCATGGGCGGCTTCAGCAGCGTGCTGATGCGTGCAGCAATGGTGTCGAGCGAGTCACACTCGAGCGCCAGCTTCATCTTGGCTTCGCTGCCAAACTGGTTCATGAGTACAGTGGCGCCGGGGTAGCCTTTGACGTTTTCAAACAGCAGCGCCGGACCGCCTTTGCCGCCGTTCATCTTCACGGCGCGGTCTGCAATCTCAGCCATTTCCAGCAAGGGGTCAACCTCAACCTTGATGCGCTTCAGTTCCCCGCTCTTGTCCAGCCGCGCGATCCATTCGCGCAGGTCACGATACGCCATGCTGCTGCCACTCCATGCAGGCCGCTATAAGTGCAGTCCGCAGGCTTCATCGTACCGCGTGATGGGACTGGACTTCAGCGCAGACAGAAACACCCGCCGGTGAGGGCGGGTGTTTGTAGTTCAGATAGCAAGAACCGTTATGCAGCGCGAACCGCTCCATCGCGACCTGCGATGCGTGCATTGGCCTGACTGATCAACGCGGTCAGCGCCTCAATGCGCTCTTCCGGGTTGGCCGTGGCATTTGCAGGCGAGACAGTCATACCGACGTTCTGCGCCAGGAAGCTGACCTCGTGCTCCAACTGCGTCAGCGAGGTGAGCACAGCCTCAGACGCGACAAGCAGAGGCTCCTCCACCGTGGCGCGCGATACAGGCCCCCGGTGCATCCACTCTTCCAGGTCGCTGGTACGTGCAAGCACCACATTGCTGGGTGCTCCGGGCGGACGGTGAATCGGCAGGTCAAGCGTCTTTTCCCAGCGCTGCACGGTACGGACGCCCTTACCAAAAAAGTGGGCGATTTCCTTCCACGAACTCAACATCTTGCTCAAAGTTTCACCTCGGCCAGGGCTTAGTTTCTTTTCAGATAACTGCTGTACATCCGGCTTGCGGATGGCGCAGGCAATGCCCTATAGCAATAGACGCACAAACTGTCATCAAAGTTTACTGCTGCATGTAGGTGATATTGTGCCAGATATCAGACGTTATCAGCCGCTTGTGCGATTTCCGCACGGCAAACGTGTACCATGGGCCGGCGACCAGCGTTTTCTCTGAGGTTTCATGCAGCTTACCGCTCTTGACTGGGTCGTCATCGCCCTGTATTTCGCTGTCAATCTGGGGATCGGTTTCGTCTCCATGCGCCGCGCATCCGGCAATGTGGGCGAATTCTTCCTCTCCGGCCGCAACGTTTCGTGGTGGCTGGCGGGCACCTCCATGGTGGCAACCACCTTTGGCGCGGACACGCCGCTGGTCGTCACCGGCCTGGTCTACAACAGCGGCATCCAGGGCAACTGGCTGTGGTGGAGCTTCGCGCTCAGCGGCATGCTTACCGTGTTCTTCTTCGCTCCGCTGTGGCGCCGCGCGCAGGTGCTAACGGACATGGAGTTCGCCGAGATACGCTATGCAGGCAAACCAGCTTCGTTTCTGCGTGGATTCCGCGCGCTGTATCTGGCGCTGCCGGTCAACACCATCATCATGGGCTGGGTCAACCTGGCCATGGCAAAGATTCTGGCGTTGACGCTGGGCTTCTCAAAGCTGGAAGCAGTCTTCGTCTGCCTTACGGTCACGCTTGTCTACACGGCCATCTCTGGCCTGACGGCGGTGCTGTGGACGGACCTTGTCCAGTTCGTGCTGAAGATGAGCATGGTCATCCTGCTGGCCTACTATGCCGTGCGGGGCGTGGGCGGCATGGACGCGCTGATGCAGAAGGTCACCGCATCCGATGCGATTCGCGGCACACATACGCTGGCGTTCTTTCCGCACCCCGGCAACGCGTTCTTCCTCAGCTTCCTTGTGCTGCTCAGTTTGAACTGGTGGGCTACCTGGTATCCGGGTGCAGAGCCCGGCGGCGGCGGCTACATTGCTCAGCGCATCTTCTCTGCCAAGAATGAAAAGCACTCGCTTGGCGCAACGCTGTGGTTCAACATTGCGCACTACGCACTGCGGCCATGGCCGTGGATTTTGACCGCGCTGGTTGCGCTTGTGCTGCTGCCCACCGCAGGCGACAAGGAGGGCGCATACATCCAGGTGATGATTCGCTTTTTGCCGCCCAGCCTGCGTGGATTGATGCTGGCTGGCTTTGCCGCTGCATACATGTCGACCATTGGCACGCACCTGAACCTGGGCGCGTCGTACCTGGTGAATGATGTCTATCGCCGCTTCCTGGTGAAGGAAAACACGGAGCGGCATTACGTCAACATGTCGCGGCTGGCCACGCTGTTTTGCGCGGTGCTCTCCGGCGTTGCGACGTATTACATGGACTCCATCTCTGCGGCGTGGAAGTTTCTCATCGCCATTGGCGCGGGCGCGGGACTGGTCTTTATTCTGCGCTGGTTCTGGTGGCGCGTGAACGCGTGGAGCGAGATTGCCGCCATGCTCTCCGCCGGCTTCATCTCGCTGACGCTACAAAGCTCTGCTGGCATGCCCGTTGTGCGCATGCTGCACGGTGTGGATGCAATGCTGCCGCTGGCGCCTTTAAACACGGATGATCCGCACGCCTTTGCATGGCTCATGCTCATCACCACCGGGCTGACCACGCTCATCTGGATGACGGTGACGTTATGCACCGCACCAGAACCCGATGCCAAGCTGCAAAGCTTTTACAACCTGGTGCGGCCGCCCGCGCTAGGCTGGAAGCGCTTTGCGCCCGCGTCTGCGCTGGCAGAAAACACCCTGCGCTGGAATACGCTGCACTGGGTACTTGGCTTCTCCATGATCTACTCAGCGCTGTTTGCCATTGGCAACCTGCTGTTTGGCCGCATTGCCGATGGGCTGCTGCTGCTGGTGCTTTCGTCTGCGTGCCTCGCCATGCTCTTCCGCAGCCTGAACCGCCAGAACTGGAGCATGTTCCGCTAGCTTTTCTCGGTTTGTCATCCCGCAGCGTAGCGAAGGGATGACAGGCTATATGAGTTGAGAGGCTACGCGCTCCAGCGCGTGGCCTGCGTGGGTGTCGATGCTACGGGCGACTGCATGGCCGTGCGCGGTGCACGCTCCTGCGCGGTGCGCAGTTCACGCGGCAGCACGCGGTTCGCCTCAGGATCCTTTGCCACCACCACCCATGCCTCGCGCACGTTCTTTACGCAGGCAACCACCTCCAGCAGATCCTCCTTCGACGCGGCATGTGAAGCCTCAAGCGTCATGGTGAACATGGCCGCGTAAAAGTCCGACAGTCCACGCGCGGGGGCACCGCCAATGTCCGGCCGCAGACGCGCTTCCAGGTACATCAGGATGTCCAGAGCGCGCTTGATGGCATAGCGGCGCTCGATGACGTCGTCCGCATCCACCGCTGCCACGGCGCGGTACAGGAAGCGAATCCAGCCGTCGTACAGCGCCACAATCAGATCCACACCGGTTGCGCCAGTCAGCGCCTGCTCCTGATAGTTCATTTGGTTAACCATGTCCCTTTCATGCGTTGCCTGTGGATGCTGCATTTAGCTGCTGCTGTCGCCGTAGCCAGTGATGGCTGCGTAGATTTCCTTCATCTCGTCCAGCTGCGATGGGATACCCTGCAGCACCTGGTTGGCAGTGTTCAGCTCCGTGGTCAGGTTGGTCTGGTAGGTGGTCAGCCGCGCTTCAAGAGCGGTTTTGTCATCAGCAAGCGTTGCCTCCTGCGTGGTGTTCTGCGCAGCGCGCAGAGCCAGCGCACCCTGACCGGTATTGCCCAGGCCGTTGAGTACCGTCGTAAGGTTCTGACCGAAGTCGCCTGCGTTCTGGAAGAAGTTGGCAACGCCCTGAAAATTGCTCGAAAGCGCCGTGGACAACGCGGTCGTGTCCAGCGAAAGCTGCCCTGTGGTACCCACCGAAATACCAAGCTGCGCAAGGTTGCTGGTTGCACCGCTGTTGCCCGTCATAAACGCAAGGCTGGTGGCAAGCTGCGACTGGATGAGCGAGAGCGTCTGGTCGCCGAAGAGCGGCTCCGCTGCGCCGGTGGAGTCGTTTGTCTCCTGCCCTGCAAGCGCGGTTGCCAGCGTGTTGTAGGCAGAGACAAACGTGGAAAGCGCCGATGCAATGGTGCTGGTGTCATTCGCAATCTGCATGGTGACGGCGCTATTGGTAGTGCCCAGCAGTTGAAAGGTCACGCCGGGCAGAGCGGTGGAGATGCTGTTGGTCGCGCTGGTGAGATCAATGCCGTCCAGCGTGTACGCAGCATCGCCGCCTGCCTGCGTCTCCGTCATGCTGAGCGTGTTACCGCTGGAGTCCGTGATGCCGCTGGTATCGACGGACATCTCACCGGCAGCGCCGCTGGTAGCGCTGGTCAGTGACAGCCGCGAACCGCTGCTGTCCGTAATCACGGTGGCGTCCACTCCAACACCAGCCTGATTGATGGCGTTGGCCAGGCCGCTGATGGAGCTGTCTGTTGAGTCAAGCGTAATGGTCTGGCTGGTTCCGCTACCCACCTGCAGCGTGATGCTGCCGCTAAGCGTTGCGCCCGCGGCCACAATGCTGGAGTGCTGCTGACTGGTGGTTGCCATCTGCTGCACCGTGAGTGTATGCGTACCCGCGATGGCATCCACCGTGGCGTTGGTAAGCGCAACCGTGCTGGAATCGCTGGTGGCACCATCCTTCTGCGAGAACGCGCCGTCAAACGAAGTGAGCGTAGCCAGAGCGGTGGACAGCGATGACATGTCCGTTCCCAGCGTGCTCAGCACCGTGTCCTGCGGTAAGCGCAGTGGTCTGCGTGGCCCATGCCGTCTCCGGAGCGCGCATGTTCGCCATAATGCTGGTCACGGTGCTGGTCACGTCAAAACCCGTGCCACTGGTAGCCGAACCGAAATTGATCCCGACGGTTCCCATGCTGCGTAATACCCTTCCTGTTGCTGTTCGAACACTGCAAATGCACGCCGCATGCCAACCTGCTGCGACGAGTATTAGGCACACATAAGAATCGTCTTCGCCAATAACAACGGGGCGTGGATGGGGTCATCCTCCACGCCCCGTCAAGTTGCTGCTCGTGGTTTACTGCAGCAGCTTGGTGACTTCCTGCTGCACACTGTTCGCCTGCGCCAGTGCGCTGATACCGGTCTGCGAGAGCACCTGGAACTTCGACAGGTCAGAGGCAGCCTGGCCGTAGTCGGTGGCGCGGATGTTGTCCTCAGCCGCCGTCAAGTTGGTCTCTTCGCTGGATGCAACCGACTGCGCCGAAGAGAGCTGGTTGATGTCCGCACCGATGGTGCCGCGCTGGTAGGCAACGTCGCCGATGGCGTCCGTCAGGGACGTCAGAACATTGGTGGCCGTGGAAGCCGACAGCGTCGCAACGCCGGCTGCCGTGAAGTCCACACCGGCACCGCCGACAGAGGTGCCCACGCTGGCCGCGCTCAGCGTGCCAACCGTGTCGCTGTAGGTTGAGGAGCCAGACGTTGTGCCGTCCGAAACGAAGAAGTTGCGTGCGGTGCCGGTGAAGACCGAAGTGCCGTTGAAGTTTGTGGTTGAGCCGATGTTGCCGATCTGCGTAAGGATGTTCTGGTACTCCTGGTTGGCAGAGGAAACCTGGGCGGAGCTGAGCGTGCCGTTCGCCGCTTCTGTAGCCAGCGTGACAGCGCGGTTCAGCAGCGAGGTGGTCTGCGACAGCGCGCCGTCTGCGGTTTGCAACAGGCCGGTTGCGTCACTTGCGTTCTGGCTGGACTGCGTCAGAGCCGTTTCGTTTGCAGCAAGACCATCTGCCACTGCAAGGCCGGCAGCGTCGTCTGCACCGCTGTTGATGCGCGAACCCGAGGACAGCTCCTGCAGCGTCTTCGAGAGGTTGTTCTGC
Source organism: Terriglobus sp. (assembly GCA_026225595.1). Classification (GTDB taxonomy): domain Bacteria; phylum Acidobacteriota; class Terriglobia; order Terriglobales; family Acidobacteriaceae; genus Terriglobus. Next base: position 2,487 of record JAMFTB010000155.1, on the reverse strand, counting down.
GTGGTGTTGAGGTTGTTCTGCGCGTAGATGGCGGAGATGTTATCGAGTACACCGAGGGACATTTGCGTTTCGCTCCTGCGCTGATTCAGCGAGATTTGAAGTTGACTACTACGCCATTCCTTGGCGCTCACACCCCCTATCGGCCCCTGCTCAAACTGCGTGAGGAAAAAGCTGAATGTTTCGTTTTGCGACGCTGCCAGGCCTGTAAATCATGCATGTCTGATCTCATCTCGCGATCTCACACACGCGGCCCACGCGCCGATAAGGTGTGTGGAGCAAAACGCCAATGATTGAACTGACACGTTTAAACGGACACGCACTCGTCGTAAACAGCGACCTGATCAAGCACGCGGAAGCCATCCCCGACACAACACTGACGCTTGTAACCGGCGAAAAGTTGGTGGTGCTTGAGAGCTGTGCAGAGGTGCTGTCGCGCACACTGCACTATCGTGCGCAGGTGTTGAAGCATGCGTGGCCTTCGGCCGAGGCGGCGCTGGGCGCGCACAACTATACAAAGATCACCCACGAAGCCGAACGCTCGGCCAACTCCTAACACTTTCGGAGGCGGAGAAAGACAATGGACATCGCAAGCATCGGCGGCATCATCCTCGCACTGGGTGCAATCCTGGGCGCCATGATGATGGAGGGTGGCAGCATCGGCCAGATCACGCAGCTGGCCGCGGCCATGATCGTGGTGGGCGGCACCATTGGTGCATGCAGCGTGCAGTTTCCGCTGAACGTGCTGCTGGGCACCTTCAAGGGCATCATCGCCGTCTTTCTGCACAAGGGACATGACGAAGAAGCAACGCTGAACCAGATCGTCGAGTTCGCAAACAAAGCGCGCAAGAGCGGCATCGTCTCGCTGGATGCGGACCTTGCATCTGTGCACGATCCGTTTCTGAAGCAGGGCCTCATGCTTGCCGTCGACGGCACGGAGTCGAGCGAGGTGCGCAAGATCATGCAGCTTGAGATTGACAACAAGAGCGAGATGGAGGAACGCGTGCCGCAGGTGCTGGAGGCGGCAGGAGCATTCGCGCCGACCATAGGCATCATTGGCGCTGTGCTCGGCCTCATCCAGGTGATGCAGCACCTGGACAACATTGACGAAGTGGGCAAAGGCATTGCGGTCGCATTTGTCGCGACCATCTACGGTGTGGCGCTTGCAAACCTCTTCGCACTACCTGCAGCGGCCAAGCTGAAGATCCGCCACAAGGAACACCTGATGGTGCAGGAGATGATGCTGGAAGGCGTCATCAGCATCCTGGAAGGCCTGAATCCACGCATGATTGAGACCAAGCTCAAAACGTTCCTGCCGAACGGCGGGGCAGCAGAGGCGAAGGCATAGCCATGGGCAAGAAGAAGCATGCAGAACACGTAAACCACGAGCGGTGGCTGGTCTCATGGGCCGATCTGCTTACGCTGCTGCTCGCCTTTTTTGTGGTCATGTTCGCCTCCAGTTCAAGCGATAAGAAGAAGGCAGCCAAGATGGCCGCGGCGATGCAGACCGCGTTTCAGCAGGATGGCGCCTTTGATGCACACGCGAAGACGCCTCCACTGGCGCCGGGCGCGGGCACTTCCAGCAGCGACCCCAGGCCGCTGGAGATGCCCATCAAAACTCCGGATGCAGGTGCGAGCAAAGGTGCTGACGATGCGGTGAAAAAGCAGATTGCAGCGTCTATTGCGCCCGCTATGAAACAGCACCTGGTAACGATGCGTGACAACGACGAGGGCACAACCCTCTCGCTGGATAGCGCTGGCTTTTTTGATTCAGGCTCGGCCTATGTAAAACCATCGGCCATGCCGGTGCTTGCAAAGATTGCCGCAGCGCTGCCCAACGACATGCTGCGCGTAGAAGGCCACACCGACAATCAGCCCATCCACACCGCGCAGTTCCGCTCCAACTGGGAGCTATCGACCGCGCGCGCGGCTTCCATTGCAGAGGTGTTGATGCGCAGCAGCATGGTCTCGCCCGCGAACTTTACACTTGCAGGCTACGGCGAGTTTCATCCAGTTGCAGGCAACAACACGGAGGAGGGTCGCGCTGCGAATCGCCGTGTGGACATCGTGTTGCTGCGTACAAAGAAGGTTGCGGTTGCTGAAGCGCCAAAGCTACGGACCGTCGCCAAGTCAGAGGCTCCGCCACTGCCCATGCAGAGCCCTACTTCGTTAAGCCCAGCACCTTCACGATGACGCGCTTGCTGCGCTGGCCATCGAACTCCGCGTAGAAGATGCGCTGCCACTGGCCCAGATCAAGGTGTCCATTAGTGACTGGCAGCGTTGTCTCATGGTGCAGCAGGAGCGCCTTCAGGTGCGCGTCGGCATTGTCTTCGCCCGTCTGGTGATGCTTGTAGCCCGGCCAGCGCGGTGCCAGCTTTTCAAGCCATGTGCTGATGTCTTCGATCAGCCCGCTTTCGTGATCATTCACATAAATGGCCGCGGTGATGTGCATGGGCGAGACGAAGCACAGGCCATCGTCAATGCCGCTGT
>JAMFTB010000154.1 GCA_026225595.1 Terriglobus sp. | reverse complement strand
TGTCCTGCCGGACGGGCCCGCTACGCGCGGGGCGGGCGTTTGCACGCCTTTTTACTGCTTTGGGTGGCCCCTTCCGTTGGTCGGGATGCGGGTTCCGTGGCGGACGAACCCACGTATCAGAATCGATACGTGGGGCACCCGGTTCTGTGTCTTCGCGGACCTTTGTGGGGCGAGGCGAAGTCAGTAAAGAGGTTCGTGAGCAACCGTTCCGCGCGTAGCGGGCCCGTCCGGCAGGACACAAGCCTTTCACCCGCAATAAAGAAAGGCCCGCGCAGAGATGATCTGCGCGGGCCATTTGTTTTGCTTGTTTGAAGTTTAGTGGTGTTCCGGGTGGCCGCCTTCAGGATGCGGCGCGGGCGCGGGATGCGCCGCCGGTGCCGGGCGAGGAGCCGGTGCTGGACGCGCGGCGGGTGCCGGTGCTGGACGAGGAGCCTCAACACGCGGCGCTACAGGACGCTGCATCTGCTGTGCGTGCTGCTGCTGTACACGCTGCTGCTGCTCCTGTTGCGTGCGCTGCTGCTGTTGCTGCTGTTGGTTGCGTTGCTGTTCCTGTTGCACACGCTGCTGTTGCTGCTGCTGATCGCGCTGCACATTCGCTTGTTGCTGACGCTGTTGCACCTGCTGCTGTTGTTGCTGTTGTTGACCACGCTGTTGCTGCACCTGCTGTTGCTGACGCTGCTGATCCTGCTGCGTGCGCTGCTGCTGCTCCTGTTGCACACGCTGCTGTTGCTGCTGGTCACGCTGCACGTTCGCCTGCTGCTGGCGCTGTTGTTCCTGCTGCTGCTGAACGCGCTGTTGCTGCTGCTGTTGCACAGCCTGCTGCTGATGCTGTTGCTGCATCTGCATATTCGCGTTGGGCTGCATACCGGGGCGATTTGCCGGCTCACCGGGATGGTTGTTGATGGCTTCGCCAGGACGCGCCGGTTCACCCGGTCGTCCAGCTTCGCCGGGACGACCAGCAAAGTTCTGCGCGGGTCCGGTACGCGGAGGCGCAGCGATGTTGTGATCCGCAGCAAGCGGACGGGAGGCAAATACCGTTGCAGGGCGACCCTTGTTGGCGTCAAAGAACTGCTGACGATTTCCCTCAGCCTCGCGGCGGTTCGCAATCTGCGCCTGCATGGGCCCAACGTGCTGCTCGCGCACGGCGGCAATCTCACCCTGTGTGGGTGGGCGGCGCACGCCTTGCGGTCCGCCTGCGTAGCTGACGCGTGTGTTGTTGATGAACGAACGGTTCACCACCGACACGTTGCGCGAGTAAACATAGTTGTTCACATTTCGCGCATCGACGCGGTTGACGGCGCGGTTGTAGAAGAAGTGGTCACCGTTCCAGTAGCCGCCCTGGTAACCAAAGCCGATGTAGCCAAAGCCATAGTTGATGCCGCCGTAGTAACCCACGTGGCGTCCCCAGTAGCCGTGGTGCAGGCGATAGCGGCCACCCACAAAGCCCCACCAGCCCGGCGTCCAAAGCGCGCCCTGGTACGGTGCGGCAACCCATGTGCCCGGCACGTAGTAGTAGCCGGTGTTTGCGTAATCCCAGTAGCCGGGGGTCCACATGTAGTCCGGTCCGGGAGCCTGCGGCTGGTCATAATCGGAGGGCAGCTCCGGCGGCGGCTGGGTCGCGGCGGGAACATTTGGGTCCAGCAGTGACGAGTATTCGTCATACTCAGCCGCATTCGCCGCCTGCTGATTCCCCTGATTGGGATCGCCCTGATAAGCGGGCTGCTGCCCCTGATTTGGCTGGGTGTTGTACTGGTACGCTTCGTTCTGCGGGCCGTTGCCCTGCGGAGCGGCCTGCTGCGCGTATTGCACCTGCTGCGGAGCATAGTTCGTTCCGGAACTCTGCGGTGCCTCCGCATAGCTCACACCGGCCACCTGTGTCCCCGGCAGCACGTTGGCCATGGAGGGATCGCTGGCGGCGGCGTTGCCGTCCACAATGGGTGCCGTCTCACCCGGCGCCGGCACATTACTGCGGCAACCCGTCAACATCATGGGCGCGCTGCATAACAGCAGCGCAGATGTCCAAATCACGCATTTCTTCATAACCACCTCAGGCACAGTCAGATGCCGTACACAGCTCTGCCGTTTTCCGCCTTGTGGATTCAAACACCTTACAGCTCAAAGGTTGCGGGGGAGGACCAACTTCATAGAAGAGGCCGGAAAAAACCTGTCCTGCCTGACGGGCCCGCTACGCGCGGGGCGGGCGTTTGCACGCCTTTTTACTGCTTTGCTTAGCGCTCCCGTTGGTCGGCATGAACATTCATGCCGCCGCTGGCGAAATGCAGGTCCTTCGGCTTCGCTCAGGATGACAAGAATTTGTAGTGATGCGTCTGATCCCGACCAAGGCGAAGCCAGTAAAAAGGTGCGTGAGCACCCGCCCCGCGCGTAGCGGGCCCGTCAGGCAGGACACAAGCCGTTCACAATCATCCAGCAGACGCGCTAACATAGACGGCATGAGCTGCTCCCACAACTGGTTGAAGCGCTTTCGCCACGGCAAGCATGACCGTGGCCGCACTTCGCTGTAACTCCACCTGTCACCTGTCTTTGCTACTCTTTCTGCGACCGCCGCTCATGGCTCACCAATGCCTGCGGCCAGCCCTGCGTGCCAGATGGCACGCTCTGAGGAATCAAGAAACGTTATGAGCACTTCACTGAATTCATTCGACGCGCGCGCCACACTCACCAGCGGCGGCAAAAGCTACACCTACTACCGGCTGGATTCGCTGGCACACAAGGGCGTTGACCTGAACCGCCTGCCCTACTCGCTGCGCGTTCTGCTTGAGAACCTGCTGCGCCGCGAAGACGGTGTGACCGTCACCGCAGACGATATCGAGTTCATCGCCAAGTGGCAGCCAAAGGCCGAGCCCAGCCGCGAGATTGCTTACATGCCAGCACGCGTGCTGATGCAGGATTTCACCGGCGTCCCGGCAATCGTGGACCTTGGCGCGATGCGCGACGCCATGAAGGCACTGGGCGGCGACACCAGCAAGATCAATCCGCTCATCCCGGCAGAGCTGGTCATCGACCACTCCGTGCAGGTGGACGAGTATGGCCTGAAGAACGCGTATGAGATCAACTCGCTGCTGGAGTTTCAGCGCAACCGCGAACGCTACGCCTTCCTGAAGTGGGGACAAACCGCATTCGATAACTTCAGCGCTGTGCCCCCGGGCATGGGCATCTGCCATCAGGTGAACCTGGAGTATCTGGCGCGCGTCGTCTTCACCACGAAGGACAACGTTGCATATCCCGACACCTGCGTCGGCACCGATTCGCACACCACCATGATCAACGGCCTGGGCGTACTGGGCTGGGGCGTTGGCGGCATTGAGGCTGAGGCAGCCATGCTGGGCCAGCCCGTATCGATGCTCGTTCCGCAGGTTGTGGGCTTCCGCCTGGTTGGCAAGCTGAAACAGGGCACCACCGCTACCGATCTGGTGCTGACCGTGACTGAGATGCTGCGCAAGCATGGCGTTGTTGGCAAGTTTGTGGAGTTTTTTGGATCGGGCATCTCCGAGCTTCCACTCGCTGACCGCGCCACCATCGCGAACATGGCGCCCGAGTACGGCGCGACTTGCGGCTTCTTCCCCGTGGACAACGAGACGCTGAACTACCTGCGCCTCACCGGCCGCACCGATGCGCAGATCAAGTTCGTTGAGGAGTACCAGAAGGCACAGGGCATGTTCCACACGGCCGACGCGCCCGAGGCTGAGTACAGTTCCACGCTGTCGCTCGACCTGGCAACCGTTGAGCCTTCCGTGGCAGGCCCCAAGCGCCCGCAGGATCGCGTTGCTCTCTCCGGCACCAAGGCCAGCTTCGCCAAGGCGTTGCCCTCACTCTACGGCCCCAACGCCAACCAGAGCGGTGATCGCCAGATCATCCGCTGGCAGGGTGAAGGCGGCCACATGTCCGCGGACGGTTCCATCGAATCGACCGTGGCGCACGCCGAGCCCGGCAAGGAAGGCCACATTGCCACCGGCAATGAGCCGATTCAGTCCATCAAGGAACGCCTTGGCGTGGACGTGGACCAGTACCTGCATCACGGCAGCATCGTGATCGCCGCCATCACGTCGTGCACCAACACCAGCAATCCTTACGTGATGATTGCCGCTGGCCTGCTGGCGAAGAAGGCCGTTGAAAAGGGCCTGCAGACGCCACCGTGGGTAAAGACCGCGCTTGCGCCCGGTTCGCGCGTTGTTACCGACTACTACGACAAGGCCGGTCTCTCGCAGTACCTGGATGCGCTGCGCTTCAACACCGTGGGCTATGGCTGCACGGTCTGCATTGGCAACAGCGGACCGCTGCCCACAGACGTTTCAAAGGCCATTGAAGATCACGGCCTGGTCGCCGTCTCCGTGCTCAGCGGCAATCGTAACTTTGAAGGCCGCATCAACTCTGACGTGCGCGCCAACTACCTGATGAGCCCGCCGCTGGTCGTCGCGTACGCCCTCGCAGGCACCATTGACTTTGACTTCGACACCGAAGCCATCGGCAAGGGCAAGGACGGCCACGATGTCTTCCTGAAGGACATCTGGCCGTCGCAGGAAGAGGTCAACAAAACCGTTGCCAGCTCCATTGACGCGGAGATGTTCCGCCACCAGTACAGCACCGTCTCTGACGGCGACCACAACTGGCAGGCGCTGAAGTTCCCGCTGGGCGACACCTACGGATGGGAGACGGACTCCACCTACATCCGCAAGGCACCGTACTTTGACGGCATGCCCGCAACGCCCGCACCTGTCGTCGACATCAAGGACGCGCGCGTCCTCGCCGTCCTCGGCGACTCCGTCACCACCGATCACCTCTCGCCCGCGGGCAGCATCAAGCTGAACGGCCCCGCAGGCAAGTACCTGACGGAGCATGGCGTGAAGGCCACCGACTTCAACAGCTACGGCTCGCGCCGCGGCAACCATGAAGTGATGGTGCGCGGTACCTTCGCCAACGTCCGCCTGCGCAACAAGCTGGCACCCGGCACGGAGGGCGGCGTAACCCGCCTGCTGCCTGAGGGCGAAGGCATGTCCATCTACGACGCGTCCGTAGAGTACGCGAAGCGCGGTACACCGCTGGCCATCATCGCAGGCAAGGAGTATGGTTCAGGCTCATCGCGTGACTGGGCAGCAAAGGGACCGCGCCTGCTGGGTATCCGCTTCGTCGTTGCAGAGAGCTACGAGCGCATCCACCGCAGCAACCTGGTCGGCATGGGCATTCTGCCCCTGCAGTTCCAGGAAGGCGACAACGCAGAATCGCTCGGCCTCACCGGCGAGGAGACGTACTCGGTACCCGGCCTCAAAGCCATGCTCGACAGCAAATTCGCTGACGGCAAGCAGATCACGATCGAAGCCACCAAGGCAGATGGCACCGTTCTCCACATTGCAGCAACCGTTCGCATCGACACGCCGCAGGAAGTCCTCTACTACCAGCACGGCGGCATCCTGCAGTACGTGCTGCGTCAGCTGGCCGGCAAGGCATAACACCCGCTACAAATCGAAATGACAATGGCTGCCTCGAGTGAGGCAGCCATTGTTCGTTAGGACCGGAACTACTTCGCTGCAACCGTGGTGTCATGCGCATGCGTGGAGTGCTTGTGTGCCTCGTGCGAATGCTCGTGTGCCTTCTTGGAGTGCTCTTCCGCCTCTGCATGGTTGCCAGCTGCGTGGTGTTCCGCTGCAGCGTGATGCGCCTTCGCTGCGTGCTCGTGATGCTCTGCTGCCTTCTTGTGCGATTCGTGTGCCATGAGCGTGTCTCTTTTCTGGGCCCACTTTGCAGGCCTGCAACGGAAGCTACGACCCGTTGTGTGAATCTGGCGACCAGCGGGCATAACAGATTCACGACAGAGTTTGGGTTACGGCGTTCACATAGGATTCGCATGAATATCGGTGCTTCTGCATGAACCCTGTCCTGCCGGACGGGCCCGCTACGCGCGGGGCGGGCGTTTGCACGCCTTTTACTGCTTCGCGTGGCCTTCCCGTTGGTCAGGATCAGATTCCACTCCGACCATCGAGAGGCCCACGCAAAAGAGATGCGGCTTTAGCCGCTGAGATAGAAAAGCAGACGAGATCGTTATGCGGCTTTAGCCGGAGATATCGTTATCTATCTCAGCGGCTAAATGCGTCCAGCGGTGCGCAGTGCTGCGATCTCCGCATCGGTGAAGACGCGCGAGCGGATGTGGAAGCGCACGCCCTCTCCGTTATCCAGCGAGAACATGCCGCCGCGGCCTGGCACTACGTCGAGTGTGAGTTCGGTGTGTTTCCAGTATTCAAACTGCGGTCCGCTGATGTAGAACGGTGTGCCGTCGAGTTCGCCCAGCAGCACATCATGATCGCCCACCAGAAACTCGCCGCGCGGATAGCACATGGGCGACGAGCCATCGCAACAGCCACCGCTCTGATGAAACATCAGAGGCCCATGCTTCGTTGCGAGCCTCTGCATTAGCTCCGTCGCTGCAGGCGTGCAAAGAATCTGCGCCGGAATTTCTACTGCTGTTGCCATTTGATGTTCCTACATGTCCTGCCGGACGGGCCCGCTACGCGCGGGGCGGGTGCTCACGCACCTTTTTACTGGCTTCGCCCTGTCAGCATGAATATTCAACCCGACCAACGGAAGGGCCACTGCGAAGC
>JAMFTB010000153.1 GCA_026225595.1 Terriglobus sp. | reverse complement strand
CCGGCTGCAGCGGCTGCCTGCAATGGCGACGCAGCTTCATCTGCCTGCTGCCATGCAGCTGACACCGCAGGATGCAGCCATGCTGAGCGCTATGCTCGCGGGCGACCGCACGTTGCTGGATCGCGGCCTGCGCACATCGTTTGAACGCACAGGGTCATTCCATTTATTTGTGGTGGCGGGCTTGCATGTGGCTCTGCTGCTGGCCGCGCTGCACTGGTTGCTGATTCGGCTGCGTATGCCGCGCTGGCTTGCGGCCGGCATCGCGCTTACGCTGACGTTCGGATACGCACTGCTCACGGGCTTTGGCGCACCGGTGCAGCGCGCTCTGCTGATGTGTGCGGTATTTCTGCTGGCGCAGCTGTTTGGCCGGCAGCGTAACACACTCAACTCCGTTGGAGCAGCGGCTCTCGCCATGTTGCTGCTGCATCCTGCAGCGCTGTTTGAAGCAGGCTTTCAGATGACGGTGCTGGCTGTGTTTGCCATTGGTGGATTGGCTGTGCCGTTGAATGAGCGAACACTTGCACCGTACGCGCGCGCCTTGCACCGGATTGATTTTGTGCGACTCGATCCGCATTTCGCGCCGCGACTCGCGCAGTTCCGCGTGAGCGTGCGCTGGCTGTGCAACGCGGTTGCCGCGGAACACGAGCGCGCTCCGCAGCGGCAATGGCGCCGTTATGACATGCAGCATCGCGCGCCTGCGTGTGTGTTTCAGGCAGCATTGTGGCTGTGGCAACTCATCCTCATCGCACTGGTGGCAGAGATGGTGATGGCATTGCCCATGGCCGTCTACTTCCATCGCGCAACGCCATTTGCTGCGCCTGCAAACGTGCTGGCGCTGCCACTGGTAAGCGTGTTGATGCTGTGTGCCGTCGCCACATTCCTCGCGTCACTGGTGCATCCGTTGCTGGCGGCTGTGCCCGCAGCATGCACCGCATTGCTGTTGCACAGCATCACTTTTGTCATCGGCAGTTTGAGTTCCTTGCGTGGTGCGGACGTGCGCATGCCCGCGCCCTTGCTCGCATGCTCGCTGGTCGCACTTGCGCTGTGGATAACTGCGATTTGGTTGCTGCGAGAGCAGTCGCCGCTGCGTGCTCTGCTGGGCGCTGCACTGCTGCCGCTGGGCCTACTGCTGGTGCTGTGGCCGCGACGGCCTCAGCTGTATGCGAACACGCTTGAGTTCACGGCAATTGATGTTGGTCAGGGCGACTCCCTGCTGGTATCCACGCCCACGCAGCAGACGATGTTGATTGATGCAGGTGGCCCCACCGGCTCGCCCGCGCTGGTGGAGCAGAGCAGCTTTGATGTGGGTGAGCAGGTGGTGTCGCCGTACCTGTGGTCGCGCGGCATCCGCCGACTGGACGCGCTCGTGCTGACGCACGCGCACAGCGACCACATTGGCGGCATGGGCGCGGTGCTGCGGAACTTCCGTCCGCGTGAGTTGTGGCTGAGCATCGATGCGAACACGCCGCAGTTCCACGCCTTGCTGCGCGAGGCCGCGCAGATGGGTGTAACCGTGCGGCACCTGCGCGCAGGCGACGCGGTGAGCTGGGGCGGTGCGGAGTTCCGCGTACTGAGCCCTGCTGCCAACTACGTGCCCCGCAGCCTGACACCAACGACGATTCATTGGCGATGCGCATTGGCTACGGGCACGCCTCTGTGCTGGCAGAGGGCGATGCGGAGCGCGCATCGGAAGACCTGATTGTGAGTGAGCACACCGGCCCGGTGACGCTGCTGAAGGTAGGCCACCACGGCAGCAATACCTCCACGGAGCAGACGCTGCTGAACGAAGTGCAGCCGCGCGTGGCCGTTATCTCCTGCGGTCGCGGCAACCGCTTTGGGCATCCGCGGATGCCGGTGCTGCAGCGTTTGCAGGCTGCGGGTGTGCGCACAGGCCGCACGGATGCCTTGGGTCCGGTGCAATATCTGCTCCACCCCGATGGAGGACTGGATATCCACATGCCCATGGCAGAAATACCGCAGCCGTGACCGGAAGTGCGCAGTATTATCGACGCATCCGAACCTTGCAGCGGAGGCCCGATGTCCCAGACTTACGAGTCCCAGCCACATCCATCCGACCCAACCCCGCGCGCTACAGAGCTTGATCTTCTGATGCAGGAGCGCAAACAATTGCGCCGCCTGCAGACCATGATGAACATGTGCATGCAGGTCATTGCGCAGGATGCGTCGCTGAGTCTGGACGAAGCGTCGCAGATGATTGCCGACTGCCGCGAGGCCGCACTGAATATGTTCCCCGGCAAAGAGCTGGCGTATGACCTGATCTGGAAGCCGCGCTTTCAGCGGCTGATGATGGAACGCTTCCGCCTGCAATAATTCGCGAAACTCAGCAACTAGCGAACGCCCTGCCCGCGCAGAGCATACGCCAGCGCCTCCAGCGTCCGCTCCGGCGGTGTGTCTGTGGGCACAGGCACATCCATCTTGGCGCACAGGCCATCCAGCAGCCGCGATGCAAGCGTGGCACGCGCCTCCAGCAGCAGTGACAACGCACGCGCCAGGTAGCTGTCCATCAGGTTCAGATCATCCGCAGAAAGCCGCGCAATACTGTGCGCGCCAATCCCCTCCAGTTGCAGTACTGGCACCGGCGCATCCCATTGCATTTGATTTGGCGCAACGATAAACGAAGAGGTGGGCATGGGCAGGTAGCTGGCAAATTCGTCGGTGCGTTCATGCACCACAATCGTGTCGGCCAGCAGATCGCCCAGCCGCTTGTTCTGCTTTGTCACCAGGATCGATACGGCGCCGATCAAGTACATGCCCGGGAGCAGGTCGACGACGCGCAACAGGTTCCGCGCCAGCGCCTCGAAGAACGTGATCTGCCGGCCGCTGTCTTTGATGACGCGGATCTTCATCACGCGCTTGCCCGGCGTCTGGCCGTTGCGGAAGGCCTCAAACAGCGAGAAGTAGCCCCAATACAGGCAGAAATACACCAGGATGAGACCTGCGGCGAACCACTTGGACGCCGTGTCAGACATGCCACTGAAGTGCCGTTGCGTGCCCGGGATGCTGAAGGCGATGAGCACCAGCAGGATGAGCACGATGTTGGCCGCAAGCTGGATCATGAGGTCGACCAGCAGCGCGAGAAAGCGGCTGCCCAGGCCCGCCAGCGGAAAGTGCAGCTGCACCTGCTCCGGCGTGTCCACGGTGTAGTCCTGCGGGTCTCCGTTGCTGTTCCACAGCGATGGATCGATGTCGCTCACTCGGCTGCTCCAGTAGCATCAGTGTATGGTCTCCAACGGCTGGATTCGAGCGCGACGTGCGGACTGGGAGCGACTTGAAGCGCTGACCCGCGAAGTGGACGCGAAAGGGCTGCGGCAGTTGCCGCCGGATGACCTGCGCGACTTTGGCCTGCTGTACCGCCGCGCCGCCGCCGATCTTTCCTCAGTCCGCGGGGATGGCACAGCCACTGCGCTTGCCGATTTTCTGAATCGGCTGGTCAGCCGCGCGCACAACCACGTCTACAGCGGCCAGCGCACCAGCATGCTCAGCGTGTGGCGTTTTCTCTCCGCAGACTTTCCGCGGACGGTGCGCCGGCTGTGGCCTTACATTGCCCTGGCTGTAATGCTGTGCCTGCTGGGCGGCCTGCTGGGCACGCTGATGGCGATTGCCCGGCCGCAGTTTATGCGCGCCACGCTGGGCCCGGAGATGGTGGACACCATTGAGCACCACCAGATGTGGACCAAGAGCGTGCTGAGCGCAAAGCCACAGGAATCAAGCCACATTATGACTAACAACATCACCGTAACCTTCATGGTGTTCGCGGGCGGCATTGTTGCGGGTCTGCCCACCATCTTCATGCTGTTTTGGAATGGCATGAGCGTTGGCAT
>JAMFTB010000152.1 GCA_026225595.1 Terriglobus sp. | reverse complement strand
GCCGCGAATTCCTTTTTTTCGATAAAGCCCAAACGGCCGTCATTCTGAGCGCAGCGAAGGATCCCCACGCATCCTCGTGCGCAGTTGCTTCTGTACCCTTGCGCAGTACGAATCTTGTGGCCGGAAGGCACCAACCGTATTGGCTTAGGGCAATGCGTTGGGGTCCTTCGCTTCGCTCAGAATGACAGCGGTGAGGGATTTGGTGAAAACGAAGAGTCATTGCGCAACGTCTGATCCCGACCATCGGGAGGGCTAAGGGAAGCAGTAAAAAGGCGCGTGAGCGCCCGCGCGGCGCGCAGTCGGCCCACCCGGCAGGACAAGCCGCTATGATTGAATTCATGGCCGACAGTACAAACCAACCAACCATCGGCATCCTTGCGCTGCAGGGTGCGTTTGACGCGCACGCGCGCATGCTGCAATCCATTGGCGCAAAGACGGCGCTCATCCGCAAGCCGGAACAGCTTGCATCGGTCGACGGTCTTGTCATTCCCGGTGGCGAGTCGAGCACCTTCCTGAAGCACCTTGAAGTTGCGGGTTTCTTTGACACTCTCGCGGAGTTCGTCAGCGCGAAGCCCACCTTTGGCACCTGTGCCGGCGTCATCCTGATGGCGAAGGAAGTGCTGAACCCTGCGCAGAAGTCGCTGGGGGCGCTGGATGTGACGGTGGAGCGCAACGCTTATGGCCGGCAAAACGACTCGCGCATTCTGGAGGCGGAGACTTCGCTGCCTGGTGGGCCAATCGAGATGGTGTACATCCGCGCGCCGCGCATCACCCGCATTGGCCCCGCGGTAGAGACGCTGGCCGAGCGCGAGGGCTTCCCCACGCTGGTGCGGCAGGGCCATTTGCTGGCCGCTACCTTCCATCCGGAGCTATCGCACGACCCGCGGGTGCATCAACTCTTCCTGGACAGCGTCAAACATTGGGACAGCGTCAAAAGCCTTCAGGTTTAGCTTTTAGAAATCGTATGAGTCACGAATCTTCATGAGGTACGAATCGGAAGGGCACGGCTTCAGCCGTGCCGCAAGATACGACTTCATGCAGTGGGCTTTAGCCCCTGAGGTGAGCTTGAAAATGTTCAAACGGACCTCAGCGGCTAAAGCCGTCTATCGTTTCGCGCGATACGGCACGGCTGAAGCCGTGCCCTTAACAATCCATGCCAGATTGGTTTTGCTGGCGTAATGGCAGCACTTTTCAAAGCACTCAACTGCTGAAATCCGCCGAAAACGTGCGCTACCGCCCAACTGCGGAGTACACTCTGAATCCAAAGCTGCTCTGTTTATGCCAGCCATTCTCCATCCCGACGATGTTGTTGAGAAGCGCCCGCCCCGGCGCGTCGAAGAGAATGACTCGGGCGGCGGACGCCTGCCACCCATTGAGCCCAAGCACACCGGCGGTGGCGGCGAAGGCGACAACTGGAGCAACAAACCCGTAGGCAGCCGCGGTCCGCGCGAACGCCTGCAGCGCTATCGACTGGGGCTGTTCTTTGCCCTTGGCGGCGACTTGATGTTCTTCATCGCCATCGTCAGCGCGTTCTTCGTTCAAAAACACGCCGGGCACATCGACGCTTATAACCACTGGACCAATCCATGGGTGCCCATTCAGATTCCGGCGATCCTGTGGGTGAACACATTTCTGCTGGTGCTGTCATCCATCACACTTGAGGTTGCGCGGCGCGGCATCTTCCACGAGCCGGATGTGATGGAAGAGTGGCTGGGCCTGGGCAAGCCGACGCGCAAGCGTGTGCTGCCGTGGTTATCGGTTTCAATTGTGCTGGGCGGGCTGTTTCTGTGGGGTCAGTACTCTGCGTGGAAGCAGCTGGCGATGCAACACATCTTCTACGCCGGCAATCCGTCATCGCGCTTCTTCTATTTGATCACCGGCATTCACGGCATTCACCTGCTGCTAGGGCTGGCCTTGTTGGTTACTGCGGTCATCGGCATGAGCACGATTCGACTCATTGAGTCACGGCAGATTCTGGTGGATTGCGCCACGTGGTACTGGCACAGCATGGGCGCGCTCTGGCTCTTCCTGTTTGGGCTGCTGATCTACGGCCAGTAGACTTACAAGCCTGCTTTTCGTCTCAGGTGAACTTTGCGACGGAACAGGATCTTCGTCGAGTCGATCGGCTGCCCCGGTATCAAAGTGTCATCTGGATTTGCCCGAACTCTAATCACAGGAACAACACAAAATTCGCATTCCCGCAAAACAACGTTACCCTCACCTGTTGACGGAATTGCGCTTAGTGTTGCGGGGTGGAAGCCTTGGGCATTGACTGTGAGTACAGCATTCTTGGGTGCTTGGGATAGATCAATTCGACCATCCAGGTCTGAATTGCTACTCCATCCTGTCTCCGTAGCCTGCACAACTGCGTGCGGTATCGCGGTTCCAGTTTGATCCACCACGACGAGCGCGGCACTTTGTGCCTGTGCACAAGCGCAGGTCACGAGAAACGAAATCAGAATTGACCAGCGGTTTTGTTTCACTAGTTCGCCTCGACGAAACGATACTACGGCTGGATGACGATCTTCATGGAATCCGCCACGGGGTGCGAGGCGAGGTCGATTCCCTTCACCGCGTCTTCCAGCGAGAAGCGGTGCGAGATGAGCTTGGTGAGATCGAACGTGCCGTCGCGATAGCCGTTGAAGACCAGATCAATCGCTTGGTCCTGAATAGCGACTGAGGATGAGTACGAACCCATCAGCGTCTTCTCATCCATGCATACTGCGGCCGGGTCGAAGGGGGCCTCGCCATGTTGCGTCTGCGCGAAGAGACACACACGGCCGCCGGGCCGGATGGCGTTCATGGCCAGCGTGATGAGGCTGTTTGCGCCAACTGCAAGCAACGCGACATCTGCGCCGCGACCTTCGGTGGCGACCTTGCATTCGGCAACCACGTCTGCGTTCGCATCCAGCGGATGATCCAGACCAAAGCCTGCCGCGACGGCATGGCGCTCTGCGTACAAATCGCTGGTGAGCACGTGCTGTGTCTTGCGACGCGCCAGCGCTGCCAGCAGAATGCCGATGGGGCCCTGGCCGATGACCAGCACCGTCTCATCCGGCTGCAGGTTGAGTAATTCGATTGCCTTGTAGCAGGTGTTCACTGGCTCAATCCATGCGGCCTGTTCGAACGGGATATCGTTTGGCAACTTAACTAATCCGCGCCGCACGATCCAGTCCATCACGCGGATGTATTCCGCAAAGCCGCCGCCGGATGCCTCGCCAAAGCCAGCAGTTGCGCCCACCTTCTTGTAGGTCTCGCACTGGGCAAAGGTCTGCTTGCGGCAGTAGTAGCAGTCGCCGCATGGAATGTGGTGAAAGCTCATGACGCGGTCGCCCACGGCGAAGCCTTCAACGCCCGCGCCCACGGCGACGATTGTGCCTGCCATCTCATGACCGAAGATGCGCGGTGCAGAGTGCGATCCGCTGTGAATCTTCTTCAGGTCCGTGCCGCAGATGCCGCAGGTGTCAATCTTCATGAGCACTTCGCCCGCGCCAATTGCGGGTACCGGCACCGTCTCCACGCGCACATCATTCACGGCGCGGTAGACCGCAGCACGCTGCTCCGTTGGGATCGCCAACGGCTGACTTGCTGACTCGCTGACTTGCTGACTTGCTGCTTCCATCATCTTGGTCTCTCAATTCCAATCTCGTCGGCGATGGCCGCGCACAGGTTTTCTGCCGCCAGCTTTGCCTGCTTGCCGAACTGCGCCAGCGCTCCCCAGTACTGCGGCTTGGTTGCGACGTGTGCAATGAAGCGCGCCGTGGCGAACTGGCCTGCTGCCGTCACGAATGGATTCATGTCCGGCAGCTCTTCCTCAAGGGTATCGCTGATGGCCTTGAGGGCGCGAAAGCCGAGGCTGTGCGCGACGGCCATGCGTGCCAGTGTTGCAGCTTCCATGTCGACGGCAACCGCGCCGTCATAGGTCCCTGCAAGGCGATGCTTCTCCTCGCGCACGGCAACACGCGACGAGGTCAGCAGTAAGCCGCCGCTGCCCTCTGCGGCGTACATCTCGCCCGTGTTCAGATCGCGCACCATGCTTGCACGGATGACGGCGCCCGGCGCAGTTTCTGCACGCAACGCACCGGCCCAGCCGACGGAGAGCAGCTGCACCGGCTCGCACACCTGGCGCGCCCGCCCAAACGCACGCATGGCTGCAGCTGCGCCCATGCCGCCTGCAAAGGCCATGATGGGGCCACTGGGATGCTGCCATCCGTCGACGCCGTCCTTTGATTCAAGCGCGGCCCAGCTGCGTACCAGCGGCTTCAGTTCGCCGGGAATGGCCGCGATAATGACGACGGCATCGTTCATGGCCAGTTGCCCTGCGGCGGCGCATTCGGCCCCGGATACTTCAGCGCGTAGCCGTTGGCGACGAACCACTCCATCGCAGATTTCAGTGCGTCGTCAACCGGCTTCACCTGCAGGCCTAGTTCGCGCTCTGCCTTTGCGGACGAGGCCCACATCATCTTCTGGCCCATGCGTACGGCTTCTACCGTTGCGCGCGGCTCTTTCTTCAGCAGGCGGCCGGTGAAGTTCTCTTCAAAGAAGGCGTAGGCCATGGCCACCGCGTGCGGCACCTTGGTTGTGGGCGAAGGCAGGCCGCTGATGGCGCCCATGCGATCGAGGATTTGCTTCAACGTGAGGTTCTCGCCGCCGAGGATATAGCGTTCGCCCGGTGTGCCGTGATCGAGCGCGACGATGTGCATGCGCGCGATTTCGGCAACGTCGACGAGGTTCAGACCGGTGTCGACGTATGCGGGAAAGTTTCTGTTCAGGAAGTCCACGACGATGCGGCCGGTGGGTGTAGGCTTGCGATCCATCGCGCCGATGGGCGTAGTTGGATTCAGGATCATGACGTGCTGACCCGCACGCGCGGCGGCGATTGCTTCCTGCTCGGCGAGCCACTTGGAGCGCTTGTAGTGACCGATCATGGCTGCTTCGCTTACAGGCGTGGTTTCGTCGACGATGGTGTCTGTCTTCGTAAAGCCCATCGTCGCTACGCTGGAGGTGTAGACCACGCGCTGCACGCCAACTTCGCGTGCAAGCTTTAATAGCTCGCGCGTGCCATCGACGTTGGCTTTGTACATGTCGATGGGGTCAGGCACCCACAGGCGATAGTCTGCCGCTACATGCACCAGAGCGTCGCAGCCTGTTAGCGCAGAGCGCAGTGAAGCAACATCGCGCAGATCACCAACGACCGTTTCTGCATTGATGCCCTCAAGCGATGCGAGGTTCGAAGATGAGCGCGTCAACAGACGCAGATCCGCGCCCTGCGCTGCGTACGCGCGGGCAACGTGGCTGCCGACGAAGCCGGTGGCTCCGGTGAGGAAGACATTCATGAAATAGCAGGATGGAAGAAACTACTC
Source organism: Terriglobus sp. (assembly GCA_026225595.1). Taxonomy (GTDB): domain Bacteria; phylum Acidobacteriota; class Terriglobia; order Terriglobales; family Acidobacteriaceae; genus Terriglobus. The sequence continues at coordinate 7,549 of JAMFTB010000152.1, read as the reverse complement.
AGACGAGTTGAAGTACGCGTTGCTGCATCGAGAATCAGGAGAATTGAAACGAGGAAGAGTGCGAACAGACTTCCATCGTAGGTGCCGAGCATAAGAGTAAGAGGTGGAAAGACAAATCCTGACAACGAAATCCCTGCCGTGGATAGAAAGCCAGAAGCAAATCCGCCACCAGCAAAGGATGCGGAAATCATCGTAGCGAGTCCGCCTGCACACCATATGCCCAGCAGCATGAAGAACGTGTGGCGTGATCCGATCTCGGTCTTAGATAGGAAAATTAAGCAGACGTATCCGACGACAACTGCCAAAGGGCAGCTTATGGTGACGAACCATAGGCTATTAAAATCGTTTTTCTGAATCAGATGGACCAACAGATCAGGTGCCCAGAAGCAAAGCGCACCAAAGAGCGCCAACTTGACGTTCGTTGAGAATCCCAAGCTGAGCTTACCTGCCATGCAGTGCCCTATCTGACGGCTTAGTCGAGCTTTTCCGGCTCGATCTGGATGTTCTTTTCGCCGGCTGCCTTTTTCTCCCAGTACTTTTTGACCCAGGCGTCAAAGGTCTTACCCGCGGCGGTGTCGCGGCCGCTGAAGTTGATGGCTGCGATCTCGCCGTAGGGGATGCTGCGGCGACTGCGGTCTTCACCCTTGGAGGGCATGAGGCGTACCAGCGAATCGACCAGCGTTTTGCCTGCGCGGCGGTCGTAGATGTAGCCCTCAACCACTTCGCCGGAGTGCAGCGTGAGCGTCACGTCGCCGCGATAATCAAACGCCTTTTCCAGCGCCTCGCGTGTCTCCGTTTCGGTTGCAAGCGCAGGAATCCAGCCTTCAAGATTCTCCTTCTCGCGGCCAGCCATTACCTCAAGCTGGTCGGGCGAGGCGGTCTGCAACTCTTCAATCTTCAGGTGCTCTTGCTGTTCGGTCGCCATCGTTTGTTAGTCTCCCGCCACCAGCGACTCGGCGTGATTCACCTTTTCGCTCTCAGCTGAAAGGATGCCGGAACCAATCTGCACCAGCTCTCCGTGATTCGTGGGGCGCCAGTCGTTCAGAATCTTGTTGGCGCCGTCGTCCTGATACTTGTTAAAGAAGATGGCCTTCGCCGTCTGCAGCAGACCCTTCAGCGAGCCAAACGTGTAGTTGACGCCGCTGGCCTCATAGCCGGAGTGCACCATGCAGTTTGCGCAGCGTGGGTTGCCGCTCTCCGTGCCGTAGTTGGCCCATTCGACGGACTCCATCAGTTCGCCAAAGCTGTCGGCGTAGCCATCCTGCAACAGGTAGCACGGCTTCTGCCAGCCAAAGATGGAGTACGTGGGCATGCCCCACGGCGTGCAGGTCAACTCCTTCTTGCCCATGAGGAATTCCATGAACATGGGCGATGCGTTGAAGCGCCAGGTCTTCTTGCGGTTCGAGAGCAGCGCGCGGAAGAGCTTCTTGGAACGAGCGCGGCCCAGGAAGTGCTTCTGGTCGGGCGCCTTGTCATACGTGTAGCCGGGCGAGACCATCATGCTCTCCACGCCGGCTTCCATCAACTGGTCAAAGTGGCGGCGCACGGAGTTCGGATCGGCTCCATCGAACAGCGTAGTGTTTGTGGTCACGCGGAAGCCCGCAGCAACGGCTGCGTGCACGCCTTCCATGGCAATGTCGTAGCCGCCCTCGCGGCACACACCAAAGTCGTGGTGCTCGCGCTCGCCGTCAACGTGGACCGAGAATGACAGGTACTTCGACGGCTTGAAGAGGTGCAGCTTTTCCTTCAGCAGCAGCGCGTTCGTGCACATGTACACGTACTTCTTGCGCGCGACCAGGCCTGCAACAATCTCCGGCATCTGCGGATGCAGCAGAGGTTCGCCACCGGGGATGGCGACCATGGGCGTGCCGCATTCTTCCACTGCTTTGAAGCATTCTTCCGGCGTCAATTCCGCTTTCAGAATGTGGGCGGGATACTGGATTTTGCCGCAGCCGGCGCATGCCAGGTTGCAGCGGAACAACGGCTCAAGCATCAGCACCAGCGGGTACCGCTTGCGGCCTGCGAGCTTCTGCTTCAGGACGTACGTTGCTACCGTCCAAGCCTGGGAAACTGGAACTGCCATGTTTGCCTCCTGCGTGATTCAACACACATGCCGCGCACTTTGCGCAGCGGGGTAAAAGTTCTCCGCGGACTACTCTTCGGCGCGGTTCATTGCTTTATCGTAGGCCGTCAGCGCCAGCAACGGGAAGTATTGCTTGTACAGGTGGTACCCCAGGTAGAACACCCGAGGGAAGCCCGTGCCCGTATAGTAGCTTTCGCCGTTGCGCCCGGGAATCAGTTCACTCCACGAACCGTCCGCTGCCTGGTGATCCACCAGCCAGCGCACACCCTTTGCGACGGAGTCGGAACGGGTATCGCCACCGGCCAGCAGCGCCAGCAGGGCCCATGCCGTCTGCGATGGCGTGGAAGGCCCCGTGCCGCGTGAGCCGGGATTGTCGTACGTGCCGGCTGTCTCGCCCCAGCCACCGTCAATGTTCTGCACCATCCGCACCCACTCAACGGATTGCTGCACGGCAGCCTCGTTGTGCTCGTAGCCGATAGCGTCCAGACCACGCAGCACAAGGAAGGTGCCATAGAGGTAGTTCACACCCCAGCGGCCATACCAGCTGCCGTCCTGTTCCTGCTCTTTCAGGATGAACTGCACCGCAGCCTCAACGCGCTTGTCGCGGCGCGTGTAGCCATAGGCAGCCAGCGTCTCAAGGATGCGGCCGGTGATGTCAACCGACGGTGGATCCAGCATCGCGTTGTGATCTGCAAACGGGATGTACTGGAAGATCATCTTCGTGTTGTCGCGGTCGAAGGACGCCCAGCCGCCGTTGCGGCACTGCATTGCTAGCACCCAGTTAATGGCGCGCTGGCTGATCTCGTGCTGCTGCCGCTCATGCGGATGTTCAACGGCCTTGAGCGCCAGCAGAACTTCTCCCGAGTCGTCGATGTCAGGGTAATGAATGTTGTTGAAGAAGAAGCCCCAGCCGCCCGGCTCCACATTCTTAACCTTTTGCGCCCAGTCGCCCTTGTGACGGCTCTCTTTGCTGAAGAGCCAGTCCGCAGCCTTGATCATGCGCGGATCGGTCGGCGCGACGCCTGCTTCGCCAAGCGCTGAGACAACCTGCGCTGTATCCCATACCGGCGAGAAGCACGGCTGCATGCGGAAGGTCGGCGTCGGATAGTCGGGCGTGCCTTCCGGGCAATCGATGCCGAGCTTTTCAAACTCATCCATCGCACGGATCATCTGCGGATCGTCCAGCGAGTAGCCGAGATGGCGCAGAGCAACAATGGCATTCAGCATGGCCGGGTAGATTGCGCCCAAACCATCGGAGCCTTCAAAGCGCTCCAGCATCCACTGCTCAGCCTTCTTCAAAGCAATCTTGCGCAGTGGGCGGATATGAACCCGTTCCGATAGATGCACCAACCGGTCAAGGAACAGAAAGAAGTTCCGCCAGCTGAACAGTTTCTTATCCCAGCGCAGGTGCAAGTCAGAGTTGTTGCGGCCACCCACAAACAGCTCATCAATGCCCTGCTCCGGTGGTAGCTTCTTGAAGGGCTTTTTTGCGTAAATGATCGACAGCGGCACCAGGATGCCCCGCGACCACGACGAAATCTCGTAGATGTTGAAGTAGAACCAGTTGGGCGCAAGGACAATCTCCGGCGGAATCGCCGGGACCGCGTCGTAGTCATACTGGCCAAAGGCGCACAGGTAAATCTTGGTGAAGGTGTTGCACTCCACCACGCCGCCGTTGGCGAGAACCCATTCGCGTGCCTTCACCAGCGCCGGATGCTCCGCGCTCCAGCCCATCAGCTTCAGCGCGTGGTATGCCTTCACGCCGTAGTTGATGTTCGACGGGCCACCCGGGTACAGGCTCCATCCACCGTCTTCATTCTGGTGACGCAGAATCTCATTGATGGCGCGTTCCATCTTGCCTGGATCGCCGGTGCCCATGAGCATGTGCAGGAAGATGTAATCCGCCTCCAGCATCACGTCGGCTTCGAGTTCACCGCACCAGTAGCCGTCCGCATGTTGCTGGCCCAGTAGCCAATCCTTGGCGCGGCTCACGGCATCGCGCACGCGGTCCAGGCCCAGGTCCATGCGGCCAAAGCGCGGCTGTGCCACGCCAGCCGGGGCTGTCCCAGCCGACGTGCCCGATCTGAAGTTCTGTTCCTGCATGTTTATCTGACGATTCCTTCAACCGCTGCGGTTCGGATTAATGATGCTAAACCCGTTGCTGTGCGGATGTTGCGCGACTGCATTCAGCAGTCAGGCGCTAGAAAGTTTTATGCCCGGGGTGCAGGCGCAATGGCCTGAACAATCTCTGGCGGCAGGCCGAAGCGAACATTCTCCGGCATCACTTCAACCTCGTCGACGTCGCCGTATCCGCGGCCCTGCAGATACGCCACAACCTCCTGCACCAGCACCTCAGGTGCAGATGCGCCGGCGGTAATTGCGACCTTGTCCACACCCTCAAGCCAGGCGACGTTGATGTCCTCCGCCTTGTCGATCAGGTAGCTCTTGGTGCCCAGATTTTCCGAAACCTCAACCAGCCGGTTGGAGTTGGAGCTGTTGCGCGAACCCACCACGAGAACCAGATCAGCACCGTGTGCCACGTTCTTTACCGCGGTCTGGCGATTCTCCGTTGCGTAGCAGATGTCCTGCGCGTGCGGCCCAACAATCTTGGGAAACTTTATCTTCAGTGCCTCGATCATGTACTTCGCTTCATCCAGCGACAGTGTGGTCTGCGTCAGGTACGCAACCTTGTCCGGATCGGGCACGACAAGCTTTTCGACTTCTTCGATGGTCGAGACGACCTGGGTCACGTCGGGAGCTTCGCCCTGTGTACCTTCAACCTCTTCGTGGTCGCGATGACCGACGAGAACGAGCGAATAACCCTGCTTGGCAAACTTGATGGCCTCAACGTGAACCTTTGTGACCAGCGGGCAGGTCGCGTCGATGACCTTCAGGCCACGTTCCTTTGCGCGTTCACGAACGGCCGGCGACACGCCATGCGCGGAGTAAATCACGCGCTTGCCCTCGGGCACCTCGTCCAGCTCGTTGACGAAGATTGCGCCCTTCTGGCGCAAGTCATCCACCACGTAGCTGTTGTGCACAATCTCTTTACGGACGTAGATGGGCGCGCCGAATGTGTCCAGCGCAATCTTCACAATGTCGACCGCGCGCACCACTCCGGCGCAGAAGCCGCGGGGCTTCAGCAGCAGAACGCGCTTCTGGCTTGCGCCTGTGTTGTCGGTGGAGACGGGCGGGTCGAGGGTCAGTGTGCTCACCTGGTAAGTATACCGCGAAGTAACCCCCGCGAGGCCGATTTGAACCGTTTGTGGTGCAGCCAGACGAAAGTACGACAGTGCTTAGGATGGCGCGAATTGGCAACACTGCAACAGTTCTGTCATCCCGCAGCGAAGCGGAGGGATCTGCATGTTGATTCACTGGCCTCAATTGCGGTGGGGCCCTTCGCGGCTTAAATGCAGATCCCTCCGCTTCGCTGCGGGATGACAACCGAGATGGGACGTCTTACCGGCTGGCCTTGAGCATCTGTTCTGCGTGCTTCAGGCTCGTCTCTGTGACCGTGGCTCCGCTGATCATGCGGGCGATTTCGCTGGTGCGCTCCTCGTCTTTCATCTGCCGGATCTGGGTGCGCGTCCGTCCCTCGCGTTCTGACTTTTCGACGAGGAAGTGGCTCTGCGCGAAGGCTGCGATCTGCGGCAGGTGGGTGACGCAGAGGACTTGTTGATGGGAGGCGAGCGCCTTCAGTTTCTGCCCCACGGCTTCTGCCGCGCGGCCGCCGATGCCGATGTCGATTTCGTCGAAGACCAGCGTGCGTGGCAGCGGAATGCGGCGGCGTGTGCGGTCTGCCCCACCCTCCTCGACGGAGACCTTCAGGGCGAGCATCACGCGGCTCATTTCGCCGCCGGATGCAATCTCTTCGAGTGGCTTCAGCGGCTCGCCGGTATTGGTTGCGATGAGGCATTCCACGTGGTCCCAACCAACGGCTGTCCAGAAGCTTTGCTCCTTTTGCGGAGCGACCTCCACGCGGAACTGCACCTTCATGGCGAGGTCGTTGATCTGCTGCTCGGCGAGTTTTTCCAGTTTGCGGGCGGCCTTGGTGCGGGTCTCCGTCAGGTCTTCTGCGACGCAGGTGTAAGCGTGTTCACACTCGGCGACGGTCTTCTTCGCCTCTGCAATCAGAGCGTCGCGATTCTCAATCTCCAGCAGCTTTGCGGTCACGTCTCCGCCGTATGCGATCACGTCGGCAAGCGTCTTGCCGTACTTGCGCTTCAGCTTGTCCAGCGCGGCCAGACGATCTTCAATCTCCGCCAGCCGGTCCGGCGAGGCGTTGATGTTTTCTGCATAGCTGCGCACGGTGGAGCTGATATCCGCAACGATGGCGCGTGCATTTGCCAGCTGCGATGCCGGCTCTGCAAAGCTGCTGTCGTAGCGGGCAAGCTCTTCCAGGTGCTTTTGTGCGGCTGCCAGCGTTGTCTCCGCGCTGCCTTCGTTCTCATACAGAACTTCGTGCGCGCTCATGGCCGCGGTGTACAGCTTCTCCGCATTGGCCAGCACGCGCTTCTCCGTCTCCAGCAGCGCGTCTTCGTCTGCGCCGGTAATGGCGGCTTCGTTGATTTCGCCTCGCTGAAAGCTCCACAGGTCCACCATGCGCAGGCGCTCCTGCTCGTCTGCGGAGAGGCGATCCAGCTCCTCGCGCGACTCGCGCCACAGCGTGTAGGCGGTGCGGATGTTCTCGCCTGCCTGCACGGGGTCAAGTCCCTTGCGCGTCTTCAGGCGTTCCCGCAGATCGATCGAAAGCTCTTTACCAAGCGAAGGAGTGGTGTTGATGCCGGCGAAGCGATCCAGCAGGCCGCGTTGCTGCGCCTGGTCAAACGCGCCCATCGTCTCCGTCTGCGCGTGGACCAGCGCGAGCTCCGGCGCCAGCTGCCGCAACACGGCTACGGTGGCGGGCTGATTGTTCAGGAAGACGCGGCCCTTGCCGGTTGCATTGACCTCGCGGCGGAGGAGAATCTCCGTGCCCTCCGCGTCAATGCCGTTGGCCTCCAGGATCGCCTCGGCTCCAGGAGTTGAATCGAAGACGCAGGAGACGACAGCCTTTTCCGCGCCATGGCGAACCACGTCGCTGGTGGCGCGGCCGCCCATCAGCAGCGCCAGCGCGTCCACCAGGATGGACTTGCCTGCGCCCGTCTCACCGGTGAGCAGGTTCAGACCCGGGCCAAAGGTGGCCACGGCGTGGTCGATGACGGCGTAGTTTTCCGCGCGGAGTTCCTGCAGCATCTTCGCCTCCTCTTCGCGCAGAGAATAGCACGGTGGCAGCCCTGCGCAAGCGTGAATTTCAGCGTGGATGGGTGACGAAACAAGTACGCGGACATTCCCTGCACCGCTCCAACACGAACCCGCGAAGGTTCGTACGCTGCAAGCAGGCCAGCCAGCGATTTACACTTCACGCAAGATGGCGATTCTTCTGATGTTCCTTTTCCAGGACGACCCCGGCGCTGCTGCAGCTCCGCT
>JAMFTB010000151.1 GCA_026225595.1 Terriglobus sp. | reverse complement strand
TCCTGAGCGGAGCGAAGGATCCCGACGGGTTTCATACTTTTCATACTTCCGATACAGCAGGTAGCTTTCTGCCGCGGATTCGTACAGCGGAAGGGCACAGACATATGCGGTCAGCGAAGATTCGCTGAGATCCTTCGCTGCGCTCAGGATGACGGGCTAGCGCAGGTGGCTGCTGGGGCCTGTGGGTAGCGTTACGTAGAAGTGTGCACCCTGCCCCGGCTCACTCTCAGCCCATATGCGGCCGTGATGCTGTGTGACGATGGAGCGGCAGATGGCCAGGCCAAGGCCTGTACCGCCCATTACGCGTGAGTCGGATGCGTCCACCTGCTGAAAGCGCCCGAAGATGTGCTCCAGCTTATCGGCAGGAATGCCGCGGCCATGATCGCGCACCTCAAGCGTTGCCTCGCCCGGCGCGGAGATGCGCGCTGCCAGATGAATCTCACCGCCATCCGGTGAAAACTTGATGGCGTTTGAGAGCAGGTTGGTCACCGTCTGCAGAATGCGGTCAGAGTCTGCCCATATGTGTACACCGGCACAGTTGAAGGTAAAGCGCTGGCTGGTTTTTGCGGCGGTGGCGGCCAGCAGGTCCGCGGCGCGGCGCATCAGCTCTTCGGCATCCACGTCGCCATAGTGCAGCTCTGCCTTGCCGCTGCCAATGCGTTCCAGCTCAAGGATGTCATTAACCAGGTTAACCAGTCGGTCCGTGTTGCCGATTGCAATGCCCAGCATCTGCTTTGTCTTGTCCGGTCGCTTCTCCAGCGCGCCGGAGGCGATCAGGCCTAGCGACGCGCGCATGCTGGTAAGCGGCGTGCGCAGCTCGTGCGATACGGTGGAGACGAACTCGTCTTTCATGCGGTCCAGCGCGTGCCGTTCCGTGGTGTCCGTAAACGCAACCACAATGCCGGTGGCGCGACCGTCATCCACAATGGGGCAGGCAACATACTCCACCGGAAAGCTGGTGCCGTCTTTGCGCCAGAACACATCCGTACTCACGCGCACCGTCTTCTGTTCGCGCGTGGAGCTGATGATGGGGCACTCGCTCTCAGGGTATGGTGAGCCGTCCGCGCGCGAGTGATGCGAAAGCGCGTGCAGGCTTTGGCCCAGGATGGCCGTGGCGATTTCATCTTCGCGATAGCCGAGCATTTGCGCTGCAGCGGGATTGCACACGGTGGTGATGCCATTCAGATCCATGCCGAAGATGCCGTCGCCAACCGAATCGAGGATTGAGTTGGACTGACGCGTCAGAGCAGAGAGCCGCTCCTCCGCACGCACCTTCTCGGTAATGTCGACGCCAAAGCACAACGCATAGTCTTCACCGGTGCTGGATTCAATCAAGCGGTTGCGATAGACCAGCACGCGCCCGGTGCCGTCGCGATGGCACAGCTCAAAGGTGCCCTGCGCCTCGCCGGATGCGCTCAGCGTCGCAACGTAATCTTCAAAGGAAGGCTGCGCTTCAGTCGGCATGAAGTGCGACAGCCGGCGGTCCAGCATCTCTTCCACGGTGTAGCCCAGGCTCTCTGCACCGTAGGTGTTCAGCGAGAGCAACGTGCCGTCCAGCGTGTGCGTAAACACAGCACCCAATGAACCTTCAATCAGCTGGCGATAGCGCGCTTCGCTCTCGCGCAGGGTCAGCTCCGCCTCGCGCTGCAGAGTTACGTCAATGCCTGTGGCGATGAGAAAGGCGACCTCACCCTGCGCGTCTGGCAGAGCAGTGGCTGTCCACTGGATACGGCGAATGGTGCTGTCTCGCGTGCGCCAGCGATTCTCAAACGCGAACGGAAACAGACCATCGCGCAACTGCTGATAGGTGGCAATCGCGGTCTCACGATCCTCCGGCGGCACCAGCGTGTCCCACTCGGTCCGGCCTACAACTTCGCCCAGCGCAAAGCCAGAGATGGTCTCGCAGATGCGGTTGAAGCGGACAATGCGGCCCGCAGTATCCAGCACCACGACCAGCGCGCCCACCGTGTCCAGCACGGCGCTTACAAAGTTGCGCTCCACCGTCAGGGCACTCTCCACACGCTGGCGTGAACGTGCATCGCGATCCGCAATGCGCGTGGTCAGGCTCAGCTCAAGCCGTGTCATTACCTGGCTGGCCAGTGTGCGCAGCGTGTTGGCCTCTACTTCATCCAGCCTGCGCGGGTCCGTGTCATACACGCACAGTGTGCCCACCGCGTTGCCGTCTGCAGTGCGCAGGGGAGCGCCTGCGTAAAAGCGATAGTTCGACGTGCCAACGGGAATGACGCCATCCGGGTAGTGCGGATCTTCCGCAGCATCGGGAATCTGAAATAGGTCGTCACCCAGAACCGTTTCGTCGCAGGGCGATTCTTCACGCGGCACCGAACGTGTTGGTAGTCCCAAACGCGATTTGTACCAGACGCGATCACGCTCGACGAATGAGACAGCGGCGGCGGGCACGGCGCATATCTGTGCCACCAACTGCACGAGCTCATCCAGCGCGGGGTCAGGCAGGCTGCTGATCTCCAGCCGCTCCAGCGACTGCAGACGCCGCTCCTCGGGGGTGAGCGGCACGCTTTTTTCGCGTGCAATTGGCTCGCGTTTTATGGTAGTTGCCATCTAGGGCTTGGGCAGGGCGCAACAGTCGCCCCCTGCGGGAACATCGTTGGCGCTGGCGTCCATCGCCACCTTCCACTTGCCGTCGACCTTCTTCCACACGGTGATGTAACGGCCGCTGGTGGTTACGTCGTTGCCCTTCGTGTCCTTGGAGTGGCCGTCGTAGTGGCCCCACGTGAAACCCATGTCGCCAGAGGGGCCCATCGACGAACCCATGGGCTGCCACTGCAGTTGATACACCTTCGGGTCCCAGTTCGCGTCGGCCGCAATGCGCGATTTGCCATAGGTAACGGGCTTGCCGTTGTTCAGCGTCACCGCATCGTCCGCAAAAAAGCTGGCGAAGCCCTTGCCGCCGTCCTTCAGCGTGGCCAGCGCAAAATCAACGTCCAGCTGCAGCAGCTCTAACTGCCCCGGGGAGAGCGTGGGCTGGGTTACCGGATTATTCGTTCGCGCGGGGTGCTGCAGTGGATCTAATTGCGCCTGCTGGGGAGCAAGCTGCGCATGCGCGCACGGGTTCATCGCAAACGGGAGGAACAGAACAGCACTGGCAAGGAGAATCCGTCGCATGGGCGCACCTTCAACAACTTCACTTTACCCCGCGGGGCGCGGAAACAGGTAGAGTGTGGATCATGTCACAGGATGCTTCAACAGGTTCACCCGTCCGGCACCGCACGGAGGTGCCCGTGCTGGTGGGTGCGGTTTCGCTGCTCAGCGGCGGCGTGACCTATGGCATCCTGGCGCCGCTGCTGCATGTACCGACCTTCGGGCTGGATAAAGGTCTGCGGATCGCGGCCATCCTGCTGCTGGTTTACTGGGCCGGTTTTCTGCGCAAAAAGATCACGCCATGGATCGTCGTTGGCATGATCGCCGGTGTCGAGATTGGCCTGGACGCGCCCACGCTGGCTGTGAACATGCACTTTCTCAGCGATATTTTTCTGCGGCTGGTGCGGACGATTGTGGCTCCGCTGATCCTGGCCACGCTGGTCAGCGGCATTGCCGGCCACGGCGACCTGAAGAGCGTAGGCCGCATGGGCTGGAAGAGCCTGCTGTACTTTGAGGTGGTCACTACGATTGCCCTGGTCATCGGGCTGGTTGCAGCGAATCTTTCGCACGCGGGTATTGGCCTGGCAATGCCGCCGGATATGGTTGCTGTGCCCACCACCGCTCCTTTGCAGTGGCAGGATTTTCTGGCGCACGTCTTCCCGGAAAACATCGCGAAGTCCATTGCGGAAGGTCAGGTGCTGCAGGTGGCGGTGTTTGCGCTGCTGTTTGGCATGGCGCTGGCCATGGTTCCGCGGGCCAAGGCAGAGCCGGTGCTGCGGCTGGCGGAGGGACTCAGCGAGGCAATGTTCCGCTTTACGAATCTTGTGATGTACGTTGCGCCGTTGGGTGTCTGCTCGACCATGGCTTACACGGTGGCGCGCATGGGACCAGGTGTTCTGTTGCACCTTGGGAAGCTGCTGCTGGTGTTTTATGCGGCGCTCATTGTCTTTATGCTGTGCGTCCTGCTGCCTGTGGCGCTACTGGCGCGTTTGCCGCTGCGGCGGTTGCTGAAGCACATCTCCGGCCCTGCAGCTATTGGCTTTGCCACCGCCGCCAGCGAAGCCGCGCTGCCACGCGCCATGGAAGAAATGGAAGCTTTCGGCGTGCCGCGGCGTGTGCTGTCGTTTGTGATTCCTGCGGGCTACAGCTTCAACCTGGACGGCGCCACGCTCTACCTGGCCATGGCGATGGTCTTTGTCGCGCAGGTGGCAAACGTGCATCTGGGTGTTGGCCAGCAGATTTTGATGATGGGCACGCTCATGCTCGCGTCCAAGGGTGTTGCCGGCGTGCCGCGGGCGGTGCTGGTGGTGCTGCTGGCCACGGCCAGCACGCTGCGGCTGCCCAGCGAACCGATCGTGATCCTGTTGGGCATTGACGCTCTGATGGATATGGGACGGACGGCGACCAACGTCATCGGAAACTGCCTGGCCAGTGCGGTGATTGCGCAGTGGGAGGGTGTACTGAGCCTTGATCCAGTCCCCTCTGACCCTGCCATTGCAGCCGCCATGGCGGAATAAGGCGCAGGTTCGTTCTACAATTTCAATGGGTGAACATTGGTTGCGGTTCCAGGCGCTACTTCCGGGCCGGAAACGCGTCCTATCCCCAAGGAACGATGAGCAACTACCTCTCCACGATCGCCTCTCCCGCCGACATCAAGAAGCTCTCGGTTTCGCAGTTGACGGAGCTGGCTGAGGAAATCCGCGAACGGCTGATTCTGAGCGTAGCCAAGACCGGCGGCCACATTGGCCCCAACCTTGGCGTGGTCGAACTGACCATCGCCATGCACTACGTCTTTGATACGCCGAAGGATTCGTTTGTCTTCGACGTCAGCCACCAGAGCTACGTACACAAGCTGCTCACCGGGCGCGAGTCGCGCTTTGACACCATTCGGCAACCGGGCGGACTGAACGGCTTTATGCTGCGGACCGAGAGCGACCACGACAGCTTTGGCGCAGGCCATGCAGGCACCGCGCTTTCTGCGGCGCTGGGCATGGCCGTCGCGCGAGACATGAGCGGCGGCTCCGAACACATTGTGGCGCTGGCCGGTGATGCGGCCTTCACCTGCGGCATCTCGTATGAGGCGTTGAACAACATCGCCGCGCAGACCAAGCGGCTAATCATCGTGCTGAACGACAACGAATGGTCCATCGACAAGAACGTGGGCGCCATCGCGGCGTACTTCCACAAGGTGGTTACGCACCCCAGCTTTACCTACCTGCATGACCGCGCCACGGAGCTGATCTCGCGCTTCGGCGGCAAGGCAGCCAAGCATCTGCAGCGCAAGGCTGAGGAGAGCGTCAAAGGCCTGCTTGGCCCGTCCATGCTGTTTGAAGAATTTGGCCTGGATTACTACGGGCCGATCGACGGGCACGACCTGCCGCTGCTCATCAACATGTTCCAGTTTTTGAAGGCGCAGAACAAGCCTGTTGTGTTGCATGCCATCACGCAAAAGGGCCGCGGCTTTCAGCCTGCGCTGGACAAGCAGAAGAAGTTCCACGGCCTGGGACCGTACGATCCGGAGACGGGCGAGACCAACGCAGCAGGGCAGAAGACCTACTCCGAAGTGTTTGCGGAGACGTTGGTCAAACTCGCCACGGCGGACAAGCGCGTCATCGCCATTACCGCGGCCATGCCTAACGGCACCGCGCTTGACCTCTTCCGCCCCGCGCACCCCACGCGCTACTTTGACGTGGGCATTGCAGAGGAGCATGCGGTGATCTTCGCGGGTGGTATGGCCACCAAGGGGTACAAACCTTTCTGCGCCATCTACTCCACGTTTTTGCAGCGCGCGTTTGACCCCATCGTCCACGACATTGCGCTGCAGGAGCTGCCCGTAGTCTTCTGCATGGATCGCGGCGGACTCAGCGGCGACGATGGCCCGACGCATCACGGACTGTTCGACATCAGCTACCTGCGCTGCGTGCCCAACCTCGTCCACATGGTGCCCAAGGACGAGGACGAGCTCGCCGACATGATGCAGACCGCGCTGGAGTACAACGCCGGTCCTGTTGCGATCCGTTACCCACGCGGCATAGGCCCCGGCACGCCAGTGAAGGCGCAGCCCGTTGCGATTGAGATTGGCAAGGCTGAGGTGGTGAAGGACGGCACGGACGTCGCCATCTTTGGCCTTGGCGCTTTGCTCCCGCTGGCGCGCGAAATGGCTGCGCAGCTTACCAAGCTGGGCTTGTCTGCCGCCGTGATCAATCCGCGCTTTGCCAAGCCCATTGACCGCGACTGCGTAGAGCACTACGGAAGGGGCTGCGGCCTGGTCGTCACGTTTGAGGATCACGTGCTGGCAGGCGGCTTCGGTTCCACCGTGCTGGAGACGCTGAGCGCTGCAGAGTTGAACGTGCCTGTGGTGCGCATCGGCTGGCCTGACCAGTTCATTGAGCACGGCAAGGTCGATTCACTGCGCGAGAAGTACGGCATCACAGTAGAAGCCGCCATGCGCCAGGCAGAGCCGTACCTGAAGGCTCTGATGGAAGAGCGGCTGGCTGCTCATTAAAAACGAGCCACCGAATCTTCCGTCATTCTGAGCAAAGCGAAGAATCCCCGCGCATTTTCGCCGACCGCGAATATCTGTTCCTTTTCGCGGCCGAAAGCTGCTTGCGGCATAGGCTCATAAAGCTCGTCGGGATCCTTCGCTGCGCTCAGGATGACGGCTGCAAAATTATCGCAGTGATCGAAGCGCTAAATGCTGCGCATACACCGGCAGGAGTTTCTCTGTCTGGCTGTGCCGTATGCGGAAGACTGCCATGAAGGGCACACTGCCCATCATGAAGTGAATCAGACCGCCGAGCGGTCCGCCGGCAACCTGATAATCCACGCGATCCGTTACCAGCGTGCCGTCCACGCCGTCGCGCGTCTCCGCCTTCACGGAATGGCAGTGCCGCCACGTGTGGAATGGGCCGGAGACCTGTTCATCGCAGAAGTGGTCATTCCACTCAAACTCCTTGATGGTTGCGTGCCAGTTTAGGCGCATGGGGATACCGGGCAGCGCGCGGAAGCTCAGGATCATGGTGGTGCCCACGCCCGTGCCCAGCCGCGCGGGTGACCCGGCGGGCGGCTGTGGCGGCGCCTTCAACTGCAGCTCTTCAATGCGCGTCTTCTGCCACGCCGGCATCAGCGGCGGCAGGTTCTGCGGATTGGCGAAGAACGCAAAGACTACCGGAACCGGGAACGGGAGCCACTGGCTCGTCTGAAATGTCTTTGGCATCTGGCCTTTTGAGGGTACGGGAACCGCCCCTCTTTGGACGTCAGAAGGCGGAACGCAAGCTGTAATTCGTTCGAAAAAGGCACTTTGCGTTCGATATTCGGATAGAGGACCGATCTAGTCCTAAAATCTTTTAAGAACAGGGACTAATCCAGTCTTAGATCATGTACTCTCGTCATATCGGACTGATGTTGTCGTAGATGGCTGCTCCCCGTTTCGGGTGATGCCTGCCGGCAGATGGTCCGCGTAGTGGCGAGGTTGAGGGACCTGGCCGAGTGAATGCAAAGTGCGGGACGGAGTTGAGGGACTGGTCACCGCCGCAGCCTCGGAGAGTGGGAACGTGAAGAAGCAGAGCAAGTTGAAGAGTTTCAGGCGATCGGCACGGCTGGTCGCGGCAGGTACGCTGGCGTTCACCGCCGCGTCGGGCACGCAGAGCACAGCATTGGCTGAACCGAAGGATCCGCATAACGGCAAGCAGGAAGCAACTGCTGCCACCTTTAATTTTGATATTCCTGAGGGCCAGCTTGCGGATGTGCTGACACAGTTCCGCAAGGTGAGCGGCGTTGGCACCTCGATCCACCTGCCGCCGGAACAGATTGCAGGCTTCCACTCCAAGGGTGTGAAGGGCGCAATGACGTTTGACGTGGCGCTGAAGGCAATTCTGGACGGCACCGGCCTCGGCTACCAGATGGACCGCGGCGGCACACGTGCGGACATCCAGGTGCAGAATGCGGAGCAGGTAAGCGTCACCACCAGCACCAACTCCGTTGCCATGGGCCAGTTCACTGAGTCGCTGACGGACACGGCGCAGACCATCAGCGTAGTGCCGCAGTACATCCTGCAGGAACAGGCGACGACCACGCTGCGCGACGGTCTTCGCAACGTGCCGGGTATTTCGCTGGCCGCGGGCGAGGGTGGATCGCAGGGTGACAACCTGACCATCCGCGGCTTTACCGCGCGTAACGACATCTACCTCGATGGCATTCGCGACTTTGGTTCGTACTACCGCGACGCATTCGATTTCGAGGCGATCAATGTTCTCGAAGGTCCGGCCAGTGTTGAGTTTGGTCGCGGCTCCACGGGCGGCGTTGTGAACCAGGAGATGAAGCAGGCAGTCTCAAACAAGTTCGTCCGCACGAATTTTCTGTTTGGCACCGATGCCATGCGCCGTGGCTCGGTTGACGTGAATCTGCCGATGACAGGTCTGATTCCGAATGCAGCCTTTCGTCTGAATGCCATGGGACAGGACCAGGGCGTTGCAGAGCGGAATGTGACCAACGTGCGTCGCCTGGGTGTTGCACCATCGCTGGCGTTTGGGCTTGGCACGGCGACCCGCTACACCATCAACTACGTTCATGAGTACGAAACCGACATTCCGGATTACGGCCTGCCGTATAACGGCCTGGGTGTGGCAGCAGTGCCGCGCGCAAACTATTACGGCTTCGCCCACGGCAACTCGCTGATCACGCAGCCGGATATCCTGACGGGCCGTTTTGAGCATGACGTGAACTCGCATCTGACCATTCGCAACACGCTGCGCTGGGGCTACTACCCGCGCAACATTCTGATCACGGAGCCGCAGATCAATACCACGGCGACTGTGACCGGTGTGGGCACGCCCATCAGCACGCTCACCGGTACGGTGAACGGCACGGCAGTTACGCCGGTCTATGCAAGCTACGTGGCAACCTGCAATCCCAATGCTGCGGCGGTTGCAAGTCAGTGCTATCCCATTGGCACGCCGCTCAGCCAGATCTCTGTTCTGCGCAACCAGATTCAGGCAACGTCGGTTGAAGACATCCTGTGGGATCGCATGGAGGCCATCGGCCACCTGCGCGTTCACGGCATCGATAACGATTTCACGGTTGCAGTTGAGGGTGGACGCGAGCGCTCGAATCCGCTGCGCAGCAAATATGCGTTCGCCCCCGCACAACAGTACACCAGCGCTCTGAACCCCACACCAAACGATGCGTTTACACCAACAAGCGTGACCTTCAATGGCTTCACCCACGTGGCAACGCAGAGCTATGGCGTCAACTTTCTGGACACGCTGAAGGTGACGCGCTGGCTGATGTTCTCTGGCGGTATTCGCTTTGATTACTTCAATGCGAACTCGGCTGCTGCTGCGATTCCTGCGACCAGTACGGCAGCTGTCACACTGAGCCGCCTCGACAAGCAGCCCACCTACCGTGCGGCTGTGGTTGTAAAGCCAGCTCGTAACGGCAGCGTGTACTTCGACTACGGCACCAGCTTCAATCCTGCGGCAGAGTCGCTGTCACTTGCAGCGAACACGGCAACATCGCCGCCGGAAGAGAACACCACGTATGAGGTTGGTACAAAGTGGGACCTGTTGAAGGACAAGCTGAACCTGAACGGCAGCATCTTCCGTACACAGAAGCTGAACGCACGTGAGACGGATCCGACGAACTCGCTGAACTCATTGCTTGTGGGTACGCAGCTGGTGCGTGGTGTGCAGATTGGCGCTGTTGGGCATCTGCCGCAGCATTTCGACCTGATCGCTGGCTACGCATACCTGGATGGCCGCGTGCTTGGCTCAGCGTTGAATGCTTCGCCGTATGCCACGACCAACGCAAATTTCTACAACTCGTGGCTGCTGGCACTCCAGACAAACCCGAACGCCAAACTTGATCCGCGTTACAACACGGCGCCCTACTTCATCTCGCCAAACAACTTCCCGTTTGCGAATGTGCCGAAGAACGGTGGCAACTTCTGGCTGACGCATAGCCTGCCGTGGCGCTTTGTGGGTGGCTTTGGCGGCAACTATGTTTCTGCACGACGCGCCAGCTCCACTGCGATGTATGGGCAGTACAACAGCAGCGCTGCAACGCTGCTTTCCGCGGTCGCTTTCGCACCCAAGGCGATTCCCGGATACACCGTGCTGAACGCAATGCTGCGCCGGCCCATCAACGAACACATGGACCTGCAGGTGAACGTGAACAACCTGACCAACAAGTTCTACATCGACACGCCACACCCAAATCACTTGATCCCGGGTGAAGGCATCAACGCTCAGTTCGGATTCAACGCACGTTTCTAAATCCGTTCTGAAAGACCGCAATCACTGCGGCAGCGCACGTCTTCATGGCATGCGCTGCCGCACTTCCAGAACAAGGTACAGGCAGCATGCTTCTAACCATCCCCAGCGTACTTACACCTGAACAGGTAACGCAGTGCCGCGCTCTGCTGGACGCAGCCGAGTGGGTTGACGGCAAGGTCACCGCAGGCCACCAGTCCGCAATGACTAAGCAGAACTCGCAGATTCCTGAAGGCAATCCAACTGCGTTGCAGGTGGGCGAACTGATCCTGCAGGCGCTTGGCAGCAATCCGCTCTTCCGCTCTGCGGCATTGCCGTTAAAGGTCTTTCCGCCGTTGTTCAATCGCTACGCTGGTGGGCAGAACTTTGGCACGCACGTGGACAACGCCATCCGCACGCACAACGGAAGCGGACAGCGCATCCGCACGGATCTGTCGTGCACGCTGTTCTTCAGCGAGCCCGATGAATACGACGGCGGTGAGCTGGTGGTGGAAGACACCTACGGCTCCAAGAGCGTGAAGCTGCCTGCGGGCAGCATGGTGCTGTACCCCAGCACCAGCCTTCACCACGTAACGCCAGTCACGCGCGGCGCACGCGTCTCAAGCTTTTTTTGGCTGCAGAGCATGATGCGCAGCGACGAGCACCGCACGCTGATGTTTGAGCTGGATCAATCCATCCAGATGCTGGAGCCAGGCTCTGCCGCAGCTGTGAAGCTGACGGGCGTTTATCACAACCTGCTGCGTCAGTGGGCCGAGCTGTAGGCATTCGCAGAGTCAGCACGCGTGGTGATTCACGCGCGTGCGCACAAGCTGTTCGCGTGAAACGCATGGTGCGCAATCTCACCGCTACGTGAACAGAGAGCGGGAAGCCGGATGACGCCCTCACGTCGCCGACTTCCCGCTGTAATGAACCTTCCCTTACAAATCTGTCCTGCCGGACGGGCCCGCGACGCGCGGGGCGGCCACGTCGTGGCGTGTGATCCGCGTTGCGTCGCTCCTCCCGTTGGTCGGCATAGGATTCTTTGGCAGCCACGCGAAGCGATACCCCACCACGGAGTGGTCGCCCCGCGCGTAGCGGGCCCGTCCGGCAGGACATGGCTTTTCTTCGATGCACCCCCTGGGTCTTATTCTTGTAGTTGCTTCTAGGGAAAAGAGTTAGCGGGGGACTTGAGGTTAAGCGTCCCGATTTCGGCTGGCTCTCTTCGG
>JAMFTB010000150.1 GCA_026225595.1 Terriglobus sp. | reverse complement strand
GCGGATGGCGCGGTAGATCTCGCGATGCATGGTGGTGGTCAGGTTCAGGTCAGCGGTCTGCTCCGTGTTGTCTCGGCGCGATTCGTACAGCGCGCCGGTCAGGCTTTCCATGATGGCGGTGAGTATGGAGTTGCCCGCGGCCGCTGCCACCAGCCGGTGAAAGCGAACGTCGTGGATGAGGTAATCCTGCGGCGTGTCGAGGGTTGCGTCCATCTCCTCTAGCTCTTCCGCCATGCCCTGCAGATGACGCTCCGTGGTGCGCTCTGCTGCCAGCGAGGCCAGATGGCCCTCAAGCACGCGGCGCGCCTCAAACAGCTGGCTCATCTCATAGCCGTGCAGCGCGTCCAGGAACGGCAGTGACGCTGCGCCGAACTGCGTTGGCGACTCCGACAAAAACGCTCCCACGCCATGCCGCACCTGCAACAGTCCCATGGCCGCAAGGTAGCCAATGCCCGCGCGCAGGCTGGACCGGCTGACCTCCAGCGTCCGTGCAAACTCGCGCTCGGGCGGCAGCTTATCGCCAGCCTTCCATGTGCCGTTCTCCAGCAGCTCGCGGATACGCTCAACCACGCGCATGGCCACCTGGCGGTCTGGATTGGCCGCGGCCTGCGCCTTTTTGGAGACAGCTTTCGCCGTTAAGGACGGTTTGCGTTTGGAAACCCCGGCTTTGCCTGCGGGTTGGGTGGATTTGCGTAAGGCGATTGGCATACCTGCTGATTTTGCCTGATTTTGTAGCGATCTGGCAGAAAGCGGTAACTGCACCGGTCCCGCTGCGTTGACACCCGCAACCTGCGAGCGGTACACCTAAGGTAAGTGGTCGGACCACCTGCCTGCGTTACGGATCGCCTGCGTGAAGTCTTTGCGCTTCCGCTGTAAGCTTGTGCGGCACGCCAACACGCTGTATCCGGAGCCCTGATTTTGAGCCCAACGCCCGACGCTGCCATGCCCGACACGCTGCCCGCCAACCAACCCCGCTCGCTTGCCAGTAATGTGCGATGGACCGTGTGCGCCATGATCTTTGTGGCCACCACCATCAACTACATGGACCGCCAGGTGATCGGCATTTTGAAGCCGACGCTGATGCACACCATTGGCATGACGGAGCAGAACTACGGCTACGTGATTGCCTGCTTCCAGCTGGCGTATGCGCTGGGGTTGGTGGTGGCAGGGCGGCTGGTGGATAAGCTGGGTTCGCGGCTGGGCTATGCGCTGATTATGGCGGTGTGGAGCATCGCGGCGATTGGTCACGCGTTTGTCGCCACGACCATGGGTTTTGCCATTGCGCGCATTGCGCTGGGATTGGGCGAGGCCGGTAATTTTCCCGCTGCGATTAAGACTGTTGCGGATTGGTTCCCCAAACGCGAGCGATCGTTTGCGACGGGACTACTTAACACAGGCACGACCGCTGGCGCAATGGTTGCGCCCATTGTGGTGCCGTGGATCACGATTCGGTACGGCTGGCATATGGCCTTTGTGGCCACCGGCCTGCTGGGTGCGCCGTGGATTGTGTGGTGGTACTGGAAGTACCGCACGCCGGCCGAGCATGCCACGGTGTCGCTGGCGGAGCTCGCACATATCCGCAGCGATGAAGAGTCGCCCACTGAGGGTGGCGTGCAGCCCAAGTGGCTGGAGCTGATTCAATACCGGCAGACGTGGGCGCTGGCTACCGCGCGCTTTCTTACGGACGCCATCTGGTGGTTTTATCTCTTCTGGCTGCCGGGCTTCCTGGATGCGAAGTATCACCTTGGCCTGACCCAGATGGGGCCGCCGTTGATTCTGATTTACGCCGCGAGCGCCGTGGGTGGCGTTGCCGGCGGATGGCTTCCCGCGTTCTTTGTGCGGCATGGTGCGGAGGAGGGTCAGGCGCGTCTGCGCACCATGCTCATCTGCGCATGCTTTTCACTGCCCATGTTGTTTGCTGGTCCGGTGAACACCATGTGGGTGTCCATCCTGATTTTGAGCCTTGCGGTTGCGGGCCACCAGGGCTGGTCAGCCAACATGTACACCACGGTGTCTGACGTGTTTCCACCGCGCGCAGTGGGTAGCGTTACCGGCATTACAGCAATGGCCGGATCGCTGGGTGGCGTGCTGTTTTCGCTGGAGGCAGGACATATTCTGCAGCTGACAGGCAGCTACGCCACGCTGTTCATCATTGCGGGCACCGTCTACATGATTGCGTGGCTCATCCTGCGGCTGTTTGCAGGCGGCATGCACCGCGTGAATCTGGAAGCGTAGCTTTTAGGTTTTTTGAACCATAGCCCGGCTTTAGCCGCCGGGATGAAAATCGGAGGGAAGAGTTGAAGCATCCACTGAGTCTTGAAGGCCGCACCGCGGTGATTATTGGCGGCACCAGCGGTATTGGCCGCGCCATGGCGCTGGGCCTGGCAGCAGCAGGCGCAGACGTAGTGGCCACGGGCCGCCGCGCGGAACAGGTGAACGAGGTAGCCGCGGAGATTGAAGCGCTGGGCCGACGCAGCCTGCGCAAACCCACGGACCAAACCGACCGCGCGCAAATTGAAGCGCTGCTGACGGCCTGCGTCGCGGAGTTTGGCAAGGTGGACATACTGGTGAACTGCGCCGGCAAGATTAAGCGCACACCCACGCTCACCGTCTCTGAGGCGGAGTGGCAGGACATCATCGACACCAACCTTACCGGCATGCTGCGCGCCTGCCAGGTGTTTGGCGCGCACATGATTGACCGCGGCTATGGGCGCATCATCAACATTGCATCGCTGAACAGCTACGTTGCGCTGAGCGAAGTTGCCGCATACGCCGCCAGCAAGGCTGGTGTGCTTTCGCTCACGCGCTCACTTGCGGTGGAGTGGAGCAAGCACGGCCTGACCGTAAACGGCATTGCGCCGGGCGTCTTCCGCACGGAGCTGAATGCGGCTCTGCTGGACGGTTCGCCGCGCGGGCAGGAGCTGCGCATGCGCACGCCGATGAATCGCTTTGGCAAGACGGATGAGCTTGTGGGCGCAGCAATTTACCTTGCCAGCGATTCCGCATCGTTCACCAACGGGCACACCATTGTTGTGGATGGTGGGTTTCTTGCGAGTGGTGTGAATCAGTAAGTGGGTTTGAAGGGCTGGGCTTTAGCCCAGCCGCTGACAAGCTAACGGACAGGGGCTTTAGCCCCGGAGGGAATTTCCCTCAGCGGCTAAAGCCGCTTCCTTAAGGATTCCGTATGGCGCGGCTGAAGCCGCGCCCTTTCAAAGCACCGCATAAGAATGCTGCGGTGCTAAAGGAGAGAGAACACAATGCAGCTACCCAAGTTTTCGCTCGGTATGGGCGACCGTTTTGCGCACCAGGCCAAGGCACAGTTGACGGCATGCGTTATGGCCGCGAAGGCTGGCGCGGATGTGACGCCGGTTTGGAACAAGAGCAACCGCGAGCACCTCATCATCGGCAGCGAACCCAGCGGCACACGCATTGCAGCGGACGCAGCGGTGAAGGAACTGGGCTGGACCAAGCCCTACTTTCTGGACGCTGACCACATCAACCTGAACACCTTTGAGCGCTTTGTAGCGCCGTGCGATTTCTTCACCATTGACGTTGCCGACAACATTGGCCAGAAGAGTGACCCCGCGGAAATTGAGAAGTTTGTGGTGCGGCATCCGGAGCTGATTGGCAACATCAGCATCCCCGGCATTGCAGAGCCCTTCAGCATTGACAAGGCATTTGTGGAAAAGACGGCGAAGCAGTTCCTCGCCGCCGTGCAGCACGCTGCGGAGATCTACAAGGCTGTTGCGGAACACAAGGGTGAAGGCAACTTCGTCGCTGAGATCAGCATGGATGAAACCGACAGCCCGCAGACACCGCCGGAACTGCTGATTATTCTGGCCGCAGTCGCGGATGAGAAGCTGCCCATCCAGACCATTGCGCCCAAGTTCACCGGCCGCTTTAACAAGGGCGTGGATTACGTGGGCGATGTGCCGCAGTTTGCCAAGGAGTTTCGCGACGACCTGGCAACGATTGCCTATGCCATTGCTAAGTACGGCCTGCCTGCAAACCTGAAGCTGAGTGTTCATTCCGGTTCGGACAAGTTCAGCATCTACCAGTCCATCCGCGAGGCGCTGAAGGATACCGGTGCGGGCGTGCATGTGAAGACGGCCGGCACCACGTGGCTTGAGGAACTCATCGGCCTTGCGGAAGCAGGCGGCGATGCGCTTGCGCTCGCGAAGGAAGTGTACTCAGAGGCCTTTGATCACTCGGCAGAGCTGTGCGCTCCGTATGCCACAGTGATCGACATCAAGACAGACAACCTGCCCACGCCCGATGCGGTAAACGGCTGGACGAGCGAGCAGTATGTGCGCGCGCTGCGGCATGACGAGAGCGACAAGCAGTACAACCCGGACCTGCGCCAGCTGCTGCATGTGGGTTTCAAAGTCGCGGCAAAGATGGGCGCGCGCTACACCGATGCGCTTGAGGCAAACGAAGAAGTGGTTGCGCGCAACGTGACCACCAATCTGTTTGATCGCCACATCAAGCCCATCTTTATTGGTTAGTGAAGTGAATCAAATGTTGCGGCACCCACCATCGTTTGATTAAGGCAAGAATCGTAAGGGCACGACTTTAGCCGTGCCGAAGAAGCAATTTTTTTGAGGGGCGGCTTTAGCCGCTGAGGAAATTCAAAGTGCCCTGGTTCAAAGTAGAAGCACCCCATGTATCGGATGAGCAGATTAAAGAAGCAGTGGACCGCCTGCTTGTTGAGGCGCGCACGCGCATCAACAAAGACCTGAAGCGCGTGCTGCTGCTGCCGCCGGATCTGACGCGCGCGCACAGCGGCGCAGGCAAGATTACGGAACTGCTCTACAACGCGCTGCCCGATGCGCATGTTGAGGTGATTCCAACGCTGGGCCAGCACATTCCGCACACCGAGGCAGAGAACAAGTGGATGTTTGGATCGATTCCGAATGACCGCATCTTTGCGCATGACTGGCGCGATGGCGTAACGCACGTCGCCACCATTCCCGCGGCGATGGTTGCAGACACCACGGGCGGCGTCGCGGACTGGGAGATTCCGGTTGACCTGAACACAAAACTCATGACGGAGCAGTGGGACCTCATCATCAACGTGGGCCATGTTGTGCCGCATGAGGTGCTGGGCTTTGCCAATCACAACAAGAACTACTACATCGGCCTGGGCGGTAAGGACACCATCTGCGCCAGCCACATTGCGGCCGCGGTATATGGCATTGAGAACAACCTGGGCTGCCTGATTACTCCGCTGCGCGCCTGCTACAACTGGAGCGAAGACCAGCATCTGGCCGCACTGCCCGATGTGTACCTGCAGATTGTGATGCGTCGCGATGAGCACAACAAGCTGGTGACCAGCGGCATTTACGTAGGCGATGATCTGCAGACGTACCTGGACGCCGCAAAGGCGAGCCGCGAGCAGAACATTACGCTGTTCGACAAGCCGCTAAAGAAGGTTGTTGCGGTGATGCAGGCGGACGAGTTCCGTGCAACGTGGGTGGCGAACAAAGCTGTCTATCGCACACGCATGGCCATTGCAGATGGTGGTGAGTTGCTCATCATCGCGCCCGGAGTGGAGCGCTTTGGCGAGCAGCCGGAGGTGGATGCGCTCATCCGCAAGTACGGCTACAAGGGCACACCGCGCACACTGGCTCTCTACAAGACTGAAGCCGACATGCAAGAGATTCCGCATGGCGTGGCGCACCTCATCCACGGCAGCAGCGAGGGTCGTTTCACCATCACGTATGCGCCGGGTCATCTGGGCAAAGAAGAGATTGAGCAGGTTGGTTATGAGTATGCCGACTGCCATGAGATGGAAAAGCGCTATGACCCCGCCATCATGAAGGAGGGCTGGAACACCATGCCCGATGGCGAAGAGGTCTTCTACATCAGCACGCCGTCTGCGGGGCTGTGGTCGACGAAGGAGAAGCTGGACAATCCTTCTCGGCGCGACCTTTCGCGCGATCTGCCGGGGGCTTAATGGACGCTGAGTTGACCACGATACGCGAGATGCTGAGGGCTCCGCGCGAGGCCTTGCATGCGGAGCTGCGGAAGTATTCGCAGCTGGCCGTGGCCTACAGCGGCGGCGTGGATTCGGCGTATCTTGCATGGGAGGCCTTTCAGGTTCTGGGCGATCGCATGATTGCGGTCATTGCAGATTCGCCCAGCTTGCCGCGCACGCACCTTGCCTTTGCAGTTTCATTTGCGCAGGAGCATGGCATTCCGCTGCGCGTGGTGCATACCGCCGAGATGGAGCGCGCAGAGTATGTGCGCAACGATGGTGCGCGTTGCTTCCACTGTAAGGATGAGTTGTTCTCCACGATGGAGCGCGTGCTGCGCGAGACCGGTATAAGTGCCATGGCGTACGGCCGCAATCGTGATGACAGCGGCGACTTTCGTCCAGGACAAAAAGCAGCGGAGCAGCACCACGCCGTCGCTCCGCTGAATGATGCGGGGCTGGGCAAGCAGGCGATTCGCGCGCTGGCGCAGGCTGCTGGTCTGCGTGTGTGGGATCGGCCTGCATCAGCTTGTTTGTCTTCGCGTTTGGAGTATGGTCGGCCTGTTACGGCCGAGGCTTTGCGTCAGGTGGAAGAGGCGGAAGAGGCCCTGCTGGGGCTTGGCTTTCGGCAGCTGCGTGTGCGGCATCATGGGGAGCTAGCACGCATTGAGATTGAGCGCAGCGAACTTGCGCGTGCGCTGTCGCTCGACATGCTTGCGCGCATGACGGATTGCGTAAAGGCAGCGGGCTTCACCTACGTGACGCTGGACACCGAGGGCTATCGCAGCGGCAGCATGAACGCGCTGCTGCCCGTGTCGAGCCTGTTGCAGGAAGCGAAAACACATGCTGCATAAGGACCAGGCGGGTGTCCTGTACATCGCGCAGTTTGCGATGTGCGGGCTCATGCCTCTATGGCTCATGGAACGGCTCCCACTCACGCGCAAAAGCGCGCGTGAATGGGGCACCCACTTCTTTGCGGCTACGAAGGGCCACCATGCAGCGTGATGCTTTGTTGAAGCTGTTGGCGGAGATGCAGGCTGGCTCCATTACCGCAGACGCGGTTGCGGACAAGCTGGCGAACCTGCCCTTTGAAGACCTGAGCTTTGCCAAGGTGGACCATCACCGCAGTTTGCGCAGCGGCATGCCGGAGGTGGTGTTTGCCCAGGGCAAGACGCCACAGCAGACAGCCGCCATCCTTGCCAGCATTCATGCCAGTGGAGTGCCTGCACTTGCCACGCGTGCAGACATTGCCGCGTTTGAAGCGACCAAGGAATTGGTTAAGGAAGCTACATATCATGCGGTGGCGCGCTGCATTACCTGCGGGGCTGGCGCTGCGAAATCCGGCGGCAGGGTTGCGGTTGTGTGTGCGGGCACCAGCGATCTGCCTGTGGCGGATGAGGCTGCTGTTACCGCGGATTTTTTTGGCGCGATGGTCACTCGCTTTACCGATGTTGGCGTCGCAGGGCTGCACCGGTTGCTGGCGCAGCTGCCTGCCATTCGTGAGGCGGATGCCGTGATCGTTTGTGCAGGTATGGAAGGCGCACTGCCCTCTGTTGTGGGCGGGCTGGTCGCCGTGCCTGTGATCGCTGTGCCCACCAGCGTTGGCTACGGGGCATCGTTTGGCGGCGTGACTGCGCTGCTGGGCATGATGAACAGCTGCTCGCCCAACGTGACGGTGGTGAACATCGACAACGGATTTGGCGCGGGCTATGTGAGCACGCTGTACGCGACGCGAGCATCACGATAAGCTGGGGCACCGCGCCATGCCCGCCGCAATCAAATCCGAACGTAGTCTGCGCGCACACCAGGTCATCACGCTTGGGCTGTTGTTTGCTGCAGGCGTGGTCAACTTTTTTGACCGCTCATCGCTGTCGATTGCGAACACGACGGTGCGTGCGGAGCTGCATCTTTCCGGCACGGAGATGGGCTGGCTGCTGAGTGCGTTTTCGTTTGCTTATGGACTGTCGCAGCTGCCGCTGATTGGCCTGCTTGATCGGCTGGGCACGCGCACCGTGCTGGGCGCGGGGCTTGCAGTGTGGAGCGGCGCGCAGCTGCTGACCGGGCTGGTTCGCAGCTTCCCAATGTTTATTGCGTTTCGCATTCTGCTGGGTGTGGGCGAGGCTCCGTTTTACCCCGCGGGCGTGCGCAGCGTGCGCGAGTGGTTTACGCAGCGCACACGCGGCCGCGCAACGGCCATCATGAGTTCGTCGCAGACGTTTGGCCTTGCCGTTGCGCCGCCGTTGCTCACAGTGCTGATGATCCATGTGGGCTGGCGCGCGATGTTCATGATCCTTGGCGGCGCGGGACTGGTTGTGTCTGTGCTGTGGGTGATGCTGCATCAGCCGCGCAGCGCCACACCGTATGCGGAAGCAGTGACGGTCGCCCCCGTACACAGCGCCTTTGCGGACCTGATAAAGCAGCGCACTGCGTGGGGCATGATGCTGGGCTTTGGCGGTATCAACTACACCAACTGGCTCTACACCGCGTGGCTGCCTGGCTACCTGCAGACGGAGCGGCACCTGTCGCTGGCGAAGAGTGGGTGGCTGGCGGCGATACCGTTTCTGGCTGGTGCTGCGGGCATGCTGACCAGCGGCGCTTCCGCTGATTTTTTTGTGCGGCGCGGCATTCAGTTGACGACGCTGCACCGCGTGCAACTAGTGGTGGGCATGGTCATCTCCGCGGGAGCGACGTTCTTTGTCTCGCGCAGCGGCAGTACGCAGGCAGCCATTACGGGCATCAGCTTTGCGCTGTTCTTCATCCACTTTGCGGGCACCAGCGGCTGGGGTTATGCGCAGGCCGTAAGCCCGTCGCGGCTGGTTGCTTCCATGAGCGCGCTGCAAAATTTTGCCAGCTTTGTGATTGCGTCTGCAGCGCCGGTGGTTACGGGCTGGTTTTTTGATCGGACGCACTCATTCACGCTGGGTTTTGTGGTGTGCGCCAGCGTCACGCTGCTGGGCGCGCTGAGCTATGCGACCCTGGCCGCTCCGGATGGCATGAAGCTCGCGGACTGAACGCGCCTTCGCCGTTGTTCTGCCGGATGGGCCCGCTACGCGCTGTGCGGGTACTCACGCACCTTTTTATTGGCTTCGCCTCGCCCCTCCCGATGGTCGGGATCGAAATTCCCCTGCCGACCCTTGCACCTGTTTTGGTGCATGCATCTTTGAGTCACTGTCCCCAGTTATCATGGGAGATGGATCAATCCGGCGCGGCAGGACCGCGCCTGTAGACAGGAAAACGTGGCAGAGATCAAGAACCCCAATCAGGGCGGCGGTGGTACCAGCAACACCTCCTTCCTTGTGATGATGGTCGTTATGCTTGGCGTGTT
>JAMFTB010000015.1 GCA_026225595.1 Terriglobus sp. | reverse complement strand
GCAACTCAGGCATATCTTCAGACGGTGTTGCTTTCTTCGTTGTCTTTAAAGGCTTAGGCTCTGAAGCCTGAGGCTCAGGATCTACAGCCTTCTTTGTAGAATTCGTCGCCTTATGTTTCGCAAAAGGCGGTCCGGCCTCGCGGCGAACTTCGCTTGCAGCCTTATCCTCGCGCATCCCCTGAAAGGCAGCCTGTCGCACAAGATTCTCTGCGGTCCACGTGGCAAAGCGAACCTGCACCACTAGCTGCGGCTTCACCCAGTGCGCACCGCGGCGGCCCTTCGCATCCACACTTACGAACGGGCATGTTGTGCGATCGATTTTATCGAGCTTGTCGCGCAGCATGGCATGCGTCTTCTGCGTGAAGCCGGTGCCGGTGCGGCCTGCGTAGATCAACTTGCCTGCATCGTCGTAATAGCCCAGCAACAGCGACCCCACACCGCGCTGCCCGTTGGATAGATCAACCCAGCCGCCAACGACAAACTCCTGCTCATGCACACACTTTGATTTGAGCCACTGTGCGCTGCGGCCAACAGCGTATGTGCCGTCGGCACGTTTGGAGATGATGCCCTCCGCATGAAGCTCACACGCTGCGTGAAAAATCTTCGCCCCATCGCCTGCAAGGTCTTCACTCAGGTGCAGCACCACATCCGCAGGCACGATGGATCGCAGCATTGCCTTGCGCTCACGCAGCGGAAGATTGCGCGTGTTGTGTCCGTTGATATGAAGCAGATCAAAGATGAAGAAGGTCAGCGGATGCTTCTCATTCTTCTCAAACGATGCCTGCAACCGCGCAAAGCTTGAGAGCCCCTTGTCATCCAGAACGACGACCTCGCCATCCAGGATGGCATCGTCGACGGGCAGCTGCTGTAAAGCATCCACAACGGACTTCATGCGATGCGTCCAGTCCAGCCCGCTGCGCGTAAAGAGCTGCACCGTATCGCCATGCTTGCGCGCCTGGATGCGATAGCCGTCCAGCTTCAACTCATGCAACCAGTCACCACCAACAGGTGGCGCTGGAGTTTCCTGCGCAAGCTGCGGCTTCAGAAACTCCGGAAGATGTTCCTTTGGCAAAACATCCAGATCAGGCAGCGCTGGAAGGGAAGCCTTCGCCGTTGCTTTTTTAGCTGTCGTCTTCGCAGCAGGCTTCGTCTGAGCAACAGCGTCCGCATCACGAGCGCGCTGGCGATACCACGCCTGCCCTTCGCTCTTCGTCTCTTTGCTGTTCCACACATGCGTGCTGGCAGTCGCAATCTCTTCCAGCGAACGGCCGGTCACTGCGGAGTTCGGCATCTCGTCGATGATGGCCGGATCATCCGGCGTACGCTCAAACTCGTCATGCTCCTTGATCAGCAGCCAATTGGGCTTGGCCTCCTGCGCGGCTTTGCCGCCCATGCGCACCAGCGTCCAGTTGCCGTGCATCTTGGTGCCGTTCATGGCGAACTTCAGGCTGCCCTTGCGCAGGCCCTCTTCCACATTCACGTGCGGCTCCCACGTGCCCTGGTCCCACACCATCACGGTGCCGCCACCGTACTGACCTTTTGGAATGATGCCCTCAAAGCCGCCGTACTCCATGGGGTGATCTTCCACCTGCACGGCCAGCCGCTTGTCGGCCACAACGTAGCTTGGCCCCTTGGCGCAGGCCCAGCTCTTCAGCACGCCATTCCAACCAAGCCGAAAGTCATAGTGCAGCCGCGTTGCTGCATGCTTTTGAATGACGAAGGGAAGAGCTTCATCGTGCGTAGACTTTGCGCTACCGCTGGATTTCGCACCACCGCTAGGTTCAGCGGTTACGTTGAAGTCGCGCATGGATTGGTAGCGAGCCAGCTGCTCGTCTACCGCATCGCCCGCACTCGCAGGCTTCTTCGTCTTCACGGCTTTCTTCGTCGCCATAACATTCATTTCAGATGCAGAAACGGTGAAGGGCGCGGAAGCCCGCACCCAACCTGGTTGAATGTATTTATCTCTAAGCCGACTTACGCTTCGCCGCAGTCTTCGCAGGCTTCGCGCTGGCCGAAGCCTGCTTGCGCGGAGCCTCTTCCACCGCCTCGCGCTTCGGCATCTCGGCCACGGCAGAGTGCTTCTTCGGCTTCGACGTCTTGTCCGCAGACTTCTTCGTGCCCGGTGACGGACCCGCACCATCATCATCAGCCGCATGCTTTGCCGCAAGGCTACTGCGCAAAGCATCCATCAGATTAATGACCTTCGCACGCTGCGGCGCAGGTTCATCCTGCGGCACGGGCTGGTTGTTTACCTTGGCGTCCACCAGTTCCTTCAGCGCAACCTCGTAGCCGTCCTTGTAGCGCTTGGGATCAAACTTTGCGGAACGCTTCTTGATCAACTGCTCTGCAAGCTCCAGCTGGTCTTCGTCAATCTCAACCTTTGGAATACCAGCGAAATACTCAGCCGGATTGCGCAGCTCCTCTGCGTAACGCATGGTGTAAGCCATCAGGCCGGGCAGCGCCTCATCCTTGCTAGGCACCAGCGCCACAACGTGCTCGCGGCCCGCGAAAGCTATTTTGCCAATGCCAACCTTGCCCGCTGCCAGCATGGCTTTGCGCACCACAGCAAACGCCTCTGCCTGCGCATCACCATCGGGCGCCACGAAGTATGGCTTCTCAAAGTAAGCGGGGTCAATCTCGCTCTCGTCCACAAACTGCTCCACGTTAATGGAGTGCTTGGAGGGCACGCGCAGGTTGGCGATCTCCTCCGGCTCAATCAGCACATACTGGCCCTTGGTGTATTCGTAGCCCTTAACGATGTCGCCCTTCTCCACGGTGGCAGGGGTCTGCTCGTCATCGCCGCCGTTGTCGTCCACGGAGGAGGCAAGCACCTTCTGGTGCCGTACGCGTTCGCCGGTGGAGCGGCTGATCTGGTGAAAGCGAATCTGGCTCTTCGCCTCTGTTGCTACGAAGAACTTCACCGCGAACGACACCAACGAAATCTGTATGTTGCCGGACCAATAGGGACGAGCCATCGGGTTGCATCTCCTGCGCTGCGCAATCAGTGTGATTACCGCTGCACCTGTGCGGTTGCACCTAGTTTGATTGAACAGCGTTATGTGCAGGATGTCTCGCCACATTGGAGTTAGTCAATCCGTTGACTGATGAGTGATTGACACATCAGTCAACGTCTCCAGTGAGTGCCGCAAACCTGCATCCATTGGGATGCTACCTGAAATGTGGATGATGTCCACATTGATTACGCGAGGCCACAAGAATTCTTAGTGGCCTCGCGTAAGCCTTCGCAACCTTGGGTTCTGCTTTATGCCAAACCTTCGCTCAATACCGACTCATAAGCGGGCAAGGTAAGGAAGTCGGTAAAGCGGTCACTGCGCACCAGCTGCCGCATCAGCGTGGCCGCGCGCTCGTAGGCGGAGTAGCGCTTTTCATCCACCGTTGCATGAACCTTCGCCAACTCTTCGTCAATGACGGTCTCCACAAGCTCCGCCGTAATGGCGCGGCCATCCTTCAGCTTTGCGTTGTGATGCACCCACTGCCAAAGCTGCGCGCGACTGATCTCTGCCGTGGCCGCATCCTCCATCAGGTTAAAAAGCGGCACGCAGCCAATGCCGCGCAGCCACGCCTCCACATAACCCAGGCCAACGGCAACATTCTGTCGCAGACCTGCCTCAGTGATATCCCCTGCGGGAATCTGCAGCAGGTCGTCAGCGGTTGCGGTGTAGTCGTCCAGCTTTTTGCTGATCTGGTTTGGCCCCGGCATCAACCGGTCGAAGACCTCCATCGCAATGGGCACCAACCCGGGATGTGCCACCCACGTGCCGTCGTGTCCGTCGCCCGCTTCGCGCTCCTTGTCAGCACGCACCTGCGCCAGCGCACGCTCGTTCGCCTCAGGATCACTCTTGATCGGAATAAATGCGCTCATGCCGCCCATCGCGTGAATCTCGCGGTGGTGGCAGGTCTTGATGGCCAGCCGCGAGTACGACCGCATGAAGTGCGTCGCCATGGTTACCTGCGCGCGGTCGGGCAGCACAATGCTCTTGTCTGCAGACAGCTTCTTGATGAACGAGAAGATGTAATCCCAGCGGCCGCAGTTCAGGCCCGCGGAGTGGTCGCGCAGCTCGTAGAGAATCTCATCCATCTCAAATGTTGCAAGGATGGTTTCAATCAGCACCGTCGCGCGAATCGTGCCCTGCGACAGCTTCAGGTAATCCTGCGAGAAGACGAAGACGTCATTCCACAGCCGAGCCTCAAGGTGCGACTCCATCTTGGGCAGGTAGAAGTACGGACCCGATCCGCGAGACTTCAACTCCGCAGCGTTGTGGAAGAGATACAGACCAAAATCAAACAGGGAACCGCTCATGGGCTCGCCATCAAACAGCATGTGCTGCTCCGGCAGGTGCCATCCGCGTGGCCGCACAAATAGCACGGCGGTCTTGTCGTTCAGCTTGTAGCTCTTGCCGGTCTTCGCGTCCTCAAAGGTGATGCTGCGACGGTTGGCATCGCGCAGATTCACCTGGCCCTCAACAAGGTTCTGCCACGTGGGCGTCGTGGAATCCTCAAAGTCTGCCATGAAGACCTTTGCGCCGCTGTTCAACGCGTTGATCACCATCTTGCGTTCGACGGGACCGGTAATCTCCACACGACGATCCTGAATATCAGCCGGGATGGGCGCGCATCGCCAGTTGCCCGCGCGCGTAGCTGCAGTCTCCGGCAGAAAGTCTGGCCGCTCACCCGCATCAATACGCTTCTGCCGAGCCACACGCGCAGCCAGCAACTCCAGCCTGCGGGCGTTGAAGCGCGTGTGCAGCTCTTCCAAAAAGTTGACCGCGTCAACCGTCAAGATTTCGTCTTGTGCGTCGCTCTTAGGAGCGTTGATTTGAATTCCAATCATGGTTATAG
Source organism: Terriglobus sp. (assembly GCA_026225595.1). Classification (GTDB taxonomy): domain Bacteria; phylum Acidobacteriota; class Terriglobia; order Terriglobales; family Acidobacteriaceae; genus Terriglobus. Next base: position 5,438 of record JAMFTB010000015.1, on the reverse strand, counting down.
AGTCTCCGGGGCAAACTGCAGGCTGACGGTGCCGGCGCGGCCAAAGCTGATGACAGCTTCAGAGCCGGCGCTAGACCACGTCACGCCCGTCCATGAGCCGGTAGTGATCCAGTCGCCCACGTGCAGGCCGCCGGTGCGCGCAGCCCCCTCGTTCGCCAGGTACACCAGCAGGCGAATCAAGTCGTTACCGCCGGGGGCCGATCCGATCTTCTCCACGCGAACAACGTCGTCGGTCAGCAGCGTGACCTTCTCTGTCGCCCAGTCGATGGTCTGCCACTGCGGCACCGCAGGTCCGGCAACAAAGCCGCCATGCATCTGCAGGTCGGCCAGCATGTTCTCGCGCGACACGGTCATGGGATCGATGTACGCCGACTCCAGCACCTCAATGGCCGGATGGCAGCCGGCGATTGCGGCGATGACCTCATCACGCGTGTAAGGCGTATCGCGTGGAGGCAGCTCACTGCCAATCTGGAAGGCGATCTCCGCCTCCAGCCCACGCAGGCGATGCGTTGCACCGCGGAAGAGCGTTCCGTCCTCGCCCATCCATGCGCGCGGCATGGGCGCGAAGAAGGGAACACCCTCCGGCCCGCGCGAACCAATCTTCCAGCCGCCAATGGGCAGAAACGCTTGCATCATGATGTCCTGCACGGCAAATGATTCTTCCTCCGTGGCGGGCGCCAGATCGGCGGCCAGGTCTGCAATCGGTGTGCCGGTGCGGCGTGCTGCAAGCAGGGCGTCTGCGGTCTGCTGTAGCGCTGTTGCGCGTGCTGCTGAAATACTCATGGGGTGGTGATGCCTTTCACTCTGAATCGCTGCATACTTCCGCAACCCAGTCTTGCGCAATAGAACTGAAGAAGCAAACGTAAGAACTCGCCCATGCCGACTCGCGCCATAAAAATTCTGAAGCCGTTTGTGTTCCTGCTGGGCCTTGTGCCGCTCTATGGCATGGTGTGGTCTTACAGGACGAACAACCTCGGCGCCGACCCGGTCCAGTCCATCCAACACTGGACCGGCGACTGGACGATCTGGATGTTGATTGCCTCGCTGGCCATCACGCCCATTCGTCGAGTGCTTCCTAAGCTTGGGTGGCTCATCCGCTTCCGCCGCATGATTGGCCTGTTCGCATTCTTCTACGCGACGCTGCACTTGCTGACGTATCTTCTGCTCGGCTCAGGGCTAGACCTGCGGGCCGTGCTGGATGCGCTGAGCCACGGCGACGTCAGCACGGTGCGGCAGCAGTGGGCAGAGGTGTGGCCCACCACGTATGAAGACATATCCAAGCATGCGTTCATCCAACTGGGTCTGCTGGCGTACACCATCCTGCTGGCGCTTGCGGTCACGTCACCGCAATGGATCATGCGCAAAATGGGCGGCAGGCCGTGGCGGACGCTGCATCGCACCGCCTACGCCGCTGCGGTACTTGGCGCGATTCACTACTGGTTGATGGTGAAGAAGGGTGTCTTAACCCCATGGAAAGACACAGCGGTGATTGCAGTGCTTCTGCTTGCACGCATCCTGTGGACACGACGTCAACGCGGTATCGGCAATTAAGCAAAGTACTGCGGCTTTAGCCGCTGAGATAGAAATGGCGGAGCGTTGTTACGCGGCTTTAGCCACGGAGATTCGAATCTCGGTGGTTAAAGCCACGTTCGCCAGAGGCTATTGTTTTCTATCCCGGCGGCTAAAGCCGCGCCATTCTGACCAATGGGAGGGGCGGGCGAAGCAGGAAAAAGGTGCGTCAGCACCCGCCTCCGCGCAGGTGGCCCGTCCGGCAGGACAGGAGCGTCTAGTCGTCTTCGACGCCCTCCCAAAGACTGTTCGTCAGCACAACAGCTCGCGGATCAGAAGACGAACCCGCAAGTATGTACTGCTCCTTATCGCCATAGCGATCCCAGTACGGCTGCACCTTGGCCAGCACCGGCAGCTGCGATGTGTGTTCGTGAAATGCAGCTTCTTTCACTGCCTTGACCGACGAGATATCCAGCTCAACCGTCCACGGCGCGGGCAGCTGCGGCTCACGATCCGCAAGCGTAAACGACGTGCTCTGGTGATAGAGCCGCTGCGCCGACCATGGCTCAAGCCCCAGCTCCGGAAAGCGCTTGGAACGCGCCGCCCAGTGAAACGCGGCAGAGGTAAAGCAGCAGACCATGGTGTGGTCGGCATGCACATTCAGCGATCCATCCAGCCCAAAGGTCAGCACAATGTGCGGACGCCACGTGCGGATGCGCTGCACCAGTTCGCGCGCCACACCGTTCAACGGCGTGAACTCCAGCTGGGCATCGCCGTAGCTCATCATCTCGTGCTTCGTTACGCCAAGCACATCACAGCTGCGTTCAAACTCATCGCGACGCATGCGGCCCAGATCCTGTCCGCTGGCAGACTCGCCACGGTTCGTCGCTGCCTGCCCGTCCGTCAGGCACACCACGTACACCTCAAGCCCCGCGCGAGCAGCCAGCGCCAGCGCTCCGCCAAAGGCAAAGCATTCATCATCCGGGTGGGCTACCACGCACATCAATCGCCTGGGCAAATTTCCATCTCCTCTTCGAACTCTGCTTCATCAAACAACATGGCTGTGGTTGCCACGGCCTGCTCCAGCGCATCGTCTCCGTAACACTTTGCCACCGGCGCAAACGACCGCCTGTGCAGCGGCGTTGGTCCATGTTCTTCCAGAGCCTTGCGATGCTCCGGGGTGGCATACCCCTTGTGCGACGCCAGTCCATAGCTGGGATGCACCGCGTCCCACTCGCGCAACTGCGCATCACGATGCACCTTCGCAATCACCGAAGCAGCAGCAATCGAGACCGACAGGGAATCGCCATAGATCAGCCGCGTCTGCGCGCAGGTGTGGTCAATCAGCATGGCATCAATCAGCAGATGATCGGGCGCGCAATTCAGCGCATCCACTGCCAGCCGCATGGCCAGCCGCGACGCCTGGTAGATGTTGATGCGATCGATCGTCTCTGCATCCACTTCAGCCACCGCGTACGCAACGGCGCATCGGCGAATCTCGCCATCCAGCCGCTCACGCTCCTCGCGCGTCAGCTGCTTTGAATCGCGCAGCCCCAGCCGCTGTAGTCGAGCCGTCTTCAACGGTAGCACTACGGCGCCCGCCACCACCGGCCCAAACAGAGCGCCACGGCCCACCTCATCCACGCCCGCAATGCAGACAAAGCCGTGGTAGCGCAGCGCCTGCTCCGGCGCGTCGCTGCACACCAGTTGGCGCAGCATCTTCTGCTTGCTCTGCCCGTGTGGGATCAACGGGCGCTTGCGTCGAAATGGCAGGGGAACGTCTTCCATCGGCAGCTCTTTAGTCAGTCTAAAGGCGGCCTCTGTATAGGAAAACGAGAGCAATTCCGGCAATGTCTCCCGCTGCAGCGCGAAGATGGCCCTAACTGCACCTCAACCCTCTGTTTTCATCGCCCATTTTGTTTCATCAAAGCAGAGTGAATACGCCTTCCAGATCGGCGTATTGTGCCTTATCCTCAGGAAACCACTTACCTTTGGAGAAATGGATGCGCGGAGCACCTCGTCTGTGGCTTTCGGCGGTGTTGCTTGGCGCCTTTGCCGCGTCTGGCATAGCTGCATCCGCGCAGGCTGGTTCCTCCTACACCGTGACGGTGCCTCCGCAGGGCAAGCAAGGGAAGACGAAGCAGCCAAAGAACTTATCCGTTCCGAAGAACTTCCAACCACCTGCGTGGAACGGAGCCCCCGCCTACAACGCTCCTGCGCCCTACAACGCAGCTCCAAGCACGCCTCCCGCTTACAGCGCAGCCCCCGCATACGGCGCGCCACTCGCTGCACCTCAGGGTGCGTCTCCAGCATCAGCCGCTGCCGGACCCAACTCCGCGCGCTTCCTGGCGACCTACAGATCTGGCGGATACAGCGCAAATGCTCCCGCAGCAAACACCCAGACAGCACCCCCTGCAGCATCCGGCTACGCTGCGGCTCCGGCAGCGAGTGCCTACCCTGCATCTCCATCTCCTTCAGCTGGCTATACCGCGCCGCTCACGACGTACAATGCGGCACCCTCGACCGGCGGCACCTACGGCACATCCCCCTCCGGCGGCAGCACCTTTACGGCGACCACATCCCCCAAGGGTTCATCGAAATCCAGCAAGCACTCCAGGGACATTCCCGTTCCCGCCTCCACAGTCGTCGCAGCAGGGAACGCGCCGGCCTATAGTGCTCCTGTTCACGGCAGCATGGTTGCGCCCACATCGGCAGGAGCGCCTGCGGCAATGACGCCAGCCGCATACGACACAACTACCCCCACTCCTCCGTCATTTGACGCGCGCACGTTGCTCAAGCCAAAACCCAAGCCAAAGGAAGCGCCGCACGTGCTTGTACACAGCACCACGGTACTGCCGGACGGCATGGAACCCAACCCTCCCGACGAAGACGAAATCGTGAGGGACAAACTGTCGTGGAAGGGCGAGTACGAGCTCGACAGGAACGAGCAGGTCCTCATCGACGCAGAGGGCAAGCCCGTGCCGGTGCTGTACACAGCGAAGGGCAGGGCCGTCCGGCCGAAGAACGTAAAGCTGTCCGGCAGGCATCCGGCCACCATTCTGAACGGGGTGCTCACGGTAGACGGATTCCCCGCCAAAGGCCATCTGAACTACGCCGTGCAGGATATGAAGTTCCTGTACTTCTCCGCACCGGGCATCGGAACCGTGGTGATTTCACCCGCGCCGTTCGAAGGCGGCGAGGAGCAGAAGGACGCTTTCACAGGTCAGACACTCACCATAAAGGCGGGCGAGCACGACTTTGCGCTGGCAACGGAAAGGCCCATCCTGGGCAAGGACAACGCACCTGCCTTCGTAAAGCTGGACCCGGATTACGTCGCCGACAACAAGCATCCGGTGATGGGCTACGGCATGCAAGACGAAGCGCCGTACATGTGGCCCGGTGCCATTCGCGGCAAGGCTGTGCAGGGTTCCGTGGACGCTCCGCCCATCCCCGTAAACATGCGGCCCAAGATGAACGCTGCGCCCTGCCCGGCTGACCGCATCTGCACGGAATAGCCAGCATCGTTACCCAGGTCTTGCCTCGATTTCACATTACGAAAGAGTTTCCTAAAACGCCGAGGCGTTGTGACGCTGGTGCAGTACTGTGCAATGAGCCAGTCCCCCAGGAGATCGCATGCACAGTGCAGTTCGCTCGTGCTTTTGTTTTACTTTTCTTACCCTCCCAGTTTCTGTCAGCGCCCAGCAGCAAGCGCCAGCCGAACCGGCGTCACAACTGAATACGGAACAGGCGACCGCCGGCTCGACCAAGGTGACCTCCGTTACTCCGCACGCCACGCGGTCGCTACCGACAAACGTGCAGCCGAATCCGCCAGCTGCCGATGAGATCAAACTGAACGAGGAAACCTGGGATGGAGAGTATGAGGCGGACTCGAACGGCACGGTAATTCTGGGGCTCGATGCCAGGCCCAT
>JAMFTB010000149.1 GCA_026225595.1 Terriglobus sp. | reverse complement strand
CGCAAGGCGATCCTCGACAAGCTGTACGTCGCAGAAGACGCCGCCTTCTACGACCTGGATGCGCAGAACAAATTCGTGAAGATTAACTGCGACATCGTGACGCGTATGTGCAGCGAACACGTGCCCGATCAGAAGCTGTTCGACACGCTGTGGCAGCGGCAGATTCATCGTCCGCAGGGCTTTTGGACGCAGTTTCCGCTGCCCTCATCGGCAATGGATGAGCCCAGCTTTGTGCGCCCCATTCCGCGGAACTCGTGGGGCGGAGCCTCGCAGTCGTTGACAGCCATGCGCGCGCCGCGCTGGATGGACCACTATGGCCGCTCAGCTGACTTTGCCCACATGATGGATGCGTGGTGCGAAGCGTTGCAGGCGGCGGGCAGCTTTCGCCAGCAGATTGACCCGGTCAGCGGAGCCATCACGCCGGAAGAGGCGCCCAACTATTCGCCATCCTCGCTGGTGATGACCACCTTCACATGGCGGCTGGCAGGCATGCATGAGGAAGGAGAGGAACTGTGGTGGAACGTGCGCGCGGGCCATCCGGCAGCGCAGGACGCGACCTTCCGCATGAAGACCGACGACGGCAAGACCGCGGAGATGCGCTACACCGGCAAGTCCGCAAGACTGTCTTTGAACGGCAAGGTCATCGCAACAGTTGAGAGCGAAAGCGCGCGCCTGATCACATCGAAGGACGGCACACCGAAGGCGATCGTTTGCATCGGCAACCGCAATCCTGAAACTCCCGTAACCCTGAGCATTCCCGGCAAGCCCGCCATCAAGCGGTCACTGCATGCAGATGAGCGCATGCAACTGAAGTCCTAAGAAACCGCTGTCGCGTGGCTTGCCTTAAGCCTTCAATGACGAAGCCAGAAACGTCCGTATTGACTGCGCTACATCCTCGACATTCGTCTCAAGCGCAAAGTGTCCTGTGTCCAGGAACTGCACCTGAGCGCTCGGGATATCGCGTGTAAACGCCTTGGCACCCGCCGGAATGAAGTAAGGATCATGCTCACCCCAAATCGCGAGCAGGGGCGGCTGATGCTGGCGGAAGTACTTGTGGAACTCCGGGTAGAGCTTCACATTGTTTGCATAGTCCAGAAACAGATCCAGCTGAATATCAACGTTGCCGGGCCGCATGAGCAGAGCGCCGTCGAGCGTATAACCAGCAGGGTCAATGCGCTCCGGCTTCGCAATGCCCACCCCGTATTCGCGCTTCATGCCCTCAGGCGTCAGCGCGGGCCGGATGGCATTGCGATTCTCAAGCGAAGGCTCACGCCAGTACCGCTGGATGGGCGCCCATGCATCGCCCAGTCCTTCTTCGTACGCATTCCCGTTCTGCGAGATGATCGCCGTCACCCGTTCCGGATGCGCCATCGCAACGCGGAAGCCCGTAGGCGCGCCGTAGTCAAACACATACAGCGCATACCGTTTCAACGACAGCGCTTCAAGGAACGCCTCAACCGTCTTCGCCAGCGCGTCAAAGCTGTAGACGTAGTTGCGTTCGTCGGGAACTTCGGTGAAGCCGAACCCCGGCAGGTCCGGTGCGATGACGTGGTATCGATCAGCCAGCCGCGGAATCAGCTCGCGATATTGAAATGACGACGTGGGAAATCCGTGCAGCAGCACGATGACCGGCGCATCCTTCGGCCCCGCCTCGCGGTAAAACACGCTGACGCCATCCGCCTCAACGCGATGGATCGCCACCAGTGGTATTCCAGTCTGCTCGCTCATCGTCGTCTCCTTTGTGTATCCATCTGCAGCCGCTGGCAAGGCTGTCACAGCCATCGCCGAACCTATAAATCCACGTCGTGTCATCGATGTCTCCCGCCGTCCGTAACTTCCTAAATGACTAGATGAAGGTTACACGGGCAACGATACCATTATTATGCCGTTTTAACGGTTACAATGAATTCTGTGAGCGCCACCCATCACATCGGCATCGAGGAACCGCTCAGGATTGGAGACGATCCTGCGATCGATTTCCTGAACACCACCGTCATGGAGAACGGTGTCCTCACCGACCGTCTGCAAAGCGACGCCGATGTGCTGCAATGGCTCAGAATCATGGGCTTTGGGAAGCCAAACACCGTAGCTTTCGCTTCCGGTACCCTGCTGAAAATCGCACGCACCATCCGCGAGGCGCTCCGCATCGCCGTGGAAAATGCGAGTACCGGCAAAGCCATCAACTGGCGCTACTGGAATACGTTGTTAGTGAAATCACCCAGCCACCTGGTCATCAACGCCGACGGCTGCAGCACCACGCAGCGTTGGGGAACAGATTCCCCGGAGCAGGTACTTGGCCCTGTCATCGCAGCGGCAGTCGAACTCCTCACAACAGGCGATTTCGAGTTAGTGCGCAAATGTGATGACGACGCCTGCGTGCTGTGGTTTTATGACCGCACCAAGTCGCATCGGCGTCGCTGGTGCAGCATGAGCACCTGCGGCAATCGCAACAAGGTAGCGGCGTTTCGTGAACGGCAACAGGCTGGCGCTTAGCGCCAGTCGTCGCGCATCCGCTCCTGGTACGCCAGCACTTCGTCAAAGTTGTCAGTCTTTTTGATCATGATGTCGCCGAACTTATCTGCCTGACGCAGCATGATGGCCTGCAGCCGCACCAGTTCCAGCATGGCAAGAAACATGCAGATCAGCGCCTGCTGCGAGTGCGTGTTCTGCAGCAGCTTGCGCAGGCTGGTGGGCTTGTCTTCCAGCATCAGGCGGCGCTTGGTGTAGTCAATCATCTGCGCCACGGTGACGGTTTCTTCGTCCACGTTCAGCACAGGCCGTGAGCGCAGCCGGTCCAGAATTTCGCCAAAGACGCGCACCAGGTCCGTGGTGTCCGCGGCAATCTCACGGTCTGCGGTGACCTGTTCCTTAAACTCGCGGATACCCGGCGTCGTCCACGTGGCTTCCTCAATCTGCTGCTTCTGCATCAGCATCTGCGCGGCAGCCTTGAAGCGCTCATGCTCCAGCAGCCGCTCCACCAGTTCACGGCGAGGATCTTCAATCTCGCCCGCAGCAATACCGCTTGCCTCGCGCGGCAGCAGCATCTTGCTCTTGATGTGGATGAGCAGCGCAGCGGTGTAGATGAAGTCGCCGGCAGAGTCGACGTCGGTCTGCTTCAGCGTTTCGGTATACGCCAGAAACTGCGCTGTGAGCTTGGCGATCGGGATGTCGTAGATGTCGATGGACTGCCGACGAATCAGGTCCAGCAGCAGGTCCAGCGGACCGTCATAGACCGCGCCCACCGTCAGCATGAAGGGCGACTGTGATGCCTCTTCCTTGGGCGGCGCAGGCTCCTTCTTCTTCGGCTGCTTTGCAGGCTCCGGCGCGGGCGGCGACTGCAGCACCAGCGACTCCGCCGGTGCCTGCTGCTCCTCAGTCGCCTGCGGAACCTCCGCCTTCACATCCTGCTCTGTCTCGAGTTCTGTCGTCTCAGCCACGGCTTAAGTATCGCGCAGTGGCAGCAAAACAACCTGAGGAAAGATAGTGCCCAAATTCTGCAAATCGCGTGCCTGAGATGTCGCGCCATTTGTCATCTTCTGTATTGATTTCAGACCCGGACATTCGTGGTTCGGGGTATGTTGAAGCTACATCCACTTTCACGTATTTAAAATGCCACCCCCCATGGCGTTACACGGTGCTGCGCTTGCGTAACCACTGTGCTGTGACGAACAGGAGAGGAACGTACATGAGGGGAGACGTGACGCGGGCCGGGTTCGCGAGGCCGTTCGACAGGACAGTGCAATCCCGGTTGCTGGATGCGTTGTGCGTGCTAGGCGGTGTCGCGCTGATCCTGACTGCGTGCGTGGTGCTGTCGCGCGGGCGCATTTTGTGGGAGGACGAGGTGCTGGGCCTGGCGCTGTTGCGCGACCCCTCGTGGATGCACATGTTGCGCGAGTGGAGCCTGGGCGCGGATAACGGTGGCGCACTGTTCTACCTGACCGGCAGGCTTTGGATCGAATTTTTTGGCACGTCGGCGCTGGCATTTCGCATGTACTCCGCAACGGGCTTTGCGTCTGCCTTTGCCATGCTTTGGATCGCTCTGCGACCTTATTATTCGCGAACGACTTTGACTGTAGCGATATGCGGTATGTGGTTTATTGGGCCGCAGGTTGTGGTGCACATCTGCGAGGGCCGCTTTTATGGCCTGTTTCTGTTTGCGGCAATGCTCACGTTTTTTGTGACGCTGCGGCTGGCAGCGAACGATGACATGCGTGTGTCTGCTGTATGGTTGCTGCTTACGTTTGCGGCTCATGCGCTGCTGGTCACAAGCCATCTGCTGGGGCTGGTTTACAGCGTGTTTTTGCTTGGTGCACTGATGGTGTGCGATGCGATGCGCCGGCATTTGCGATGGCGTGTTTACCTGAGCGTTGTGCCCGCGTGGCTGCTGTTGCTGGCTGAGCATACGGCGATTGGGTCGGCTATGAACAACGGCAAGCCGCATTACTGGGCCAGCCGGCCAGGGCTGCATCTGCTGCTTGGTGCATACCACGTGTTCGATGCGAATGTGAATCGTGCCCTGCTGCTGCTTGTGCTGGTGCTGGCGATTGTGGG
>JAMFTB010000148.1 GCA_026225595.1 Terriglobus sp. | reverse complement strand
GAGTTCAAGGTGATGGATGTGTTGTGGAGCCGTGGCGAGTCGTCCATTCGCGAAATTTGCGATGCGATTGAGGCCACCGGCATTCGCCGTGTGCCGGCGTACACCACCATCCAGACCACCGTGTATCGCATGGAAGCGAAGAAGATTGTGCGGCGGCTGAAGAAGGTAACGAACTTCCACATCTTTGCGGCGGCCATCACGCGCGATGCCGCGCAGCGCACGCTGGTGGATGAGCTGCTGCATTTCTTTGGCGGCAAGGGTATGCCGGTGATGGCGCACCTGATTGAGAGCGGCAAGCTCTCACTGAAGGATGTGCAGGACGCAGAGCGAACGCTGCAGCAGCTGGCAAAGAAGGGCGGCAAGGCATGAGCATCTCTGCCGTGTGGCCCAATCCATTGCTGTGGGCGGTTCTGCATCACCTGTGGCAGAGCACGCTGTTTTGTCAGGGCGTGTGGCTGTTGACACTGCTGCTGCGCCGCAATCGCGCCAGCGCACGCTTTCGCCTGTGGATGTTGGCATCCGTAAAGTTTCTGCTGCCGTTCTCGCTGCTGATCACTGCAGGCGAAGCGTTGCGGCCGTACAACAGTCGCGCGACTGCGCCGCCAGCATTCACCATCATGGTGCAGGGCACGCCGCAGTACATTGACGATGATCTGCAGGCTGCAATGGTGGCTCCGCAAACGCTGCATGACGATGCAATGCCTGCTTCCGTAAAGGCCGTGCTTGCCGTGTGGCTGGCCGGAGCATTGCTGGTTGGGGGTATGTTCCTGCGGAGATGGTGGTTGGTGCGGCAGCAGGTGCGTCGCGCAACGCGAACGGGCAGCGTGGAACGTGTGCCTATCTTCACCACGCATGATGGGCTTGAGCCCGGCGTCTACGGCGTGGTGCGGCCGGTGTTGTTGCTGCCCGCGGGCATTGCAGATCGTTTGTCGGCACAGCAGATGCAGGCCATCCTTGCGCATGAGTTGTGCCATGTGCGCCGCCGCGACAATCTGCTGGCCGCACTGCATGAGGTCGTGCAGTCTGTGTTCTGGTTCCATCCGCTGGTGTGGATGATTGGCGCAAAGCTACTGACTGAGCGCGAGGCCGTGTGCGATGCAGCGGTACTGGACGACCGCAACGATGCCGAGGTGTATGCAGAGGGCATCCTGAAGGTGTGCCGCTTCTATGTTGAGGCACCCAACGCTCTGGTTGCGGGTGTAACCGGTGCGGATCTGAAGCAGCGTATCGCGCGCATTGTGACCGGTCAGATGGGCAGCCATCTTTCCGCAGGTAGAAAGCTGCTGGTAACCGCAGGCATTGCCGCAGCAGTAGCAGCGCCATTGTGCTTTGGCGTGGTGAAGGCAGCAAGTGTTGTGGACATGAAGATTCCGCATCCGCAGGCACCTCCGCCTCCAGCGCCGCAAAAGGGACCGCCGCCGCCCGCGCCCATTGCAACCGCAATGCCTGCCACGCCGGACTACAAGTTGATCTCCGTGAAACACAGCAATCCTTATGCGCCGGGCATTGGCATTGGAACGTCGATGACCGGCATGTTTACGCGCAACCTGACGGTCACTGACCTGATCGCGCATGCGTATGGCATTGGAGCGAAGCAGATCATCGGTGGTCCGCGATGGATGGACACGGAGAAGTTTGACCTGGAGCTGTCGATTAAGCCGAAGGATCTTGAGAGCGTAAATCAGCAGGCAATGCTACGCCGCATGCTTGCGGATGTATTTGGAGTGCGGGTGCACACGTCCACGCGAAGCCTGCCGGTGTATGTGTTGATGGTGGCGGCGGACGGCCATCATCTGCGGCAGGATGAATCGAACCCAAAGGGACTGCCGCGGCTGCAGCTATTGCAGCCCGGCACGCTGGACGCGAAGAACGCCAGTGTTGCGGACTTCTGCAATGTGATGCAGCAGCTGGCCTTTGACCGGCCGCTGGTGGATCGCACGGGATTGAAGGGCCGTTGGGATTTTGATCTGCAGTGGCATCCGGAGATGGTGGTGTATGCGCGACTGGGTCTGCAGGAGCCGCCGAATGGCGCAGCCGATGTATCGCCGCCTGTGATCAAGGCCGTGCATGACCAGATGGGTCTGCGCATGGAAGCTGCAACGCTGCCCGTAAGTGTGCTGGTGCTTGACCGCGCTGTCATGCCAAGAACGAACTAAATGAACGAATCCAAAATATAGTCTTGACGCACGGCATAAGTTAAGTAGATTGCTACATAGGTAAATAAAGCGGCAGATGGGCTGAAGCCGCGCCGTGATGCTGAAGGCGAACTAATCCACGCAAGTTTACGTAGTACTACGCAACAGGATGACATACAAGAGGTCGAAGGATGGCGAGGGGGATGTCCATGCGCAAGACAACATCATGCACGGCAACACGGTCGCAACGCGCTGTTCCGCGTGATGCCCGGCGGCTTGGGTGGGCACTTTCCGTTGCACTAGCGTTGCCTTTGGCAGCGACGGTGATCATGCCTTCCATACGCGCACAGACAGCACCTGTTGCGGCTGCAGCCGCGAAGACCAACATCGATGACACCTGGCAGGGAATGGTGCCGCTGGGTAAGGACTTCCGCATAGTGGTGAAGATCGCCAAGGCTCCAGATGGCACACTGAAGTCTCTGCTTTACAACGCGGATCAGGCATCGCGGCCGCTACTCATTAAGAAAACGACCTACCAGGGTGGCGAGCTGAGCCTGACCATTGAAGAGATGGCCGTCACGTACGTGGCAAAGATGTCGCCCGATGGCACAACGCTCACAGGCGAGTGGAAGCGCAACGATACCGCGTCACCCATTGTGTTTGTGCGCGCCACGCCGGATACAGCGTGGGCCATTCCTGATCCGCCTGCAACGATACCTCCCATGGCCGCGGATGCAGATCCCAGCGCGGAGGTGGCAACCATCAAGCCCAGCGACCCCGATGCAAAGGGCAAGGGATTTGGCGGGGCTCCGCGCAAATTTCAAACGCGTAACACCACGCTGGATGATCTGATCTCGTTTGCGTATAGCGTCCATAGCAAGCAGCTGGTGAATGCGCCCGCGTGGATGGAGACCGATAAGTTCGATATTGTGATGCAGCCCGACCTGCCCGGTGCGCCAAGCGTTGTGCAGGTGAAGTCGATGATGCGCAAGCTGCTGGTGTCGCGCTTTGGTTTGAAGTTCCACGCGGACAAGCGAGAGATGTCCGCTTATGTGCTGACGGTGACCAAGGGCGGCCCCAAGATGACCAAAAGCGAGGCCGAGCCGAATACGCCTGACTCATTCTTTTTTCCAAAACTGGGGAACCAGGCCAACCTGGTTGTGCGTAATGCCACCATGGATGATTTTGTGCACGGCATGCAGGGCGCGGTGTTTGATCGGCCGGTGGTGAATCGCACTGGCATTGAGGGGCGCTGGGATTGCATGCTGAAGTGGACTCCGGATGAGACACAGTTTGCAATCTTCAATCTGAAACTGACGCCCACCACGGATGCAACCGATGTGCCGCCGCCGATCTTCACCGCAATCCAGGAGCAGATCGGCCTGAAGCTGGATGCGCAGAAGACGATGGTGGATGTGATGGTGCTGGACCACGTTGAGAAGCCGAGTGATAACTAGACCCGTGCCCATAACTCGGACCAATGTATTTGTAGTCACGCTGGCTGCTGCGGCACTTTCAACAAGCGCTGCAGCGCAGCACTATGGCCGCGTGCTTTACCACGGGCTGCCTGTGCCGGGTGCAGCGGTTACGGCGTCGCGTGGGCAGGAAAAGCTTTCCACCGTGACGGATGCGCAGGGCGTCTACCAGTTCGCCGAGAT
>JAMFTB010000147.1 GCA_026225595.1 Terriglobus sp. | reverse complement strand
GGATCGTGAAAGACGGCGTGCTCACCAACACCGCCAACGCCATCAATTTGGTATCCGAAAAAAAATTCTTCAACTTCAGCATCGATGCCGATTTCAGAATTCTTCCGCACAGTAACAGCGGCATCGCTCTGCGCGGCCGCTACGAGTTGCAGGTGGGCACGGAAGGCGGCAAGCTGCCCACGCATGAGATGGGCGCGATCTACAGCCACTTTCCGCCGCCAGCGGGCGCAGAGAACAACCTGGGCAAGTGGACTTCGTTCGACGTGACCTTCGTGGGCCGCCATGTGACCGTGCTGCGCGATGGCAAGGTGTACCACGACAACGTCGAGATTCCCGGACCAACCGGCGGCGCGCTCGACAGCAATGAGTCCGAGCCGGGATCGTTCTTCCTGCAGGGAGACCACCACGGCGTCATCGCTTATCGCAACATCACGGTCTCTGTTCCGAAGAAGTAAGGCATCCTGTCCTGCCGGACGGGCCTCCTGCGCGGAGGGCGGGCGTTTCACGCCTTTTTACTGTTTCGCTTGGCCCTCCCGATGGTCGGGATGGAGATTCATACAGACCATCGGGAGGGCCAGCCGTTCTTTGCCTTATGCGTTCTTTGCTGCTGCCAGTTCGCCGATTGCGTTTACAAAACGGTCCAGATCCTGCAACGAGGTGTAGACGTTGGGCGTGATGCGGTGGCACTGCAACCCGTCCAGATTCTCTGTCTTGCTGTGAATCTTGTAGCGGTTGAACAGAGCGTCGTACAGCTCCTGAGGCGTGTAGCCTTCAACACTCACACTGCCAATGGCGCAGGAAAACTCCGGCTTGGGCGACGTGTGCAGCCTGACGCCCTTCATCCCCTGCACGCGCGTTGACCAGTAGGTCTTCAGGTAGAAGAGTCGCTCCTGCTTGCGGCGCACGCCAATGGCCTGGTGGAAGTTAATGGCTTCACCAATGCCCTGCTCCAGCGGAAAGCTGCGTGTGCCCAGCTGCTCAAACTTGCGGATGTCGGGGCTGTGCAGCTTATCCAATCCGAGGAGCGGCCACACCTGCGCGATCTTGTCGCGCTTGACCCACAGCATGCCGGTGCCAATGGGCGCACACAGAAACTTGTGCAGACTGGTGCCGAAGTAATCGCAGTGCAGGTCAGGGATTTTGAAGTCGAGCAGGCCGAAGGAGTGCGCGCCATCCACAACCACCTCCGCGCCGTGCGCGTGGGCCATGTCTGCGATTTGACGCACCGGCATAATCTGCCCCATGCCGTTCATGACATGCGTAATGTGTACGATTTTCGTCTTCGGCGTCATCGCCTGTTCGTAGGTCTTCACAATCGCGTCGACATCTTCCACCGGAAAGTCGAACGACACCTGCTTGTACACAATGCCGTCGCGTTCCTGCCGCTGGCGGTAGGCCGCCATCACGTGGCCGTAGTCGTACTTGCAGCCCACCACCTCATCACCGGCCTTCAGCGGCAAGCCAAAGATCACGGAGTGCAGACCCTCTGTCGCGTTGCGATTGACGGCGATCTCTTCCGGTGAGCAACCGGCCAGCAGCGCCAGCTTTGCGCGCAGGGGCTCACGGCCCTCGTCCAGAATCTGCCACATGTAATACGACGGGCCTTCGTTCGTCAGCTGGTTGTAGCGCGCCACGGCCTCCTGCACCACGATGGGCGCGGGCGACACGCCGCCGTTGTTCAGGTTCAGAACCAGCGGGCTGACGGAATAGCCGCGCTGAATCACGCTCCAGTAGTCCTCATTCTGCGCGACCTCTTTGCCGTCCATGTGGCTGACGGAGGTTTCTGCGGCGCGCCACTCCTCGGCATGTGCCTGGTGAAAGAGGCTGTTGCTCGTGAAGGCTCCGGCAAGAGCCGACAACTTCAAAAAAGAACGGCGATCCTGCAAAGGCGATTGGAAGGGCATAACGCAAATGTAACGGGCCATTCTTCGCTCCGCAAAGGAAATCTGCCGGCAAAACAGCGCGGTTTGAATTGGCTGTTTCCTCAAAACAGGCTGGGAGGTTACCATCCTCCTCATGCGAAAGCTTGTGCTTTGTTCCGCCCTTTGCCTCCTCGCTCTGCCCTATGCAGGCGCGCAGTTGAAGCCCAAGGTTGTCTCTGACCAGGAGCCGCAACTCACCGCCGAACAGAGTGCTGTGGCTATTGGCGCGCTGCCCACGTACAAGCGCATCCAGACCATTATGGCCAGCACGGCAAATGGCCAGCCTCTCTCGCAGGCAGATACGGAAGAGCTTTTCGCGCTGAACCAAAGCCTGCTGCAGAAGGTAACAACCGTGTCGCTTGAGGTGGATGCGACCACCAGCGAGATTGACGCGGAGATTGCCGAGACACGCGAACTTGAGGGTTACCTGATCGGCAAACGCCAGCAGACCATTGACATGCTGAACCTAGCCAGCCTCGGCATCGGCGGTTCGCTGGGCACCGCGAGCGCCGCGCTTGGACTTACCATCCATGGCAAGTCTTCCAGCATTCTTGGCCTGCTTGCGGGTGGCTCAGCGGTCACGTTTTCCATCATCAATCTCGTCATCCGTAACCGCCAGAAGGCAGACCTTGAAGTGCCCAGCAACATGCTGTCGCGGGTCTTTGATCTGCCCGGCTCGGCGAACAACATCTACCCCACTGTGGTTGCACGCTTTATGAACACGCCCGCGCCCGTCGATCCTGATGGCATTACGCGCGAGCAGCGCCTGCTGCGCGACTGGACCAAGGTGGGCCGGCTGCCCACTGATCCCAAGGCAAGCCATGACAAGATGGCCCGCCTGTCCAGCCGCCCGGGAGACAACGTGAAGCTCTCAATCGGCGACCTGGACGATCGCCAGAACATGCTCTATGACTTTCGCGCGCGCATCTCGTTCCTGAAGCGCGACCTGGCCGTGCTGGTGGAAGCAATGCCGGAAGTGCCGCTGCCTGCGCGGCCATAATCGGTAGAGAATAGACACATGCCAACCGCGACCGACGCTCTCATCACACTGGACGACATCCACGCAGCGCGCGTGCGTATTGCAGCCGCAGCCGTACGCACAGGCATCTACCGGCTTGATCCGCAGCGCATGCGCGCCGCAGGGTTCGCCGTTGCAGACGGCGCGCCGGAGATATGGCTGAAGGCAGAAAACGAGCAGCCCATTGGCAGCTTTAAACTGCGCGGCGCATACAACAAGATCGCCTCGCTGACTCCGGACGAGTTGAAGCGCGGCGTCATCACCTACTCCAGCGGCAACCATGCGCAGGGCGTGGCGTATGCGGCACGGGCGCTGGGTGCGAAGGCTGTCATCGTCATGCCGGAGTCGGCTCCGCGCATCAAGCGCGAAGCTACAGTCGCGCTTGGCGGTGAGGTGGTGCTGGTAGGACCGGCAAGCACAGAGCGCAAGCAGAAGGCAGAAGAACTGGTGGCCCAACACGGCTACGTGATGATTCCGCCCTATGACGATGAGTTCATCATTGCTGGGCAGGCAACCTGCGGGCTTGAGATTACGGAACAGGCTCCAGATGCTGACCTGGTTCTATCGCCTGTGAGTGGTGGCGGTTTGCTCAGCGGCATCTCCACCGCGGTAAAACTGGCCGGTGCAAAGGCGCAGGTGTGGGGCTGCGAACCGGAGTTGGCCGCAGATGCATTCGAGAGCTTCCGCACCAAGAAGCTGGTGGAGTGGCAGGGTTCGCAGACCACGCGCACCATTGCCGATGGCCTGCGCACGCAGAGCCTGGGCGAACGCAACTTTGCGCACATCCTGAAATTTACAGACGGCATTGTGACCGTCACCGAGGAAGAAATTCTGGAGGCCACGCGCGTGATGCTGCTGGCGACGGACATCGTCCCGGAGCCCAGCGGCGCTGTGACGCTGGCCGCCGCGCTCTTCCACGCGGCTGCGCTGCCGCCTGCGAAGCAGATTGTCGCCGTGGTGAGCGGCGGCAACATTGACCCTGCGCTAAAGGAAGAGCTGCTTACGGCGCTGGCGTAACGTCTGTAAAGATTGTCATCCTGAGCGGAGCGCAGCGGAGCCGAAGGACCTGCATTCCGTTGTCAGTGCCACGAAGGTGGTGGGATGGCGCGTTGCTTCTTCCGTATACAGTTCTGCTACCGCCAGCAGAATGCAGGTCCTTCGGCTACGCACTACGTGCTCCGCTCAGGATGACAATTCTCTCGAGAGACGCCGCACAATCGCGTGACACCTCCACTCAAAACACCGTCTAATAGCCGTATGCGCAAGCTGATCCTCGCCCTCACATTCGCCGTACCTGTTACCGTTGCCGCGCAGAAGAATGCGCCGGAGCCGGACGCGATGCGCGCCACAGTGATTCACGTGGCAGACGTGTACGTTGCGCCGGACGCAGACTCACAGCGTGTGAGCGTGGTGACGCCGGGGCATGAGGTGCTCATCGTCGAGCGGTCCGGGCCTTGGGTGAAGGTCTTCGCCAACACCGATCTGAAGGATGAGACTGCCGACGACGAGCCGGAATTTTCTATCGATCCGGCGGTGCTGCCGCGCTCTGGCTGGATTCGCAACAAGGGTGTCATCGGGCCCACAACCCCCGGCGGCGACAAGCTCATCTATGGCCAGGCCGCCACGCTGGAGGCAGCTGCCAGTGAGCCGCACGCGCCCAAGGCAGCGGCGGGCGAGGCGCATCTGCTCTACCGCCGCGTGGCGGAGTACTTCCCTTCATCGCCGCTGGCAGGCGAGAGCGCATGGCGCTCCGCAGACATCCGCTGGCAGGAAGAGAAGTTTGACCAGCGCACGCTGCCCAGCGCGCATGAGGCGGACGCCAGCCTGCGGCCACAGCTGTATCAAAAAGCTCTGCAGAAGGTTGTGAAGACCGGCACCGGAAAGTATCCCGCGCTGGCCGCGTTTGACCTGCTGGATGCGAAGCTGTGCGGCGACTGGCAGGGCCTGCCCAAGTGCCCGGAGAACGAGAGCGGCCTGTACCAGAAGTATGCGGACCAGTTTCCCGACGGACCCAAGACAGCGGAAGCGCTGTGGGACGCCTGCTATCGCGAGGGCGTGCTGGTGACCATGTACACGGCAGACGAGAATAAGAAGCGCGCCGACGTAAGCGCACAGCATGCGCGCGCAATACGCGATCAGTTAGCGCAGAGCTTCCCTGCCAGCGACTACACGCTGCGGGCCGTCAGTCTGGTATACAGGGTGGAGCAGGGCATTGCGGTGTACGGCAACGACCGCGATTAAGCCCGGCTTAAGAGGCCTGTCTTGAACGATTACATTCTTTCCGTCATCCTCGGCATCGTTGAGGGCCTGACTGAATTTCTGCCCGTCAGCTCTACCGCACACCTGCGCCTGACGGAAGCCGCTTTGCACATCTCGCTCGCTGATCCGTTCTGGAAGATGTACACCATCGTCATTCAGCTGGGAGCGATCCTCGCGCTGCTGCTCTTCTTCCTGTTGAAGATCGTTCGCTACATGAAGACCTTCCCCGCCGGTGAGCGCGGCGACAAGACGTGGCTGACGCACCCCATCTCGCTGACGCTGATTGCGTTCGTATGCACCGCCATCCCCGCAAAGCTGCTGACCAAGAAGATTGGCGAGAACCTTGAGAACCTTACGGTGATTGCGCTTGCTCTGCTCATCGGCGGCATCGTGATGTGGGCTGTCGACTTCTGGGCCAGCCGCCGCGAACCCAGCACCACGCACGTAGAAGATATGAACGTGGGGCAGGCGATCTGGATTGGGCTGTGCCAGGTGATCAGCGCGGTTGTGCCGGGCACATCGCGCTCCATGACGACCATTGCTGCAGGACAGCTTGCAGGCATGGACCGTCCGTCGGCGCTGGAGTTTTCGTTCCTGGTTTCCATCCCCACGATGATTGCGGCCACAGGCTACTCGCTGCTGAAGGCAATCCACCCCAGCGCCAAGGACATTGCCGCACAGGGTGCGCAGGCGCTGACGCCGCTGGTGATGGATCCGCCGCACTGGATTGTGCTGATCATTGGCATGGCTGTTTCGTTCATTGTGGC
>JAMFTB010000014.1 GCA_026225595.1 Terriglobus sp. | reverse complement strand
TCCAGGTGATTCTGAAACCACCACCAAGCAACATTCAGGAGCTGTACCTGCAGAGCCTTGAGGCGATCGGCATTGTGCTGGCCGACCACGACATCAAGTTCGAAGAAGACAACTGGGAGTGGCCGGTTGGCGGCGCCTGGGGCGTGGGCTGGCAGGTGATGATGGACGGCCAGGAGATCACGCAGTTCACCTACTTTCAGCAGTGCGGCGGCATGGATCTGGACCCTATCAGCGGTGAGATTACCTATGGTCTTGAGCGGCTGACGCAGTTCCTGCAGGACAAGGAATCCATCTACGAGATTGAGTGGGCACGCGAGCCCGATACAGGCCGCATCACCACGTATGGCGACATACGCTTGTTTGAAGAGCAGCAGCTTTCTGCTTACAGCTTTGACCACGCCGATGTGTCGCGTCTGTGGGAGCACCTGAATTTGTATGAGGCTGAGTGCCTTGCGTTGTTGGATGCTGCGAAGGCTCTGCCTGAGGATGCGGATGCGACCACGCGCAAGCGTTTCCCGGTGCTGGGCGCGTATGAGCTGGCGCTGAAGTGCTCGCACCTGTTCAACCTGCTGGACGCGCGCGGTGCCGTCAGCGTGACGGAGCGTGTGGGCGTGATGGCACGCATCCGCACACTCATCGTGGGCACTGCAAAGGCGTTTTCAGAGCAAGGGCAGCGGGTCAGCGAGTTCGCAAGTCAGCAAGTCAGCGGTTCTGTCGCGGCTTCCAAGGCGGAGGTTTAGCGATGGCAGATTTTCTGTTTGAGATTGGGTTGGAAGAAGTGCCGGCACGGATGCTGCCCGGCGCAGAGGCTGAGCTTGCGAAGCGCGTGACGGATTTGTTGACGCGTGAGCGGCTGCTTGCTGATGATGCAGCGACGGAGAGCTTCTCCACGCCGCGGCGGCTGGCGGTGCTGGTGAAGGGCGTTGTGGCTCGGCAGGCTGATGCGGAAGAAGAACTGCTGGGACCACCGGTAAAGGCCGCCTATAAAGATGGCGTGCCCACCAAGGCCGCAGAGGCGTTCGCGGAGAAGGCGGGCGTTGCCGTTGCCGATCTGCGCACCGTGACCAACCCCAAGGGCGAGTACCTTGCTGCAACGGCAAAGCGCGCGGGCCGCAGCTTTGCGGAAGTCATTGCAGCAGAGCTGCCCAAAGAAATAGCCGCACTGTACTGGGCCAAGAACATGCGCTGGCGGCCGGGCCAACCGGAGCGCTTTGTGCGTCCGCTGCAGTGGATGATCGCGCTGCTGGACAGCGAGATTATTCCGGTGGAGTGGGCTGGCTGCAAGGCCGCGAATGTGACCTATGGCCATCGCGTGCTGTTTGGCTACGCGCCCATCACCATTGCTGCGCCTGCGGACTACGCGCACGCGTTGTATGAGGCGAAGGTGATGGTGAACGTGGAGCATCGCCGCGAAACCATCCGCAAGGCGCTGGACGCGGCGACGCGCACAGTTGCCGATGCGCGTTGGCGCGAAGACGCTCCTCTGCTCGACAAGGTGACGCACCTCACGGAGTGGCCGTCGGTCATCCTGGGCAACTTTGAAGAAGAGTTTCTGCCGCTGCCGGAAGAAGTTCTCGTCACCGTCATGCGCGACCACCAGAACTACTTCGCCGTGGAAGACGCGGCGAGCAAGCTGGCTCCGCACTTCCTCGCCGTGCTGAATACTGAGCCGAGCGCGAAGGCCGAGGGCATCATCTGCCACGGCAATGAACGTGTGCTGCGCGCGCGCTTCAACGATGCACGCTTCTTCTATGAGTTTGATCAGCGCGTGCCGTTGCTGCAGCGCGTTGAGCTGTTGAAGAACGTCACCTTCCAGAAGGAACTGGGTTCGTACTACCAGAAGATGGAGCGCACCGGCGCGGTGGTGCTTGCGCTGGGCCAGGACCTGCGCGAACGCATGTACGCGTCACCCAGCACGCGGGACAAGGGCTTCAGCCTGAAGCTGGACGCGCTTACCGCTGCTGCAACGCTCGCCAAGGTCGATCTCACGACTGAGTTGGTGAAGGAATTTACGGAGCTGCAGGGCATCATCGGCGGCCTGTACGCAAAGGCACAGGGCATGGGCGATGCGGTCTCGCGTGCCATCTACGAGCACTACCTGCCCGCAAGCATGGAAGACGCGATCCCCTCTACGATTGAGGGGCAGCTGCTCTCCATCGCGGACAAGGCGGACACCATCTCCGGCATGTTCAGCCTTGGGTTGCAGCCCACCGGATCGAAGGATCCGTTTGGATTGCGCCGTGCGGCCAACGGCATCGTGAAGATTCTTGCGGAGAGCGATCTGCCGCTGACGCTGAGCGAGATTTCGACCGCCGCAACCAACAACGAAGAGCCTCTCTGCGCCAGCGTGAACAGCTTTCTGAGCGATCGGCTGGAGTGGTACCTGCGCGAGGTGCGCGGCGGTGCGTATGACGTGGTGAATGCCGTGATGGCCGCGCAGCCGGACGACGTGCGCGACGCCATGGCCCGCGTGGATGCCGTGGAAGTCGCTCGTCACAGTGCGGACTTTGCCGCCATTGCCGCAGCATTCAAGCGCATGAAGAACCTGGTGGAACAGGCGAAGGCCAAGGGCGAAGTCTTCGGCCCCGGCTCCAACAACGAGTTCCTCACGGAGCCCGTCGAACGCACGCTGGCGGAGGAATCCGGTCGCCGTGCCGCTTGGGTTGAAGGCTTGCGCAAAGACGGCGACTACGCCGGAGCGCTAGCCACCATCGCAGAGCTGCGCCCCTTCGTGGACGCGTTCTTCGACAAGGTGATGGTGATGGCTCCGGAGCAGAAGCTGCGCGAAGCCCGTCTGGGCCTGCTGCACCGCATCCTGCTCGACTACGGCAAGGTCGCTGACTTCTCAGAGATAGTTATCGCGGGATAGGCCTAGGTAGGGCTGGAGATGGGTACCCATCTCCAGCCTCTACTCAATAAGCGGACTTCACGACTCCGCCATCCACACGCACCGGCGATCCGGTTGTGGCGCTGGCCTGTTCGCTGCACAGATACGTTGCCATCGCGGCAACTTCGTCCACTGTCGCCAGACGCTTGATCAGGCTTGAAGGCCTCGCGTCGCGGATGAAACCCGCCTCAACCTCTGCCTTGGAGATACCTTTCTCCTCCGCAATCTTTCCGATGAGCGTGCCAACGCCTTCGCTTTCGGTTGGCCCCGGCAGCAGGCTGTTCACCGTCACACCGCTGTTCGGGAAGGACTCGGCGATGCCGCGAGCCAGCGCAATCTGCGCAGCCTTAGTTACTCCGTAGTGCACCATCTCCGGGGGAATCTGGATGCCGCTCTCACTGGAGACAAACAGCACACGTCCCCACTTGCGTTCCAGCATGCCCTTCAGATAGTGCCGCGTCATGCGCACACCGCTGATTACATTCGCTTCAAGAAAACGCATCCACTCTTCATCCGAAATATCGAGGAACGGCTTCATCTCGAAGATGCCGAGATTGTTCACCAGCACATCGATATCGGGCAGAGAGGCAAACAGCGTCTCGCAGCCAACTGATGTGGAAAGATCCGCGGCAACGCCTTTCGCATCACCCTTGATCTCCTTCAGCGCAGCGTCAACACGTTCCTGCGTGCGTCCGTTGATCCAAACTGTGGCGCCTTCAGCCGCCAGCGACGTGGCAATCGCCAGCCCGATGCCAGCCGTTGAGCCCGTTACGAGAGCACGTTTACCGCGCAAGCCAAGATCCATGAGTTCACCTCTTACGGCAATCGGTTAGTTGACGCGTTGCAAACGGGCAATCAGCTTCTCGGCGAGTGGCTCGCCGCTTTCGGTCCATAGAAGGCGCGATGAGATGCCGCAATGCTTCTCAACACTCAAGACGAAGGCCAGCAGCTTTTCGATGTTCTGCTGCAGCCGCTTGGTGCCGTCTTCATCCAGGTCGTTCTCGTCCTGCACAAATGGCGTATCCAGCCCAAAGTCTATGCGCATGTGGCCGTTCTGCTCGTAGCTGGCGTCGTCAAACTCCGGCCCAAGTCCGATGACCTTTACCGTTGCGGGTGTCAGCTTCCAGGTTGAATCGAAGTCCTCATTGCCGGCTTCCGGATGCCATAGCTGCCACTTGGCTTCGAACTCGTAGGCCATGTCGTCGTGGAGCTGCTCGGTGGCCTCGGCCACGGCGTTCTGCGCCAGTGAGTCGTCGGTCTGCTCGGACCGGTCGTCGTTGACGAAAATGCGCGGGAAGACCGGCGATTCACTCCATCCCAGCGGGATGGCGGATGCGACGGCGACGCGGTTGTTGCCGCTGACGCGGGCAAACTGCCCCAGCACCGCGGTCAGCTTCTCCGGCAGCGCGTCCAGGCGAAAGTTTGGGAACCAGAGGCTCAGGTAAAGTTGGTCGGCCATAGAGAGGTTAGATGCGCTTGGGTAGCTCTTAGCTTCTAGCTCTTAGCCTTTAGCGAAAAGCCAGAGGCTAGGAGCTGGAAGCTTTCCCTGAGAAGATAGTTGCAGCGATGGCGACGGGCAGCAGGCGGGGCGGATGGCGTGGTGTTTCGGTGGCTCGTCTGCGCCTTTGGCTGGCCATTGGCGTGGTGGCGCTGATGGTGGTGCTGGCCGGGCTGCTGGGCTACGCGCGGTACAAGACGCGTCGGCTGCTGACGGAGTTGCCGCATAAGCTGGGCATCGACATTAAAAGCGAGACCAACGGCTTTACCTGGTCGCAGTCGGTCAAGGGCCACACGCTGTTCAGCATCCACGCTGCCAAGGCCATCCAGCGCGAAAACGGCAAGACCACGCTGCACGATGTGATCATCACGGTCTTCGGGCCGGAGGGTTCCAATCGCAAAGACATCATCCGCGGCGACACCTTTGAATATGACCAGCCCAATGGCGTGGTGCGTGCGGAGGGCATCGTGCACATTGACCTGGCCGCGCCCTCGCAGCCTGATGCGCCGCCAAAGCCTGATGCCAAACGCATGCTGGTCACCACCAGCGGCCTCATCTTTCTGCAGAAGCTGGGTGTTGCCAATACGGACAAGCCCATCAGCATTCTGTATGGAGACCTGAAAGGTGCTGCGACTGGAGCGGACTATGTGAGCGACAGCGGCCTGCTGCGGCTGCACAGCGCGGTGCAGATGGATGGCATGGAGAACCGGCAACAGGTGCATCTGCGTGCGGGTGCGGCGGAGTTGAACCGCAACGACCACATTGCCGTGCTGCAGGCCGCGCAGGTGCAGGCAGACAACAGCCGCGCCGGGGGAGACACGGTAACGCTGGCGCTGGGTGCCAACGGCGTCGTGGACAACGTGCACGCCGTGGGGCACGCATGGGTTGAGGGCGCAGGCGGCTCGCGTGCAGAGGCTCCGGTGCTGGACGCTCACATCAACAATCCTCCGTCGGGCCCGTCGCACATGCAGGTTGTGCATATGAGCGGCGGCGTGGTGATGCAGGATTCTGACAGCAATGGCACGGCCAATGACGCGGTGCTGCGGTTTGATCCTGCGGGCAATCCCACGGTGACGGAGCTGACTGGAGCGGTGCAGCTGCATGGTCACTCGCCGGGTGGCGCGGTGAGTTTGTTAACCGCACCGCATGTCGTGGCGCAGCTCATGCAGGATGATGCGCAGCACACATCCTTGCGCGAGGCCACAGCTACGGGCGGTGCGATGATGCGCAGTACCGATGAGGTTGCAGCGGCAGTTCCAGCAGCAGGGTCTGTGGGTGCAGCAAAGCCCGCATCTCTACGTGCGGGCGTAACGCGGACAACCACCGTGACTGCGAACACGCTGCACGCGGTAACGGCGGCAGCTGGCACTGGTAGATATGTTTCGCGTGTCGACGGGAACGGAGCAACGCGCGTTGATCAGACGGACGACGCAGGCTACGCACGCAGCAGTACCGGCGACACGCTGGTGGCGGTGCTGGCAAAGCCTCAGCCCAAAGCGCAACTGGTAGTCGCTGTAACATCCACCGCAAAGGGAACTACCGCGGCAACGCCAGCAAAAATCGCGGGTGCAGGTTCGCTGGAGTCTGCGGTGCAGACGGGCCACGTGACGGTGATGCAGCACACGCCTGCGCGTCCGGCCACGGCAACGCAGGCAGCTGTTGCAGCGCAGGACTCGCATGCGCAGGCGGCGAAGGCAGAGTTTGATGGAGCGACGCAGCGCATGGTGCTCACGGGCGCTCCTGTGGTCACCGGACCGGGCGTGCAGATGGCGGCTGACCGCATAGCGCTGGAGCAGGGCAGCAGCAATGCCGACGCAGACGGCAACGTAAAGGGTACCTTTGTGCAGACGGATACGACCGGCGCACCGGGCAAGACTGCGGACGCAAAGACGGCAGATGCAAAGGCTCCTCCTGATCCTGTCCACGTGCTGGCCGATCGGGCGCACATTGTGAACGGTGGGGCAACGGCGCAGTTCTTTGGCGTTGCCGCAGGCACGAGTGCGAAGGCGCGGCCAGCGCGTATGTGGAGCTCCACATCGCAGGTGGATGCGGTGGAGATTGATGTGGACCGGGCGAAGAATCAGCTGACGGCGAAGTCCGCTGGCAGCGGCAGCACGCTGCAACCGGTACACCTGCTGATGCCCGCTGCCGCAGCCAATCCACCTGCCAATCCAATCGCCAACGCAGGAACCACTTCAGCAGCATCTGCTCCTGACAAATCCAAGCCGGAAAAATCGACGCAGCAGCAGGCTGTGCGCATTACGGGGCCGTCGCTGGTGTTGACCGGTGCAACCGCCACCGTGCCCGGCCACGCCGTAATGACAGGTGGTGTGGTGCTGACCACAGGCGACAGCCAGATGACGTCCGCTGCGGTGGATGCAACGCTGGCCAGCCGAGCTGCCGCCGACTCAACCGCTAAACCAGCCGCAGCCGTCCCTACATCTGCTCTCGCAAAGCCCGCGCCAGCAGCGGCCGGGCTTGCCCTTGGAGGCATGATGGGTGGCAGCGTTCAAAGCATTCTGGCCACAGGCGGAGTCCATCTGCAGCAGCCGGGCCGCACCGCCATTGGCGAACGACTGCTTTACACCGCTGCCGACGATCGCTATCTGCTCACCGGCACGCCTGCCGTGCCGCCTCGTGTGGACGACAGCCAGCACGGCAACGTCACCGGCGCGTCGTTGATCTTCCACGCCGGCAGTGATAGCGTCGAAGTCGCCGGGGAGACGGGCAGGCGCGTTCGCACAGAGACAGACGCGACGCGTTCTTCACACTCGCACTAGGTTCTTCACGATTCGCACCTGGGCAGCACAACCACCAGTTCGGTACTCGCACAGAACGGCGTTTTTTGATGACATTGACGCCGCAGTTGCATCTAAAACGTTAGAAACGCTTGAGTACCTTCGCTTCAAACTCGCCCGCACAACCCACGCAGACTTTTGAGTCCAGCGCAGCCACTGGCTCCGCGCTTCGCACGCTATCGACAGATGGACTTGCCAAGAGCTATGGCGGCCGCGAGGTTGTTCGTGGCGTCAGCCTGTCCATCACGCAGGGTGAGGTGGTGGGGTTGCTGGGGCCAAACGGCGCGGGCAAGACCACCAGCTTTTACATGATTGTGGGCCTGGTCCGGCCGGATTCCGGCGTGGTCACCGTGGGTGGTGAAGACATTACCCGCGTGCCCATGTACCTGCGCGCACGTAACTACGGCATTAGCTACCTGCCGCAGGAGCCCAGCGTCTTCCGCAAGCTGACGGTGGAGGAGAACATCCTCGCCATCCTGGAGACGCAGCCGCTGAACTGGGAGACACGGCGCACGCGCACCGCCGCACTCATCGATCAGCTGAACCTGGGTCACGTGCGCCGCACGCAGGGCTACGCGCTCTCCGGTGGCGAGCGCCGCCGCGTGGAGATTGCCCGCTGCCTGTGCATCCAGCCGTCGTTCATCCTGCTGGACGAGCCCTTCAGCGGCATTGACCCCATTGCAGTGCTCGACCTGCAGGAGATCATCTTCGGGCTGAAGCGGCAGGGCATTGGCGTGCTCATTACCGACCACAATGTTCGGGAGACGCTCTCCGTCACCGACCGCGCCTACATCATCACCGAGGGCCGCATCTTCCGCCACGGTACACCGGGCGATCTGGGCCGCGACGCAGAAGTGAAGCGCATCTACCTGGGCGATAATTTCCGGCTGTAGCGCTCGCCGCCCCGCATAAACCCAGTTTTTACATCGATTTGAGACTCTCCCTTCCCCCATTGGCACAAGTTGTGGAGAAATCCGCAAGCACGTTGCATGCCAATGACATAAATGGCGCATCTTAGGGAGTAGACTGCCAGAAACCGGTGGCTCCCGATTCGCTTGTTGCGCTGACCGGTCCTCGCCATCCCCCGTGCCATTCGAGGAGACAGAACCGCTTTGTTGCTGCAGCCCAAGCTAAATTTGAAGGTCTCACAGCGCCAGGTGCTCACACCCGGCCTGGTGCAGATGGTCAGCGTTCTGGCCCTGAACAAGCTTGAGCTGAAGGAGATGATCAACCAGGAGATCATCGAAAATCCGGTTCTGGAAGAGATTGAAGACAACTCCGCCAGCTTTGACGAGCTGGCCGGCCGCGAGGGCGACCGTGAACTGAGCCTGGAACAGAAGACGGCCGAAAACGATCGCACGGAGAAGGACCCCTTCGACGAGATCGATATGAGCCAGTACTTCCAGGACTACCTGGACCCCGGCTTCCGCGCTGCCGGGCCAACCTTTGAGGATGTGGACACGCCCTCGTTTGAAAACTTCCTCTCAAAACCCACCACGCTCAGCGACCACTTGCTGTGGCAGCTGGGTGGCATCGTGCTGCAGACGGATCTGCACGCCGCTGCAGAGGTTGTGGTGGGCAATCTGGAGGAGAACGGCTACCTGCTGCTGACAGACGAGGAGCTTGCAGAGAGCTCTCCGTCCGGTGCATCCGTTGAGCTGATGGCGGAGGCGCGTGCCGTTGTGCAATCGCTGGACCCCATTGGCGTGGCCGCGCGCGACCTGCGGGAGTGCCTGTTGCTGCAGACGACCGCGCAGATGCAGGAGCTGGACGCTGCCATTCTGCGCGCGAAGGCCAGCCGGGTAGACAATGTGCCGTCGCCGTTGGCCATGTTGCAGCAGCGCCGGATGCATCTGCAGTCAGCCTGCCGCATTATTTCGGACCATCTGCCGCTGCTGCAGAAGCGCGACCTGCGCGAACTGTCTCGGCTGCTGGGAGCCACCACGGAGCAGGTAGACGCGGCACTGGACGCCGTCCGGTCACTGGACCCGCGCCCTGGCCAGCGCTACAACCTGCAGGAGACGCGGCTGATTGAGCCGGATGTTGCCTTTGCAAAGCGTGGCGACGATTGGGTTGTGGTGATGAATGAAGAGGACCTGCCGGCGCTGCGGCTGAATGCCGGTTATCGGCGCATGCTGCGGATGAAGAGCACCGAGCGCGAGGTGAAGGAATACGTCAAGGAGCGCTATCGCTCGGCTATCCAGCTGCTGCGCAACATTGAGCAGCGCAAAAATACCATCGTGCGCACCTGCGAATGCATTGTGCGCCGCCAGGGTGACTTTCTGGAGCTTGGCATGGATTCGCTGCGGCCCATGATGATCAAAGATGTGGCGGAGGAGATTGGTGTGCATCCCTCCACCGTGAGCCGCGCCGTTGCAAACAAGTATGTCCACACGCCGCAGGGCGTGTATGAGCTGCGCTTCTTTTTCACGGAGGGCGTCAACGGCCCGGAGGGCGGCGACCTGCCGCTGATGCTGCTGAAAAAGAAGGTGCGCAAGCTGATTGAGGATGAAGATCCGCGCAAGCCGTTGACGGATGATGTTCTGGCAGCGGAGCTACAGCGTGCGGGCATCCAGGTAACGCGCCGCACCGTGGCCAAGTACCGCGAAGACATGAACATTCCTAGTACACACCAGCGCCGTCGCCGGGACTAGCAGCCTTAGAAACAATGTCCTGCCGGACGGACCCACTGCGCGTGGAGCGGGTGCTCACGCACTTTTTACTGGCTTCGCCCTGGCCCTCCCGTTGGTCAGGATCAAATCTTGTTCCCGATCGCACCAAACGAAAGAACCACCGGCTGTACTGATGGCGGGAAGCGGCATGCTTACCGTTCCGTTTTGCATTGATGGCGTGGGCTCTCTTTCGAATCGCATTGACGCAACCCTTTCCATGGGACTAAAACAAACCCTCACGGCGCGTCGTTCACGCTCTGTTTACAGGCTGCGTGGCCGGGGTGCCGGGTCATCTAACGGACAGGTGAAGGAGGTAGCGCATGGATCTTGAAATCACCGGACGAGGCACGACCATCACGGTAAAGCTGCGTGAGCAGGCAACCGAGGGACTGACAAGGATTGGGAAAATTCTGGGCCCCAACTGCGTTGCAAAGGTGGTGCTGAGCTGCGAAAAGAACCATTGCGAGGCCGAAGTTACGGTGCGCAACACCATCAGTGACTTCTCCTCACGCACGTCTGCCAAGGAAGTTGAGGTAGCGCTGAAGGAGGCGCTGGATAAGGTGGAGGTGCAGGCCGTGAAGGCGCGCAAGAAGGTGACAACCACGCGCCATCATCCGTCGCAGACGGCAATCGGCTCCATACGTCTGCAGACGTCAGATGCCACGGACGGCAACACGGTGAAGAGCAAGACCGACGCGGAATCGAAGCGCCTATCGCAGAGCAAGACCGGCGTGGGTAAGGCCATGGCTCGCATGGATGTTGCCGAACTACCGGAAGACCACGAGGTAGAGGCGGCGTAGTCTCCGCACGATCACACAATTCGAACGAGCGGATGGGCGTATGTCTTCTACGGCAGGCGCCCTTCGATTTTTGCAGTGCTATTTATCCTGCTTGCACACAGTTGCGGCAGGGCGGCGGGACGTGGGTGCTAGCATGGCCGCATGGCAAAGGGCGGCAGCGCGAAGAAGGCTCCGGCAAAGCGGCCTAAGAAGTCCGCTGCGGTAAAGGCAGTCGCCACAAAGCCACCCAGCAAATCACGCAAGACCCCAGCCGCTAAGTCGGTTACTGCCTTGCACGGCGAACTGGTGGTGCTCACCGGACTCTCCGGCTCGGGCAAGCTCTCTGCGCTGAAGACGTTTGAAGACCTGGGCTACTACGCCGTAGACAATCTTCCGCTGGAGTTGATTCCGCAGTTTGCAGACCTTGTGCGCGGATCGAATGAGATTACGCGCGCGGTGCTGGGCGTGGATGTGCGCGAGGGGCTGATTGAGCGCTTCCCGGCCATCCTGCAGCAGGTGCGCAAGGTGCTGCCCACCACGGTTGTCTATCTTGAGGCTGCGGACGATGTGCTGGTGCGACGCTACTCGGAGACGCGCCGGCCACATCCGCTGCGGCGCAATGAGCTGGTCAGCGACAGCATCCGCGCGGAACGAACGCGCATGGAACCCATTCGCAACGTGGCGGATGTGCTGCTGGATACCAGCAAGTTCAACGTGCACGAGTTGCGCGCGCACATCGACTCGCAGTTCAGCCGGCGCGAGGGCGAACAGGCGCTGCTGCTGTCGACGATGAGCTTTGGCTTCAAGAACGGTGTGCCGCCAGAGGCAGACCTGGTCTTTGATGTGCGCTTTCTGCCCAATCCGCACTTTGTGCCGGAGTTTCGTCCGCTCACCGGCCGCGACGCGCGCGTGGCGGAGTACGTGAAGAGCTTTCCGCAGACGATGGAGTTTCTGGACCGAACAACGGAGCTGCTGAAATTTCTGCTGCCGCACTACGTGGCCGAGGGGAAGAGCTACCTGACCATCGCGTTTGGCTGTACCGGCGGCCAGCACCGGTCGGTGGCGCTGGCAGAGGACATGAAGAAGCGCCTGACGGATGCGGGCTACCGCGCCAAGGTAACGCACCGGGATATGCCTCGGTAGCTTCTCCTCCCCCACGTTGTCATCCCGCAGCGCCCGGTAGTTTGTCATCCTGAGCGAAGTGCGAAGCACGCAGTCGAAGGACCTGCATTCCGTTGGCGTTGGCATGAAGGTGCCGGGATAAGCACATCGTTAGATCAACCTTCGGTTCCGTCCCCGACCTTCGTTGCGATGCTGGCAGAATGCAGGTCCTTCGACTCCGCTCAGGATGACAATTCAAAGGGAGGCGCAAATGGGGCATGGCGATAGAATCAAACCTGTGCCAAGGCTCATAAACGCGCAGACAGATCGGACTCTGGGCCGATGAGACGCATCCTGCGCCTGATGCGCTACTTGCGCCCTTATGCCATTTACACGCTGCTGTCCGTGGTGTTGATGGCAATGGTGGGCGCGCTGTCTGCGCTTCGCATCATGCTGGTCAAGCCCATTCTGGACAATGTGCTGAGCCCGAATGAGCAGCCGCGGAAGATCCTGATCTTCACTGTGCCGCACCTGGGTTGGACGATCAACCTGCACCGTTTTGTGCCCAGCCACTTTCAGAACGCATGGGTGGTTGTGGCGTACGCGCTGGTGATGTCGGCAGTCGTGAAGTCCGTGTGCGACTACGCAGGAACATACCTGGTCAACTATGCCGGTTATGGCATGATCACCGATCTGCGCAACGACCTGTATAGCGCGATCCTGCGCCGTTCGGTCTCGTTCTTTCAGCGCTACACCACGGGCGCGCTCGTCTCCACGCTGATCAATGACATTGAGCGTGTGCAGGTGGCCATGTCCACCGTGCTGAGCGATTTTCTACAGCAGCTCTTCACGCTCATCTTCATGGCCATCGTGGTCATCATCTATGGCGGCCAGCTCGCGTGGATATTGCTGTTCTTCGTCGGCGTCATCTTCCTGTCTGCGCGCAGGATTGGCCGCGGTGTTCGCACCACCACACGCGGTGGGCAGGACAAGTTGTCGGACATCCAGAACATCCTGCATGAGACGCTGACCGGCAACCGAATCGTCAAAGCCTTTGGCATGGAGACGTGGGAGCTGACGCGCTTCCGTCGCGCGGCCCGTAGATTGCTGCGTGCCAATATGCGCGCCATCGGCGTCAGCGCTATCTCATCACCGCTGATGGATGCGCTTGGCTCTGTGGCCATTGCGGCGCTGCTTTGGATTGGCCGCGGACGCATCGTGCATCAACAGATGACCTCTGGTTCGTTCATCGCGTTCCTCATCGCGGTGTTCTCGCTGTATGACCCGGTTCGCAAATTTGCCATGTACTACAACAACTTTCAGCAGGCGCTGGGCGCAAGCGAAAAGATCTTCCTCTTCCTGGATGAAAAGGACGAGGTGCCCGATAAGAAGGGCGCGGTCGAGCTGGCGGATTTCCGCGAGGGCATCCGCTTCAGCGATGTGCGTTTCAGCTATCGCGATGAGGAGAACGAGAACGATCTGCACGAGGTGCTTAAGGGCATCAACCTGTATGTGCAGCGTGGTGAGATGGTGGCGCTGGTTGGTCCCAGCGGCAGTGGCAAATCCACGCTGGTCAATCTCATCCCACGCTTCTTCGATCCCACGGACGGCGTCATCACCATGGATGGGGAAGACCTGCGCGACGTGAAGGTGAACAGCCTGCGCAAGCTGATTGGTTCCGTCACGCAGGAGACGGTGCTTTTCAACGACACCGTGCGCAACAACATTGCCTACGGCCGGCCAGACGTGTCGCAGGAGAAAGTTGAAGCCGCGGCGCGTGCAGCGCTGGCGCATGACTTCATCATGGCCATGCCCGACGGCTACAGCACCATCATTGGAGAGCGCGGCTTCCGCCTCTCTGGTGGCGAGCGCCAGCGGCTGGCGATTGCGCGCGCCATCCTGAAGGACGCGCCGATCCTCATCCTGGACGAAGCCACTTCATCGCTGGACGCGGAGAGCGAATCGCTGGTGCAGGCGGCCTTTGGCAACCTGATGGTCGACCGTACGGTGCTGGTCATTGCGCATCGCCTGTCCACGGTGCGGCGCGCGGACCGCATCCTGGTGGTGGAGCGCGGCCGCATTGCTGAGAGTGGATCGCATGCGGAACTGATGCAGCAGGGCGGCATCTACCACCGGCTCTATTCCATGCAGTTCACGGATTCACGGTCAGGCGAGCGGCTGGTGGTTGTGGATGAAGTTCTGGATGTTGTTGGGGAGGCACCGGCCACGGGCGTATAAACTGCCCCTGACCCACTTAACCACCTATGCCTGGCATCCTCTTCATCATCTCCGCTCCCAGCGGCTCCGGTAAGTCCACACTGGTGGGCGAGCTGCGCAAGTTTGTGGAAGGGCTGGAGTTCTCCGTCAGCTACACCACGCGCGCGCCGCGCGGCAGCGAAGAGGATGGCCGGGAATACCACTTCACCACGCGCGATCGCTTTGAAGGAATGATTGCGGACGACGCGTTTCTGGAGTGGGCCGAGGTCTTTGGCAACTACTACGGCACCGCACGCAGCGCGCTGTCGTTGGCGGCGGAGCATGGTCGCGACCTGATCCTGGACATTGATGTGCAGGGCGCAATGCAGGTGATGGATCGCGTGCCCAGCGCTGTTTCCATCTTCATCATGCCGCCCAGTCCGCTGGTGCTTGAGACGAGGCTGCGCAACCGCAGCGCGGCCGAACACATGACGGATGAGTCCGTGATCGAGCGGCGGCTGCACCAGGCGCATGGTGAACTTGAGTACGTTGCGCGGTATCAATTTGCGATTGTGAATGATGTGCTGGACACCGCCGCGGCAGAGATGCGTGCCGTGGTGTTGCAGGCACGCGGCGATGCGGACGCATCTGTTGCTGCGCTTGCAGATAGCTGCCGCACCGCAAGTTCGTCGGCTCGTTTGCAGGCAGTGCTGGACCAGTTTTCCTCCAGCTCCTGATCGTCTCTCACAATTTGTTCTGCCGCGCAACCGTTAGCGTGCGTCATTCTGCGGTACAGTTGGCTCATGTGGTACGGGGGCTGAGTGATGAGCGAACATAACGACGCACTGAACGAAAACGAAGCACTGCATAACAAGTACAGCCTGGTAAAGGGAGCAGCACGCCGCGCGCGCCAGCTGCAGAGTGGCGCTGTGCCGCTGATGCCCACCACCAGCATGAAAGCCTGCCGCGTGGCACAG
The DNA here is from genome assembly GCA_026225595.1 of Terriglobus sp. Taxonomy (GTDB): domain Bacteria; phylum Acidobacteriota; class Terriglobia; order Terriglobales; family Acidobacteriaceae; genus Terriglobus. The sequence continues at coordinate 1,474 of JAMFTB010000014.1, read as the reverse complement.
GATGAGATCCGCACAGGACACGTGCGGTACATCGTTACGCCGATGCCCAAGGCAATCATCCCTTCAGCCCTGTAAATCAGGCTGTGGGAGTTTGTCTGATGCCGAAGCCGCAAGGCTGGCATGACCCTGTGCGGCCCGTAGAATTGAAACCATGGAGCTGGGATTGAAACCATGGAGCTAAGCGGAGAAGCGCTGCGCGGGTATCTGGACTACCTGCGCGATCTGGGCGTTTACGACATGTATCGCCACGGCGGTGCAGACCCGGAGTTGGGCGCAAAGGTTGAAGCATGGCTGCGCGCTCAATCGCCTGCAGCTGCTGGGAGTTCTGCTTCGCGGCCTTCTGCCGCGGCATCGCAGGCTCCTGCACAAACACCTCGACCTGCTGCTGCACCTCCCCGTACTGCTACTCCGTTTGAGCGAGCATCTGCTGCGCCTCCACGCCCATCTGTCGCGGCACCATTGCGGCCGGCTTCTTCTGCTTCACGCAATGCGGGGCCTGAGATTGTCATCACGCCGTCGGTTGCGGCCGCAAGGCATCCAGCCGCAGCAACACCACCGCAGGTGCATGAGTTTGCGGCATCCGCAGACGTAAACTTTGACGAGCTTCCATCGCCAGAGTCAGGAGCCTTTGCGCCGCCCACTATGCCACTTGTCAGCTTCAACCAGCTTGCTCCGCTGCCCGCTGTGCGTGTTGCGCCTGCGGATAAACCTGCAGCGCTGCAGGCACTGCGCGCGTACATTGGCGACTGCACACGTTGCCCGCTTGCCTATGCAGGGCGCCACAACATCGTGTTTAAGGATGGCGATCCCAATGCGCAGCTGATGTTTGTGGGCGAAGGCCCGGGTGCGGATGAGGATGCCAGCGGCGTGCCCTTTGTGGGCAAGGCAGGGCAGCTTCTGAACAACATGATCCAGGCGATGGGCCTGCAGCGTGAGCAGGTCTATATCGCGAACATTGTGATGTGTCGGCCGCCGAAAAATCGCGTGCCGGAGCCGGTTGAGGCCAACACCTGCTCGCAGTTTCTGCTGCAACAGATTGACATTGTGCAGCCCAAAGTCATTGTGGCGCTGGGTGCGACGGCTGCTGCGTATCTGCTGGGCGTGCGGCAGTCGCTTGCCAGCCTGCGCGGCAGGTGGCATGACGTGCGCGGAGCCAAGTGTGCAGTCACCTATCACCCCGCGTTTCTGCTGCGCGATCCGCGGCAGAAGGGCGAGGCGTGGAAGGATCTGCAGCGCGTGATGGTCGAACTTGGATTAAAGCCACCCGCGCGCGGTTAGAGCTTTAAAAACCGCTACGCGTGGTGCGGGTGTTTGCACGCCTTTTTTCTGCTTTGCGTGGCCCTCCCGATGGTCGGAATGAAATCCTCCTGCCGACCATCGGGAGGCCTAACGCGAAGCCGAGTATAAGTCACGAAGTGACCGCCCTCCGCGTAGGAGGCCCGTCCGGCAGGACAGGGTTTGAGTAATGAAGGTA
>JAMFTB010000146.1 GCA_026225595.1 Terriglobus sp. | reverse complement strand
GGTGTCGCCGTAGTCGCGGCCAATCTGGATGGGCTGCAGATGCACGCGGCCATCCTTCACCACGGCAACCTGCGGACCCTGTGCACGGAAGAGCATCGTGTTGGAGGGCACGGTCATGTGGCTGCCGTTGCCCTGCAATTTGAAGTGCACAAACACATACGCACCCGGCAGCACCGCTCCGTTGGCGTTGGCTACATCCACTTCCACGTTGAGTGTGCGCGTGGTGCGATCAATGGCGTTGGCGTTGCGGACGATCTGTCCCTGCAGCTTCAGGCCGGAATTGGAGTCCTGCGTGATAACTGCTGTGCCGCCATTTCCTACGCGATCCGCATACTGCTCCGGCACGGACGAGTAGATACGCATGCGGCTGAGCGCCGCCAGATGAAAGAGCTCGCGCGGATTGGCTGAGCCGGAGCCTGCGTTGATGAGGTCGCCAATGTCGGTGTTGCGCGCGGTGATGATGCCGTCAAACGGAGCCGTGATGCGCTCGTAGCTCTGCATCTCCTCCAGCCGCTTTACGTTGGCTGCGCTCGCATCCACCGCTGCCTGCGCGGCAATGTAGTTGCTCTTGGCCTGGTCGGCTTCCTGCTGCGAGACGGCGTGCTTCGACAACAGATTCTGCCAGCGTTCGCTTGTGGTGCCTGCAAGCTGCGAGTTCGCCTGCGTCCGCTCCAGCTCTGCCTTTGACTGCGACAGCTGCTGATCAATCTCCGGCGTTTCAATCACTGCCAGCAGGTCGCCCCGCTTTACGTGCGCGCCAATGTCGAAGTACCACTTTTTCAGGTACCCATTGGTGCGCGAGTAGATGGGCGTTTCAATAAACGCCTGCACCGTACCGGGCAGCACAAGCTCCTGCTCCTTTGAGCCTGAGGTTGCGTGCGTCACCGTGACGGACGGTATGGACCCCTGATGTGTGCTTTCGGCGAGCTCGGACTCATGCGCATGGCGCATGTAGATGCCGTAGCCGATGGCGCACAGCACCATGATGGCAAAGATGAGGCCGATGGTGCGGCCGCCGCTTGGTGCATCAACGTGCCGCTCTGCGTGCGGTTCGCTGTGCGCCGCCACCACATCTGTGTGGATGTTGTGCACGTCGCTGCGTGCATCCATAGCGCCTTCAGAATCGATCACCGGTGTTTGGCCCTGCTCACTCATGCGTGCTCCTCCACAAGCTGCGGCTTTTGTTCAGCGCGCTTGCGTGTGCTTTTTTCACTGCCGTGGATCAATGCAAAGACGCTGGGTACAAAGATCAGCGTTGCGATGGTTGCGCAGAACAGGCCGCCGATAACGGCGCGTCCCAGCGGTGCATTCTGTTCGCCGCCGTCACCCGCGCCCAGCGCCATGGGCACCATGCCGATGATCATGGCCATGGCCGTCATCAGCACGGGGCGGAAGCGCGTTGCGCCTGCCTCAATCGAGGCGCGAATGGCGTCTCCGTGTTCCTCAAGCTGCTGCTTGGCGAACGACACCACAAGAATGGAGTTGGCCGTGGCCACGCCCATGCACATGATGGCGCCCATCAGCGCGGGAACGCTGAGCCGTGTGCCCGTCAGGAACAGGAACAACACAATACCGGCCAGCGCCGCGGGCAGCGCCGTGATGATGATGAACGGATCAACCCAGCTTTGGAAGTTCACCACGATGAGCAGGTAGACCAGAACGATGGAGAAGGCAAGTCCACCGATAAGGCCGACGTAAGACGAGCGCATCGTCTCCACCTGGCCCTTCAGCGTGACAAAAGTTCCGCGTGGCAGCGAGCTCTTGTTGTCTGCAAGGATCTTTTCAATCCCGTTGCTGACTGCGCCCAGGTCGCGATTCTGCACGCTGCCAAAGATATCGACCACGCGGCGGATGTTGTAGTGGTTGATCACCGTGATCTCAGTACCGCGGCCCACCTTTGCAATGTCACCCAGAATCTCTGGCTGCATGGGGCTGGCCGGAGCAGCGCCCGCAGTGCTGCGGTTGATGGGGATGTTCTGCAGGTCCTGCATGGTGTCCATCTTGTACTGCGGCGTCTGCGCCACCATGTTGTAGTTCACGTAATTCTTCCAGTTCAGGAAGAACATGGGTGTTACCTGGAAGCTGCCGCTCAGTGTGTTCAGCACGCTGGTTGCAACATCGCGCTCGCTGAAGCCACCCTGCAGCGCCTTGGTGCGGTCCACATCCACCTGCAGTGTGGGTCCGTCAAAGGGCTGCTGAATGCGCAGATCCGTCAGGCCCGGCACCTGCCGCAGCTTGGCCAGCAGCTTGTCTGCCTGCACCTTGCTGGCGGCAATGTCGTTGCCTTCAATCTGAATGTCGATGGGAGCGGGCACGCCGAAGTTCAGAATCTGCGTGGTGATGTCCGCGGGCAGCATGTAGAACACAGCCTGCGGGAACATCCGCGGCAGGTCGCGACGCAGAGCTTCTACATACTTCTTGGTCGGATGATGATCTTCCTTCAGGTTGACGAAGATGTCGCCATCGGCCGCGCTGATGGTGCCGTTGGTAAGGTGCTGCGTGTTCAAAGAGCTGTACGGCATGCCGATGTTGTCCAGTACTGCGGACACTTCAGCGGCAGGGATCGTCTTACGAATCTGATTCTCAACCAGGTCAAACAGCTTGGCCGTCTCTTCAATACGCGTGCCCGTTGGCGCGCGCACATGCAGGATGAACTGGCCGCTGTCGGTGTCCGGGAAGAAGTCGCGGCCCAGGAAGGGAATCAGCGCAAACATCAGCACGCAGATGCCCAGGAAGGCCGGCACAAACATCCTGCGCGCGGCAATCAGGCGGCGCAGCAGCTTGTCATAGCTCTCGCGAACGCGGTTGAAGTTGCGCTCAAAACCCTGCTGGAATCGCGCAAAGAACCCATTGCCCTTTTCCGCATGGGAGTGGTCGTGCAGCAGGTACATGGCCAGCGTGGGCACCAGCGTACGGCTGAGGATGTAGCTGGCCAGCATGGCAAACACCACCGCCTCTGCCAGCGGCACAAACAAGAAGCGCGCCACGCCGCTGAGGAAGAACATGGGCAGGAACACAATGCAGATACACAGCGTGGAGACGAGCGCAGGCACGGCGATCTGCGCGGCGCCCTGCTCAATTGCTTCGATAAGCGGGAAGCCGTCTTCCAGATACCGCTCAATGTTTTCAATGGTGACGGTTGCGTCATCCACCAGGATGCCGACGGCCAGCGCCAAGCCACCCAGCGTCATGGTGTTGATGGTTTCGCCCAGCAGGCCCAGCACAATGACCGAGGACAGGATCGACAACGGGATGGAGACAGCGATGATCAGCGTGGACCGCCAGCTGCCCAGGAAGACCAGGATCATGATGGCGGTGAGTGCGGCAGCGATGATTGCCTCGCGCACCACGCCTTCAACCGCGGCACGTACAAACACGCTCTGATCGCCCAGCGCGGTGATCTTCAGCGATGACGGCAGCGTGGAGGCAACACGCGGCAACAGTTCACGGATGCCCTTCACAACGTCCAGCGTGGAGGAGTTGCCGTTCTTCAGCACGCTCAGCAGCACGCCGCGTTTACCGTCCTGGCGCACCACGTTGGTCTGGAACTGGAAGCCGTCGGCCACGGTAGCCACATCGCGCAGGAAGATGGTGGTGCCATTCACCTGCTTGATGGGCAGTGTCTGCAGGTCTTCCACGGTGCGCGGAGTGCCGTTGGTGCGTACGTCGTATTCTGTGGGGCCAATCTTGATGGTGCCTGAGGGTGTGATGACATTCTGCGATGCGAGTGCGTTCAGCAGGTCACCCGGTGCAATGCCCTTGGACTGCATCGCGCCCTGCTCCATGGAGATGCTGATCTGCCGCTGCTTGCCGCCATAGGGCAGCGGAATCACCGAACCGTTGACGGTGACGAGCTGCGGGCGCACAAAGTTCTGTCCGTAGTCATTCAGCTGCGACTCCGACAATCCTTCGCCGGAGAGGCCCAGCTGCAGAATGGGCACGCTGGATGCGGAGAAGTTGATGATCTGCGGAGGCAGCACGCCCGGCGGCAGCTGGCGCAGTTCGTACTGTGAGGCCGCGGTGATCTGCGCGTTTGCCGTATCCAGCGAAGCGCCCGGCTGCAGGTATACCTTGATGACCGCGAAGCCGTTGTAGCTGGTGGATTCAATGTGCTGGATGTTGTCGACCAGCGTGGTCAGCGCCTTCTCATACGGCGTGGTCAGGCGGCCTTCCATCTCCTCCGGATTCAGTCCCGTGTAGGTAAAGCCGATGGAGACGACGGGGATATTGATGTTTGGAAAGATGTCCGTCGGCGTGCGCAGAATCACGATCGGAGCCGCCAGCAGAATCAGCAGCGCCAGAACGATGAAGGTGTATGGCCGGCTCAGCGCGACCTTGACGATCCACATGGACTCTTTTTCCCCGGGCCCGAAGTAATCCGGGCGTTCTTCTATCTGACTCCATTACAGGGAGATCGAGTCGAGGTTTCTTCCGAAGTTAGCCATCGGAATTACCGATACAATAAGGCATGGAGCTGCGCCACCTTAGATATTTCGTCGCCGTTGCGGAGCAGGAGAGCTTCAGCCGGGCTGCGCAGGCACTGCATGTTTCGCAATCGGCCATTAGCGAACAGATCGCAGACCTGGAACGAGAGGTGGGCATCCAGTTGCTTGATCGCGGCGCGCGCAAGACCCTGCTGACGCAATCTGGCATGGTCTTTTTGCAGCATGCGCGCCGTGTGCTGGAGGAAGCGAACAACGCGCTGGTGCAAACGCAACGTGCGGAGCGGGGCGAAGTGGGCACACTTCGCATCGGTTTTTTCGCCGGCAGCGTGGGCGAGGGCTTTCCCATGCTGGTGCGGAGTTTCCGCCAATCGCACCCCCATGTGGAGCTATCGCTTATGGAGATGACACCGGTGGAGCAGTGGGCTGCGCTGGAGGATGGCCGCATTGACCTGGGTTTCACGCGCATTCCAGAGCCGCAGTTTCGTCGCGAAATTCGCCATGAAACGTTGCGGCTTGACCCTATCGTTGCCATCCTTCCTCGTGATCATCCGCGCGCGGACGTGAAGCGGCTGGACCTGAAAGATCTAGCGAATGATCCGTTCATCATCTCAGCGCGGGATGTTTCGCCCGCCGTTTATGACAAGGTGACGGAGCTGTGCGCAGAGGCCGGTTTTGTGCCGAACATTGCCAGTACCTCGTCGGTGTGGAGCAGCGTGATTCTTATGGTGCAGTCCGGCGAGGGCGTGGCTCTGCTGCCGCTGAATCATCAACAGTCGCTGACGAAGGATCTGGTGTTTGTGCCGCTGAAGTCGAAGGATGCGACGGTGGCGCTGTGCATCTGCTGGTCTGCACGGCGCGACCGGCAGCTGCTGCGTTCGTTCCGTGATTTAACGCGGGCGCATATGCGCAGCAACACCCGGCTGTAACCGCCTATCGGCGAAGTGTTAACCCAACAGGTTCTGCGGATTTGTAAGTGTGGCTGCATGTGCGTCTCAACCGTTAGCGTTGAATGTTGAGGTGACTCTATGCTGCGTTTCCCCCGAACGCCCATGGCTGTTGTTCGATTTGCTGCTGCCGCTGCGCTGTTTGCAGCTGCAGCGATTGTTCCGTCATGTGCTCGCGCACAGACCGGTGTGTATGTACTGTTTAGCGGCCAGCGTTACACAGCCAACAGCGACTGGATGTGGGGGCCGACCTTTGGCCTGTACCACGACCAGCACAGCTTTGCTCCGCTGCACCTGGGCCTGGACTTCCGCGGCTATTACCTGACGCAGGGTGGCAATACCATGGTGGGCGGACTGGGCGGCGCACGCGCGTCCATTGTGCCGCACGTCATCCCCATCAAGATCTACGGTGAAGGCCTTGGCGGCGTTGGTGTTGTGGACGTCAACAGCACGCACTTCACGCGCTTTCAGTGGCAGCTGGATGCGGGGCTGGAGTACACCATACTGCCGCGCATTGACTGGCGCGTGATTGAGGGTACTTACGGCGGCTTTGTGGGCAGCACCGGGCAGGTGGGCAATCCCGCTGGCCTTTCCACGGGACTCGTCTTCCGTCTGCCTTAGTTCATCTTCTTCATCTTTTCTGCGCGGGATTGGTTCTGGATCATTGCGGACCAATCCGGTCGCCGTGCTACGCTTAAGTCTTACGGATTGACCAAAAATAATGAGCTCTGAGACACAGAAGTACACCCGCAATAACCCCTACGAATCGAAGATGCTGGTTAACACTTTGTTGACCGACAAGGACTCTGAAAAAGAGACCCGTCACATTGAGCTGTCGCTGGAAGACGGCATGGAATACACACCCGGCGACGCCGTGGGCATTCAGCCCACCAACCGCCACGTGGAAGTGGATGCCGTGCTGAAGGCGCTGAAGTTCAAGGGCGACGAGAAGGTTCTGGACTTCTTCAAAAAAGAAGACACGCTGGACAACGCCCTGCGCACGAAGCTGCACATTGGCAAGCTGACGCGCGGCAGCGTAAACAGCTACGCCAAGATTGCGCCGGAGAGCGCACCGGGCCTTGATTTTCTGAAGGGACTCGCCGGCCAGGACAACAAGTCCAAGGCGGAGGAGTACGTGTGGGGCCGCGAATTTCTCGACCTCATCACGGAGCATCCCGGCGGCATTACCGATCCGCAGCAGCTGTTCACGGTGCTGCAGCGGTTGACGCCGCGCATGTATTCCATCGCCAGCTCGCAGGCCAAGCACGGTGACGCGGTACACACCACCGTTCGCGTGGTGCGTTACCACACGCACAACCGCGACCGGCAGGGACTGTGCAGCGGCCACCTTGGCGAACGCGCGGATGCAGGCGCAACCATGCCCATCTTTCTGCATGCCAATGCAAACTTCCGCCTGCCGGAAGACACGTCAACGCCAGTGATCATGGTGGGTCCGGGCACGGGTGTTGCACCCTTCCGCGCCTTCCTGGAGCATCGCCAGGCGCACGGCCACAAGGGCGACAACTGGCTCTTCTTTGGCGAGCAGCGTTCGGCATCGGACTTCCTCTACAAGGACGAGTTCACCGCCATGCAGGCAGACGGCACGCTGACGCGCCTGGATACGGCATTCAGCCGCGACCAGACGAAGAAGATCTACGTGCAGGACCGCATGAAGGAGAATTCGGAAGAGCTGTTCGCATGGCTGGAGCGCGGCGCTTACTTCTACGTCTGTGGCGATGCATCGCGCATGGCGAAGGATGTGGAGCAGACGCTGCTGGACACCATTGCCAACGGCAAAAACTGCAGCCCGGAAGCCGCGCAGGAATACCTGAACGAGCTGAAGAAACAGAAGCGCTACCAGCTGGACGTGTATTAAAGCGCTAGCCAGCAAGTATGCGAAAGGGCATCCACGCGGGTGCCTTTTCTGTGTCCGCAGGCGTAAAATAAGCCTATGGCAGCTACGCGAACAATCCGTTTCATCTCCGATACGGAAGAGCTTCAACGGGAGGACCTGCGTTACTGGCAGGCTGTATCTCCCAGCGAGCGGTTTGCGGAGGCGCGTCGTTTGAGCCTAGAACAGTATCGTCTGCAAGGAGTCGAGAGTGTACCTGGACAAAGACTTGCAGGACCTGTTGTCCGTCTTCAACGAGTGTGAAGTCCGCTATCTCGTCGTAGGCGGCTTGGCCTATTCGTTTCATGTGGAACCGCGCGGCACCAAAGACCTCGATGTTTGGATCGAGTCTTCGCCGGAGAATAGCGAAAAAGTATTTCGTGCATTGCTCTCATACGGTGCGCCCGTCGCATCACTTGCGCCTGCGGATTTACTTGATGGAAAGAGCTTCTTTCAACTCGGCGTTGCGCCAAACCGTGTTGATGTCATGCAGACCATCGAGGGAGTTGCATTTGGCGATGCGTGGCCACGTCGCTCGTATGGTGCCACGTCAGATGGCGTTCCGTTTCCTGTTCTTTCTGTACAGGACTTGATTGTGAACAAAGCTGCGGTTGGAAGACTGCAGGATCTGGCTGATCTCCAGAAGCTCAGAATGATTCAAGAATGAATGGCTGAAAGGACTATGGCCTGTTACGGAGTAACGCCGTGATCGTGACGCGCCAATAGTTTCTTTGCTTCTGCTTCTGTGACGCGGAAGAAACTTCCGTGCTTGCACTGCTCCGGCAGACTGATCTCGCCCGTAATGTCAGTCCAGTGCTGCCAGTCGGTGGAGGCGATGGCCTCGTACCGAATGTTGGGCGCGCGGTAATGGTCGTAAAAAATGACCGTGCGATTGCCCAGCTGCAGCACGCTTGGGCCCTCAGACCACGGCTCGTTGATGGTGTCAGAGAGCTCACCCCACGGGCCTTCGATGGTTGGCCCTGCGGTCCACCGTTCGTTGTAGCGCAGCGGCTGCTGCGTCTGATCCTTCAGCACCATCACCACATCATGCTTGCCATTTTGCTCGCGCTGGAAGAGCGTCGCGTCAATGACAGGAAAGCCGCGGTCAAAAAACTTCTCCGGCTTGGTGAAGGTAACAAAGTTCTTCGTGTGTGCGGACCACAGCCGCAGGCCTTCGCCGGGAGTGCCGTCTGCCGCGGGCTTGAAGCTGCTGGACCACAGCACCAGCCACTGCTGCTGCGTGGCGTCCCAGTAGGTCTCCGGCGCCCATGTGTTCTGCGCGTCTGGGGAGCTGCCCATGAGGGCGATCTGCCGCTGCGGCGACCACGTCATCAGGTCTTGCGATTCACTGGTGCCCATGCTGTTGCCGCGCCAGCCCCACGTCCACACCGCGCGAAAGCCGCGTCCGTTAGGCGCGCGCGTGATGTAGATGTCGCGCATCAGCTCTTCCGGCTCGGATGGTTTCAGCCACGGCTCACCATCGTTCAGCGGCGTGTAGAGCAGGCCATCGCGGCTCAGCGCCAGGTAGATGCCCTGGTTTGCAGGCTCTTTAAAGTAGGCAAAGACCCACGCACCCTTAGTCTCACTCTTCTTCGATTGCTGCGCGCCGCTGGGCAGTGTTGTGGGCAGCAGAAGCAGCGGCGCGGCCAGCGTGAACGCGAGACGTTTCATCGCGCGCACTTTGTGTGGATGCGAAGTACGTAGGCTGCATCGCTAAGGCCTGCGGCTGATGCGGTTGGCGGCAGCGTTACGTGCATACCGTCCACGCCCTGGTGAAACTTCAAGCCGTCCGAAGCGCCCAGCAGATCAACCTTGCAGACGGGTATGCCAAGGTATGGGTTGCCTGCAAACAACGTGTGCACAACAGCCTCGCCGTGCGTGGGCCAGTCCATCAGCGTGGCATACAGCAGCGGTTTGTTTGCGTGCTTGCCAACGGTGAATCGCACATCCTCTGCGGTGTAGGCCTGTATGTCGCTGTTCTTTTCTGCCGCTGGCTTTGCGGACTTGCTTGGACCTTCGCCAAAGACCGTGAAGGGCCGCGTGCCGTAGATGCTTTCGCCGTTCACGCGCAGCCAGTCACCCATCGTCAGCAGCACGGCGCGCGCCTCCGGGGGAATGGTGCCGTCGGCCTTTGGTCCCACGTTCAGCAGCAGGTTGCCGTTCTTGGCAACGGTATCCACCAGCTGCTGCACCAGTGACTTCGCGGTGCGGTACTCGTCATGCTCCGCGTAGCCCCACGAGTGGATGGAGATGGAGGTGTCCGTCTGCCAGGGCAGCAGACGCAGCGTATCCATCTTGCCGCGCTCAATGTCGAGTGTGGCTGTGTTGGCGGGCATGGCTTCAATCTTGTAGGTCAGCACGGGCTTCACGCCCTGCTGCGCCGCGCGGTCATAGTAGTACGCGGCAAACTGCTGCAGTGCGGGCTTGAATGCGGGCTGGCCATTCCACCAGTCAAAGTAGACAAACTCCGGGTGGTAACGATCGACCAGTTCGGTGGACTTCGCAAGCCACTCATCCAGAAAGCGCTTGTCCGGCGGAGGCCAGCGTTCCAGGTGGTCAGGGTCTGGCTCCTTCGCGTCATTCACTGTGCCGTCAGCGTTGGGTATGGTTCGTGCGGAGGCTGGGCCGTAGAGCATCGCCGTTGGTGGCAAGCCGTTCGCAGACGCATCGCTCATCGCCTTCACATCAGAGTCAAACGTGCGGCCGAGGCCGTACCACCACCAGTGCTCCGCGGTGTGCGACGACACGCCAAAGTGCAGGCCGCGTGCGCGTGTTGCTGCGGCAAGCTCGCCCACCACGTCACGGTGCGGTCCCATCGCCCTTGCGTTCCATGGATTGACCGCAGAGTCGTACATGGCAAAGCCGTCGCAATGCTCTGCCACCGGGACCACGTAGCGCGCGCCGGCTTTTGCAAACAGATCGATCCACGCTGCGGGATCAAAGTGTTCCGCGCGAAACATGGGGATGAAGTCCTTGTAGCCAAATTTGCTCTGCGGGCCGTAGGTGGCAATGTGGTGGTCGTACGCCTTGTTGCCCGGTACGTACATGTTGCGTGAGTACCATTCATTCCCAAACGCGGGCACGGAGTAGACGCCCCAGTGCAGAAAGATGCCGAACTTCGCATCCTGAAACCATGTGGGCGCGCTGTAGGTGGAGAGTGAGTTCCACGAAGCAGTTACTTTGCCGTGCTTTGCCGATGTTGCGGACGTAAGTGCCTGCACCTTTGCAACCTGCCGCGCCACTGCGGCCTGCGATGCATGTGTTTGTGCGAAAGCAATCGGGGTAACAACAGAGGCGGCAACGATGGCTGAGAGCAGGGAACGCATCACGCGGCCACGATAACAGAGTTGCGTTGTGCGCATTACTTCACCACCTCAAGAACGGCGACGCCATGCGGCTCCAGATCGATCGACTTCACGGCGGTGGGCTGACTCGCGAGTAGGTTGTTCGCTGGTTGAGCAAGATCAACATGCCGAGGTTCCTGGCCGTGGTTCTCGATGATCCATACATGATGCTGCGGTGATGTGCGTTCCATCACTTCGACGTCCGCGGGTATGGATGCGAGTAGAGGCTCAGGCAAGGGCAGCTTTGCAGCTTGCAGAAAAGCCTGCATGCCTGCAGCATCCAGCGTTGCTCCCAGGTAGATCAGGTGGCCTTTGCCCACGCTGTGTTCCACTGCAGCGGGTGCGCCGTCAAGCCATCCGTTGCCTTTGCCATAGGTCATCAGCACGCGCGTGCCGGCGTCCAGGGTTTCCAGCTGCTCTGCCCATGCGGTTGCCGCGCCTGCGGGAAGCATCGGCTGTGGTTTATCGAGCGCGTAGTACTGCGCAACGCGCGCGCCCAGCGCTGCAATCAGCAAAGAGCCGGGTTGTCCGCCCGTCTGCAGCGCGTTGTCTACGTCCTTCATGCCGCTGCGTGCGCCCAGCACCAGTGTGCCGCCGTTGCGAACGTAGTCCAGCAGATGCTGTGCAAGCGCATCCGGCAGCACGTTCAGTCCCGGTGCAAAGACAACGCGATAGTGCGAGAGGTCAGCCGTCGGCGCGATAAGGTCAATCGGCCTCGCCATGCCGAACGCCCGATACAGATTCGTGATCTCCGTCTCGTAGTCGTACTTGATGGTCTGCGGTTGAAAGGTCACGGCCCAGTGGCTGTCGTAGTCCTGCAGAATAGCGATGTCCGCATGAACCTCTGTGCCTCGCAGAGCGTCTGCCGCGCGCGCGAATTCATCACCGGTGCGCGCAACTTCCTTCAGCACCGGTACCGGCTTGCCGTCGCCTCCTAAGAGTGAGCCGTGATACTCCTCCTGCCCGTTGGGCGCGGGCCGCCACTGCCAGTAGAGGACGGCGTCAGCGCCGTGGCCAACGGCCTGCCACGCCATCTCGCGGACGACGCCGGGCGGCAGCATTGCGTTCACGTTGCCCCAGTTCACAAAGCCCGGCTGCGTCTCCATCACCCAGAAGTTCTGCTGCTTGAATCCGCGCACAAGGTCGTGCTGCACCATGTTGCGAACCACGTCGAGATGGCCTTCCTGGTAGTAGTCATCCCATGCGGCAAGGTCAAGGTTCACGTGCAGCTTGTAGTGGTCGAATCCCTGGAACCAATGCATGGTGTTCGTCGTGATCCATTGTGCAGGTGCGCTGTTGCTGCGGATGACTGCGACCTGCACTCCGACGTAGTCGATCCACGTGTCGGTGACGAAGCGCTTCCAGTCCAGCAGCAGTGCAGGGTGTTCATGCGTGCTGTGCATGGGCACTTCGTCGAAGGTATCGTACGCCTCAGACCAGTAGGCTGTTGCCCATTTGCGATTCAGCTCTGCAACGGTGCCGTAGTGATGCCGCAGCCATGCGTGCCATGCGGTGCGAGTGCTTGGGTCGAATGACGGAGCGGCAAGTTCGTTGTCGATCTGCCAGCCAAGTATGTTGGGGTTGTGGCCGTAGTGCTTCGCCATCTGCTCTGCGATTCGAATAGCGAAGCGGCGATACGTGGGGCTGGTGAAGGAGAAGTGCTGGCGGTTGCCGTGCTCTGCACGCGTGCCATTTTCGTCCACGCGCAGCGTGTCGGGATACTTTGTTGTGAGCCATGCAGGCGGCGCTGCGGTGGGCGTGCCCAGCACCACCTTCATGTTGTGCTTCGCGGCCAGTGCGATGGCGCGATCCAGCCAGACGAACTCAAAGCGGCCTTCGCTTGGCTCCATGGTGGACCAGGCAAATTCTGCAATGCGGACCACGTTCATGTGCGCGTCCTGCATCATCTGCAGATCCGTCTCCCAGCGCGACTCTGGCCACTGCTCCGGGTACCACGCGGTGCCAAACTCCAATGACTGCTGACGCAGGGCGGTAGCCGCGGCGGGCTGCGGCCTTGCCTGCGCGGTGGCCTGCGGAATGACGAGCAGTGCAGCGAGGAGCGCGGAGAGTTGCTGAGAAGGCATGCGCTCAGGAGTACACAACTGCGGCGGGGTATGGCAAGTGCGATGCGCGTAAGTGCGGAGTATTCGCCCGATGCGTTAGTCTTCACGATGCGGAGGCAATGGCGCGCGATGACGACGGCAATTACTCGGCGGAGTTTTCTGAAGACCACGGCGGCCGCTGCTGCAACCGCCGCCGCTCCGCACGTGCACGCTGCTGCAACGCCGACTAGCCGCGAACCTTTGCGCCAGTTGCGGTATGACGAGGTGCAGCTTACCGGCGGACCCTTTGCCGATCAGTACAACGAAACCAAGGCGCATTATCTTTCACTGAGTGATGATCGGCTGTTGAAGGTCTATCGCCAGCGCGCGGGTCTGCCCGCGCCCGGTGCGGATATGGGCGGCTGGTATGACCGTGATGGCTTTGTGCCGGGGCATGGGCTGGGTCAGTACATCAGCGGCCTGTCGCGCATGGGCGCCAGTACTGGCGATGCGGCTTGCCACGCCAAGGTGCATGCGCTGGTTGACGGTTTCGCCGCCACGCTTGGTTCGTCGAACACAAGCATTCTGCGGCCGGAGACGAACCTGTGGGTCTGCTACACGCTGGATAAGCACTTCGCGGGCCTGCTGGATGCGGGTGCGTTGAGTGGCGTGACGGACGCACCGGCCCTGATGTCTCGCGTGTTGGATGGTGCGCAGCCATTGCTGCCTGCGCGTGGACGCGACCGCATCGGCAAGAAGGACCCGCCGTATGACGAGACGTTTGTGATGCCGGAGAATCTCTTTGCAGCGGCGAAGGCTACGGGCAATCCTGCCTTTCGCCAGCTTGCGGAGTGCTACCTGCTTGACCACGAATTCTTCGATCCGCTGGCGCGTGGGGACGATCCGTTTCCCGGCCAGCATGCGTACTCGCATGCCATTGCGCTGTCGTCGGGTGGACGCGCGTATCTTGAAACGGGCGATGCGAAGTATCGCGATGCTCTGCGGCATGCCTTCACGTTGTTGACCACCACGCAGCAGTTTTCCAGCGGCGGCTGGGGACCTAATGAGACCTTCATTACACCCCATCGCGGCGAACTATACGAAGCGTTGAGCAGCACCGTCGATCACTTTGAGACGCCCTGCGGCTCCTACGCTGCAACTAAGCTTGCGCGTTACCTGCTGCGCACGGGCGTGCCCACGGACACGGCCTACGCGGACAACCTGGAGCGCGTGTTGTTCAACACCATCCTCGCGGTGAAGCCGCCGGATTCTGATGGTCGCTATCCGTATTACTCCACCTACTCGCCCGCGGCGGAGAAGGTGTACTACAAGCAGAAGTGGCCGTGCTGCAGCGGCACGCTGGTGCAAACGGTGGCGGACTATCCGCTGAACATCTACTTTGGTGCAGACGACGGCTTGTACGTGACCATGTACACGCCGTCCCGCGTGCGCACCGCTGTGCGCGGCGTGCCGGTGGAGCTCGTGCAGGAGACGCAATATCCCGCGGCGGATGATGTTTCGTTCACGGTAAATCCCGCGCACGCTGCGGAGTTCACGCTGTACCTGCGCATCCCTGCGTGGCTGCAGGGGCCAGCAACGGTTCGAGTGAATGGCCGCGAGCAGACAGCGCCAGCGGGCCGCTTCCTGGCGCTGCGCCGCCGCTGGCAGTCCGGCGATCGTGTGCAGCTAAGCCTGTCGCAACACTTCCGCACAGAGGCCATTGACGACAAACATCCCGAGACCGTGGCGCTGATGCGCGGGCCGGTGCAGTACGTAGCGCTCAATCCGCCGGAGAGCACTATACCCATGAAGCTGCCTGGAAATGCGGTGCAGCTTGCACCGCAGGTCTTTGCGGAACGCGCTGGGGGCAACACGGTGGTGCTGGTTCCGCTGCATGCCGTTGGGAACGATCGCTACACCACTTACTTCAGCCGCGCGTAATGTATCCAACAAATTCCGGGTATGCTTGCTAAATCACGGCATGAGCGAGCTCGATCCATCCCGTAACAGCCGCACGCGCGGCATTCGACGCATTGACCTGGCATCGGCTCAGCCAGTGTCCAGCGACATTGCGCGCGACATTAACCGCGACATCATCCTGGAACTGATCCGATTCAAGCAGCCGCTGGCCCGTGCGGATCTGTCCCGCCACTCCGGTCTGCGACCCAGCACCGTGTCTGCAATTGTGGAGCAACTGATCCGCGAAAACTGGGTGGAAGAGGGCGCGGTCATCAAGCCGGCGCGCGGCCGTCCGTCCACCATGCTGACGGTTAACAGCAGCATGGTCACCTTTGCGATTGATCTGCGGCCTGATCGCGCGATTCTTGCTGTGGTGGACCTCAGTGGCCGGTTTCTCTCGCGGGAGACGGTGCCGAATTTTTCAGATCCGCAGCGCACGGTGGCGCAGCTGGGGAAGCGCATGCGCGCCCTGGTGGCGGAGCATACGGGCAAGTCGTTTGAGGGTGTGGGCGTCAGCCTGCCGGGGCGCGTGCATCCGGTTACGCAACGGCTGCTGCTGGCGCCAAACCTGCACTGGCATGACTTTGATTTGAAGTCCGCCCTGGAGGCCGAAACCGGCCTGCAGGTGGAGATGGATAACGACGCAAACGTCTGCCTGCTGAGCGAGCTTTGGTATGGCCGCATGCAGGGTGTGAAGGATGCTGCGCTGGTCGCTGTGGCAGAGGGTGTGGGCACGGCCATCCTCTCAGGCGGGCAGATTCTTTCCGGCCACAACGGCATGGCGGGCGAGTTTGGCCACGTCTCCGTAGATCCCAACGGACCGCAGTGCAGCTGCGGTCAACGTGGCTGCTGGGAGATGTTTGCCTCGTCGCGTGCGGCGATCCGCGCCTTTAACGAGGGCGGCAAGCGTACCGTTGCCAACATCTATGAGCTACTGCGGCTGGTGCAGGATGGCGACAAGCTGGCCACCGACGCGCTGGACGCACAGGCGCGCGCGCTGGGCCGCGGTCTGCGCATGATTACCGCGGCGCTGTCTCCGGAGATGATCCTGATTGCGGGCGACATTACCGCTGCGTGGGACCACTGCGGCCCCATCGTGGCGAAGGAGCTGGCGTCGACCATGCTGTCAGGCGAGCCGCCGCAACTGCGCGCTGCAGGTGATGCGGAGCTGGCGCGGCTAAGTGGCGGCGCGGCCATGTTGATGCAGCGGCACGCCGGTTACCACCGCAGCACGCATGGCTCAGTTGAGGGCAGGGGATTGCCCGCGATGGGCCTATCCCAGACAGCGTAACCAGGCGGCTTAATCCTGATGGCAACGGCTTTGGGCCAGTTTCTGCGTCTCCCACAGACGCAGCACGAATGGTCCATTCGGTCTAACTCCATTGACACTTGCTCCGGACAGATATAGTTTTGGCCGTGTAATTAGTTAAAACCTTCGCTGACAGGTCGATGACCGGCTGGTCAGTTCAAGATGCATCCGACACATTCCAAACGCTGGAGGAGAGAGCCTGCATGTACCTGGGAATTGATTGTGGAACCCAGGGCACCAAGGCTCTGTTGCTCGGGCCTGACGGCGCTGTGCTGGGTCGTGGTTACGCCAAGCACCAGTTGGTGGAACGGGCCAACGGCGCGCGCGAGCAGGACCCCGCGTGGTGGGTTGAGGCTCTGCAGGAATCGGTAAAGCAGGCGCTTGGCAGCAATGGCGGCCGCGTGTTGGCGGCATCAGTATCAGGCCAACAGCACGGCCTGGTGGTGCTGGATGAAGCGATGCAGGTCATCCGCCCGGCCAAGCTTTGGAACGACACGGAGACGGCTCCGCAGAACGCGGAATTGGTGGAGCGGCTGGGTGGCAAAGACGCTGTGCTGCGCCGCTTCGGCATCCTGCCGCTGACGGGTTATACCGTTTCGAAGTTGCTGTGGCTAAAGCAGCGCGAGCCGGAAAACTTTGCCCGTGTGCGGCATATTCTTCTGCCCCATGAATATCTCAACTACTGGCTGACGGGCAGGCTTGCGGCGGAGTTTGGCGACGCATCGGGCACTGCGTTTTTCGATCCGCGAACGCGTCAGTGGACGCACGAAGTGCTGGACGCGATTGACGGTGGCACCGGTCAGTTGGCAGCAGCGTTGCCTCCGCTGCTGGCGGTTGAAAGTGTTGTTGGGCCAGTGCGTGCGGAGGTTGCGGCCACGCTAGGTCTATCGTCCGCATGCGTGGTGGCTACCGGCGGCGGAGACAACATGATGGGCGCCATTGGCACGGGCAACGTGCGCGAGGGCGTGGTCACGCTCAGCCTGGGCACTTCGTCCACGGTATATAGCTATCGCGAAGCTCCGGCGTCGGACACAACGGGCAACGTCGCACCGTTCTGCTCGTCCTCCGGCGGATGGCTGCCGCTGGTCTGCACCATGAACGCCACCAACGTGGTGAGCCAGACGCTGACGAATCTGCGCATGACCGTCGACGACATCGATCCGGTGTTGGCGGCAACGGAGCCGGGCGCTGGCGGCATCACGACGGTGCCGTTCCTCAACGGCGAACGCACGCCTGATCTGCCTGCGGCAAAGGGCGTGATTGCAGGCATCTCTGCCACAAGTTATTCCGCGGCAAACCTGCTGCGCAGCATGATTGAGGGCGTCACCTTCGGCATTTTGAACGGGCTTGAGCTGATCCTTGAAGGCCGGCCTGCAGATCGCATTGTTGCCATCGGCGGCGGCGCTCGCTCCGCTGGCTGGCGGCAGATGATTGCGGACGCAACGGGCGCGACCATTGTTGTTCCTGTTGAAGAAGAGGCTGGCTGTCTGGGCGCGGCCATCCAGGCCATGTACGCCTACGGCCACGTCACCGGCAATCCACGCACCTTTCAGCAGCTATGCGAACTGGCCGTTGCGCTGGACGCAGAGAAGACCGCAACACCGCAAACCTCGGCGCGTGCCGAGTATCGCGCGGCGTGGGATGCCTACAACCACACCGTCGCAGCACACTACATCATCGATTGATCCAAACGGAGAGACCTGTGTCCCAAACCATCTTCAGCTCGTTCCCAACGGTTGCCTATGCGGGCCCCAGCAGCGCACAGCCGCTGGCCTATCGCTTTTATGACGCGGATCGCGTTGTGCTGGGCAAGCCGCTGCGCGAGCATCTGCGTTTTGCCGTGGCCTACTGGCATTCCTTTGCCATGAATGGTGGCGATCCCTTTGGCAGCGCCACGATTCATCGGCCGTGGATGGCCCCCGGCGATCCGCTGACGCAGGCACGCGCCAAGGCCGATGCAGCGTTCGACTTCTTCCGCGTGCTGAATGCGCCGTTCTTCTGCTTTCACGATGCGGACATCGCTCCTGCTGGCGCGACTCTTGCAGAGACACTGAGCAACCTGCACACGATGGTCGACTATCTCGAAAACAAGATGGCAAGCTCCAGCACGAAGCTGCTTTGGGGCATGGCGAATCTGTTCTCACACCCGCGGTTCATGGCGGGTGCTTCGACCAATCCTGACCCGGAGGTCTTTGCGTGGTCCGCTGCAACGGTGAAGCATTGCATGGACGCGACGAAGCGGCTGGGCGGATCGAACTACGTGCTGTGGGGCGGCCGCGAGGGCTATGAGACGCTGCTGAACACCAACATGAAGCAGGAGCTGGAGCAGATGGGCCGCTTCCTGTCGATGGTGGTGGACTACAAACACAAGATCGGCTTCACCGGTCAGATTCTTGTGGAGCCAAAGCCGAAGGAGCCCACGTCGCACCAGTACGACTTTGACGTGGCCACGGTCTACGGCTTCCTGAAGAAGTTTGGTCTTGAGAACGAAGTCCGCGTAAACATTGAGGCGAATCACGCCACGCTGGCCGGCCACACCTTTGAGCATGAGATTGCAACGGCCGGCGCGTTCGGCATCCTGGGATCGCTGGACATCAATCGCGGCGACGCTCTGCTGGGTTGGGATACCGACCAGTTCCCGAATGATCTGTGGACGATGACGATGGCGATGTACCACGTCATCAAGGCGGGCGGGCTGGGCCTGGGCGGTTGCAACTTTGACGCGAAGGTGCGCCGCCAGAGCTTTACGCCAGAGGACCTGGTGGAAGCACACGTGGGCGGCATGGACATGTGCGCGCGGGCATTCCTGCTGGCCGCAGAGATGATTGAAGACGGCGCATACGATGCGCTGCTGACGGAGCGTTACGCAGGCTGGCAGCAGCCCGCGGCGCAGGCCATGCTTACCGGCAAAATGACGCTGGAGCAGGTCGCTGCAAAGGCTGAGGCAGATGCGATTGATCCGCAGCCACGCTCCGGACGGCAGGAGCGGCTGGAGAACCTGCTGGCACGCAAAATCTACGGCTAACCAAGTTAACGAATGTCCTGCCGGACGGGCCTCCTGCGCGGAGGGCGGGCGCTCGCACGCCTTTTTACTGGCTTCGCCTCGTCCTCCCGATGGTCGGGATCAAACGCATATGTTTCATGCCGACCATCGGGAGGCCCACGCGAAGCAGTTACAAGTCACGAAGTGACCGACGCCGGCTTAGGGCGCTCGTCCGGCAGGACAGGTTTAGAGGGGGAGGTTGGCG
>JAMFTB010000145.1 GCA_026225595.1 Terriglobus sp. | reverse complement strand
GGTGCGACGACGCCAGCTGGCTGGTCGTCATCACCAACGCGCTGGCGCACGGCAAAACGATCGACACGCTGCAGTTGCGGCAGATTGACGCGGACGCCACCGAGTCGACCTGAGTCGCCAGGCTACTGTTGGCTTTCGAAGGCGCGGAAGCGCCGCTCCAGCTCCCACTGCTGCTGTGCCTTTTCACTTGTCTTCAAAAATGCCGCGCATGCAGACGACGGAGTACCGCCACCACTCACGCACTCTCGACGCATCGCAGTGTACTTATCCGACGCGGCCCACAGGCTGTCGCCCTGCAGGAACGAGTGTTCCAGAGACGACCGTGCCGACGCTTTTAGCTGCGTGTACGTAAGCCCCTGCTCCAGCACTGCCTTTTCGTATTCATTGGTCAGGTCAATGCGCGAGACACCCTCATCATCGGTGGACAAAGCGAACGGCACGCCCGCGGCCATGTAGCTGTGCAGAGGATGATCCTTGCCCTTGACACCGAGGATCACGTCGTTCGACGTGAGGTTGACCTCGACCATAATGTGTTTCGCTGCCATCGTCTTCAGCAACGCATCGGCGCCATCCTCATACATCACATCCACGCCATGGCCAATGCGCTCCGCACCTGCAACCGCAACCGCGTCGTGAATGTGGAAGCGCAGACCGTCCGGCGGCACCATGCCAAAGGCAAGCTCGCCCGCATGCAGGCTCAGGTGCACCTTGGGGTAGACGCTGTGCAGGTAGCGCAGCATCTCCATCTGCGTGGAGTACTGCGACATCGCCAGGTACGCATCCTCTGGCTGCACAAAGTTGATGCCCACCACGCGTGGGTCGACGCTGGCAACCTCATAGCCCAGCAGCGTCTGCGCAAACACGCGCTCCGGCGGACCTGCACGCAGAATCTGGTACAGATACCGCACCTGAACACTGCACGCCGGCGCAGCCTGGGGAGTGCCGCAATGCTCGCGCTCGTTGCGCGTGGCGTCCATCTTATCCAGCTCCGCGCGGTCGGTGGCAATGTTGTCTCGCAGACCGCCTGCCAGCAGAGCAGCGCGCATCTTTGCGGCGTCGCCGTCCCAGTGCATCTGCCCAGCCAGCTTGATGGCCACACCAAAGTCCGGCGTGTTCATCAGTTCAAGGTACTGCTCGTTCTGCGACGCAGCTCGCGCAGCCACCTCATCCACCCACTCGCCCTGGTGGCTCTTGTTTGTGCCGCCAAAGCGATTGAATGTGGCAAAGAACTGGTCGTGCCCGCTCCACCCGGCGCTGGGCACAAACGCACGCATGGAAAAGCTGTCGATCAGCTTGTCATACAGCACCTGATTCTTCAGCGCAGACGCAGCCGCCACCGTGCCCTCAACGCAGACAGGCTGCGGAGGAATGCTGCGCGTGGTGCCGCGATTGGGCAGCAGCACCAGTTTCTCCGGGTCGACGCAGAGTGTGTCTGCCGCGGCGTTCGCAATAAATGTCTCCGCATACACCGCGCCGGAGAGGTGAACATGCAGGTCGCCGCCCTTGGGCATACGCACCAGGAAGGCGCGCAGCGCGGGCGGGTTCGCGCGCAGTCGCTCCATCTGCGCCGCCATGCGGGCTTCGCCAGTTGTAGCGGTGCGGCTTTCACTTGATGCAGGCGCAGAAGACGCTGTCTGCGCGGAAGCAAGAAGCGCGGAGCAGGCCATGGCAGATGGAAGGGCCGCTGCCAGCGCCGCGTGCAGCAACGCCTTTTGGGTGAGCCTCATGCGTGGATTATGCCTCGTCCGTTTGGGGTGTCGCGGAGCATCATGCTCCAACAATGAGGTAAGCATAGCTGACGCCAGCTGCGCCGCCATACCTCCCAACCCGGACAGGCTGGCGCAATTGGCGTTGGAGCCACAGCATTGCTATACTTGCAGAGTTGTTCCCGCAGCCGCACCCGCAGCCGCAAGAACACCATGCGGCACCAAGGGACCGCACGCCAGGATCAAACCCCTCGGCAGATCAACTCCCAAGGCCAGATAGCTCAGTGGTAGAGCGCGGCCCTGAAAAGGCCGGCGTCGGCGGTTCGATCCCGTCTCTGGCCACCACTCTTACATTTTGAAGTGCTTTCCAACCGCGCTCGTACTGAGCGATTCGGTGATATGCCCGCGGCCATGCAAAGGCAGGTGGCGATTTTTGCCCTGTGAATGGCGATCGCCTCGACCAGCCGCCCAACAGTCTCCGCGAAAGCATCTGCTATGTCGAGTGGACTGTAGTTTTCCAGGGCCGCTACGATATGGCGGATTCCGGTCC
>JAMFTB010000144.1 GCA_026225595.1 Terriglobus sp. | reverse complement strand
GGCCACCACCAACCCGGCGCGCATGCCCAGGCTGATGAAGCTCACTATCAGCACGATGACCACCGCCTCGAACAGCGCACTGGTGAAGCCGCCGACGGCTTTTTCCACCACCTCGGCCTGATCGGACACCACGTGCACGCCCACGCCCACGGCAGTGGCATGCAGCAGAACGCAGGCAATGGGGCGAGTGGTGTTGGCCAGCGCGGCGCGTGCATCGCTTGTCACGTTGGTGTCGCCGTCGCGTGTCAGCTCCACCCCGAAGCCGCGCGCACGCAGCAGCGATGCCAGGCGCAGGCCCATGGTTAGCGTCACCTGCCGCTCATCCACGCGGTCGGCAATGTGTGCGCCATCTTCTGATCCGCCACGTGCAGGGTCAATCAGGATGAGCTGCTGCTGTGCCCCGGCGAGCACTGTCGTCAGCGAAAAAGCAGCAAGCGCAAGGATGGAGAAAGGACGGGTCACAGGCAAGGTGATTGTAGCGGTTACTTCGCAGGCAACGGGGTTGGTATGGTCTCGGTCATGGGCGCGCCCTTGGGGAAGTAGCCGCTGCGTGTGCGCACGGTCAGCCTGCCGTAGCCCTTGGACTGCGCAACGACGTGGACCGCGCGATAGCCACCTAGCCGCGCAGGCTTGGTGGAGGTGTAGGCGATGGTGTACTGCTGCGAATATCTGCCGCCACCTGCTGCGCAATGCTGTCCACGTCTTCCAGCTTGCGCGGAAAGTAGGCGACGCCACCGGTCTGCTCTGCCAGCGTCTCCAGCACGCGACGTGCGTGTTTGCTCTCGCGCTTATCTTCATCCTGCCCAAAGAGCAGGCCAATGCAGTAGATGGTGGGTCCGTCCAGCTCCTGCACGCGGCGGATCGTCTCCTCAAGCGTGCTGCCGCTGGCATTGTCGTCGCCGTCGGTGATCAGCAGGATGGCCTGCTTGGGCTCCTTCGCGTTGTGCGATAGATAGTCGGCGCTGGCAATGACGGCGTCATACAGCGCGGTGCCGCCGCCTGGCTTCACATAAAGCAGTCCTTGCTCCAGCTTCTTCACGTCGCGGGTAAAGTCCTGGTCGATGAAGGGATCAAACGAAAAATCCACCAGGAACGCCTCGTCCTGCGGATTCGACAGCCGGATCATGTCCAGCGACGCCTTGCCCACGGCCGCGCGCTTGTCATACATGGAGCCGGACGCATCAATCAGAATGCCCATGGAGACCGGCAGATCCTCATGCCGGAAGCTGGCAATCGTCTGCAGCACGTTGTCCTCGTAGACCTGGAAGGATTCCTTTGGCAGTGTTTGCACGGAGCGACCGCTGCCGTCCAGAACGGTGGCGTTCAGGCGAACCTCGCCCACATCGGTATGCAGCGTGTAGGTGCCGCCACTGCGTTGTACCTGGCCTTCTGTGGTCTGGGGAGCAGTTGTTGCCGCTGCGGCAGCGCCCGCAGGAGCTGCTTCGGGATCAGGCGATGGCACGGGATCGCGGTCTACCGTCAGCGACGGTACCGCCTGTGCCTGCAGGGCAGACGGCAGACATCCAACAGCAAGTGCAATCAGGAATAGTGGAACAAAGAGTCGGCTAATCCGAAGGTGCATAGTAACCCTGACGATTGTGTACAGTCAGCTGCGGCAGGCCCGACGGCGGATTCAGCTTCACCTTCAATTTACGCCAATTCCCATCATGTTTCAGATCGGTTGGCTTGTAGCCCACCACATACTCGTTTCGCAGTTCGGCGGAGATGCGGGCGGCGATGTCGCCAAGCTCTGCCACGTCGATCACGTGAAACATCCGCCCGCCGGTGTCTTCGCAAATGTCTGTCAGCAGCGCGGGGCCGTTGCGTTCTTCTTCGGTAGCCGCCTCCTGGTCAAAGATGCCGATGGAGTAGATCTGCGTATCGCTCTCGCGCACTGCCTTCCGCAGCTCACCCTCCGTGTAGCGTGACCGGTTGTCGCCGCCGTCAGAGATGATGAGCAGCGCCTTGCGGTCATAGCGCGCGTCCTTCAGCTTGGTCAAGCCAAGGTACACGGCGTCTATCAGAGCAGTGCGATTTGCGGGCTTCAACATCACCATGCGGGCGTCCACATCATCCACATTGGACGTGTAATCCACCACGATGTTTGGCCGGTCATTAAAGGCCACCACAAAGAACTCATCCTGCGGATTGCTGGTGCGCATGAACTCGCTCAGGGCACGGCGCGCACGCGCAAATTTGCTGTTCATGCTGCCGCTCAGGTCAAAGATAATGCCAATGGTGACCGGCGCGTCGTCCGTCGAAAAGGTGCGGATGCTCTGCGGCAGGTTGTTCTCGTAGACGTAGAAGTTCTCGCGCTCCAGTCCAGTTACCAGGCGGTTCTGGTCGTCCGTCACGGTCATGGGTACAAGGACGAGGTTGGCATCCACGCGGATGGTTGCACCCTGATGCAGAGCGCCCTTGGTGTTGACATCTTTACCGGTGATCAAATCCTTCGCGGGAATCTTCGGCGGCTCCGGCTTGGTGGGCGTGTGAGCCTCGCCCAATGGATTCTCCTGCGCGCGCAGAGGTACGGCAACCAGCACACAAAACAGCAGGACGAGAAAAGAGCCTGCGCGAAATGATGAAGTGGTGCCCATTGCTGTCCTTTGTGTCAGCGTTCAGCCCCAGCACTTTGCCTGCGGGAAATCGATTGTACGCGACCGGCAGAGCTAGTTTGTCCCCGCAAAGTAAGCGCCGTTTGATCCGGCCAACAGGAATGAACTAAGTCGGTAAAGCTATGTTCTGTCGACAAGGCGGGTGCCCCACATATCGCTTTTGATATGTGGGATTCAAGATGGCACGAAATCTTTATCCCGACCAACGGGAGGGCCAAGGCAAAGCCAGTAAAAAGGTGCGCGAGCACCCGCTCCACGCGCAGTGGGCCCGTCCGGCAGGACAAAGCAGTTTAGTGCGCGGCGCCCTCAGGAGCCTTTTCGCCGCCCTTCGGCTTGCTGAGCAGGAAGGCAAGGAAGAACATGCCGGCGGTCATCCATGCCAGCAGCCGATACACATCGGCATAGCCCATCACCGCGGCCTGCTGCACCATCTGGTTGTAAACAGACGACTGCGCGGCGAACGTACCCTGCGCCGAACCCGCCGTCATGCCAAGAAAGCGGCCGGTCTGCTGGATGGACTGCACAAAAGAATCGTTGGCGTAGTTCATGTAGTTCTGCAGGCGCGCCTGGTGGAAGAGCGACCGGTTTGTCACCTCAGCCCCTGAGAGCGAGATGAGGATGGAGCCGCCGATGTTGCGGGCAAAGTTGATCAGGCCGCTGACCTGGTTGCTGGCCTCGCGCGGCAGGCCAACGTAAGCGGCGTTGGTGATGGCGATGAAGCAGAAGGGAATCGGCACCACCTGGATCACGCGCAGAAACGAGTTGCTGCCAAAGGTCATGCCCAGCGTAATGTGCGTGGACACATACCAGTAAGCCGCCGCAAAGAACAGGAAGGCGCATGCCACCAGAGTCCGAGCAGGAAACCTGTCCGACAAAATACCCGCGATGGGCGCGACGACAATCAACGCGCATCCGCCCGCCGTCAGCGCCAGGCCCGCGGTGGTGGCGTCATAACCCAGCAGCTGCTGCGTAAACTGTGGCTGCAGCACGGTGCCTGCGTTCAGAATGCCGCCTACCAGCAGCATCAGGAAGCAGCAGATGCTGAAGTTCTTAAATCGAAACAGCCGCAGATTCATGATGGGGTTCTTCGTCCGCAGCTCCCACCAGATGAGGCCGATCATGCCGAAGACAAACATGGCAGCAAACGCCACGATGAAGTGCGATTGGAACCAGTCGTTCTCCTCACCCTTATCCAGCGCAATCTGCAGGCCGGCCATGGCAAGGGTAAGAAAGCCGATGCCGACATAATCCACCCGGAACAGATTTTTGCGGTCACCCTTGATCCACGGTGGATCATCCACAAGCCGCATGACCAGCACCAGCGCCAGAATGCCCACCGGAATGTTGATGTAAAAGATCCATCGCCAGCTGTAGCTGTCTGTAATCCAGCCACCCAGCGTGGGCCCAATGGACGGCGCAAGCACCGTCACCAGCGCGTACACGCTAAATGCAGCACCACGCTTACTCGCCGGGAACGAGTCGGCCATGATGGCCTGCGCCATCGGCTGCAAACCTCCACCGCCGCTCCCTGCAGAATGCGGAAGAACAGCAGCAGCGGCAACGACGGCGCAATGCCGCACAGAAAGCTGGAAATCGTAAACAGCGTGATGCAGATCATGAAAAAGTTTTTGCGGCCCACCACGCTGGAAGCCCATCCACCCAGTGGCAGCACAATCGCGTTGGCCACCAGGTAGCTGGTCAGCACCCACGTGCCCTGGTCCAGGCTGGCCGCCAGCGAACCGGAGATGTGCGGCAGCGCCACGTTGGCAATGGAGGTGTCCAGCACCTCCATAAACGCCGCCAGCGCCACCGTCCCCGCAATAATCCACGGATTAACTTTCGGCTTCCACTGTTCTTGTGAGTTTTCCGCGGTATGTTCGTCCGCCATGCGCTTCCTCAAGTCCCGAAAGCAGGATTTGCTCGGTTCGATGCACGAAGTGCAGGAGATGGGTGCAAACGGATGACCGGCGGTTCATTTTTACGTTTATTCATCCGGTGATCGCGCAGCCCGGGCCGCCGCCACGGTCAGGGCAACTAGAATGGATGGCAGCCTTGCCAAAGGCCCAACGGAGTTTCGACCAGCACACATGCGTATCTATCCGTTCCGCGCTCTCCGCTACAACACCGACAAAGTAACCCTTGCAGACGTAGTCACGCAGCCCTATGACAAGATTTCGCCTGCCATGCAGGAGGCTTACTACGAGCGCAGCCCCTACAACCTGATCCGCGTCATCCTGGGCAAGCGCCTGCCAGCCGACACCGAGACGGAGAACGTCTACAGCCGCGCGGCGGAGAGCCTGCAGGACTGGCGCAAGAAGGCTGTGCTGGTTGAGGAGCGCGAACCCGCTCTGTACGGCTATGCGCAGAAGTACACCGTGCCCGGCACATCCGAAGTGCGCGAGCGCCGCGGCCTCATCTGTCTTGGTCACCTCTATGACTACGCGGAGCAGGTCGTCTACCGGCACGAGCAGACGCTTTCCAAGCCCAAGAGCGATCGCCTGTCACTCTTCAAGGCGACACGCACCTACTGCGAGCAAATCTACATGCTCTACAGCGACCCATCGTTCACGGTGGAGAAGCTGATCTTCGGCAATGCCACCGGCACTGCAACCACGTCGCCGGATGAGACGGTGACCGATGAGTACGGCGTTGTGCACTCCGTGTGGAAGGTGACGGATGCGCATGTGCTGAACCTGCTGGTGGGCGCGCTTAGCGACAAGAAGCTGATCATCGCTGACGGTCATCATCGCTACGAGACCTCCACTGCGTACGCACGTGAGCGCGCTGCGGAGCTTGGCGTTCGCGACACCACAAAGGACAGCGGCAAGACCGAACGCAGCGTGGGCGATGCGGATGAGTCGCCCGCGGTGGGTGCGGATACCAAGATGGGGCCGCAGCTGCCTGTGCCTGCATTCCCTGAGGCCGCAATGATGATGACGCTGGTCAACACGGACGCGCCTGGCATCACCATCCTGCCCACGCACCGCATCGTCTATGGCCTGAAGAATTTTTCATCGGCTGCGTTTCTGCAGAAGGCCGCAGAGTTCTTCGACATCGAGAAGATTGAGACAAAGGCTGCTGCTGCCGGATCGGACGCGGAAAACGTAGAGACCGCCGCGGAACGCATGGCTCCGCTGACCGCGACCACGGGCGTTGCGTTCCTTGCCGTGATGCACGACGGCACGTGGCTGCTGAAGGCGAAGAAGGCCGCGGTTGAGGGTGCGCTGCAGCATGTGCCACCTCGCCAGCGCGCCATGGACGTGGTGCAGCTGCACTCGCTGGTGCTGGAACATCTGCTGGACCTGACGCAGGAGAGCATCCGCAACCAGGAGAATCTGCGTTACCTGCGCAGCGCAGAAGACGCAGCAGCGCAGGTGGCGCGCGGCGACGCAGACATCGCATTCCTCATCAAGCCCGTCACGCTGGACCAGATGAAGGAAGTCTCCCTGAGCGGTGAAGTAATGCCGCAAAAGTCAACCGATTTCTACCCCAAGCTGCTAAGCGGCCTGGCCTTCTACGCGCTCGATTAGTTCACCAAGCTAACGATCAACGCTGACGATGAGCAAAGAGGCGCGGCGAAAGCCGCGCCTCTTTCTCGTTAGTCAAAAATCTTGTCATCCTGAGCGGAGCACGTAGTGCGCAGTCGAAGGACCCGCATTCTGCAGGCGGTTGCAAAAATGTATATGGCAGGAGCGACGCGACATCCCAGCACCTTCATGGTGCTGCCAACGAAATGCAGGTCCTTCGACTTCACTTCGTTTCGCTCAGGATGACAAAATCTTTGGGAATGCAGAAGCAGAAGAGGCCCGCGCATTGCGCGGGCCTCTTCTGCTTGGTGCGGGTTGTTGAAGATTTACAGGCCGAAGCAGTACAGGTTGCCGTCGTAGCTGCTCATGTACACCTTGCCGTTTGCCACGGTGATGCCGGTGAAGTGGTTGAAGCTGGTGATGATGTCCTTGGACGACCACAGCTCCTTGCCCGTCTCCGCATCCAGTGCGTACACCGTTACGTGGTTGGCAAGTGCGGCGCGGTTGGCCGAGTCAAAGTTAAGACCAATGTCTGACCACACCTGCTGCGTGTCGTCGCCGCTGCCCCAGGTGTAGACCACACCGTTGGCAATGATCGGCGGTTCGCCGCGGAACATATCCCGCGACACCCACGCCGGTTCATACGCAGGCTTGCCATCCTTCTCCACCAGCTTGAACGCTGCCACGCCACCCTCTTTGGTGGCAGGCGTGTTCTCAATGGGGAAGTGCATCTGGGAGTGCTTTGGTCCCCAGAAGGGCTGCAGCACCCAGCGGGTTCCCTTTGCGTCTTCCCACGACGATACAGCGCCCCAGCTACCGGCGCTGGCAAAGTCGACGGCCTCATTGCAGACCAGTGGTGTCTTCACAAACGGTACAAAGTGATCGGGACCGCCGGGGTTCTTCGGGTCAAGCAGGTACAGGCGGCACTCCTTGCCGGAAGCAGCCATGTACTCCTTGCCGTGGAAGGTGAAGGCCGTCGGCGTGTTGTTTGGATCCAGATCGCGGCGGCGCAGCCAATCCCAGTTGGGCGGCGTGAACCAATCCTTGACGACCCAGTTGCCATCCTTCTGCACGAAGCCGACAACGGAGTTGCCAAGCACCAGGCTGTCTGGTTTGCTGATGTTGTATTGACCATCACCGATGGTCGTCCACACCGTGCCGTCCGAGGTGATCATCGGCCCACGACGTCCCCAAAGACCGCCGCCGCCGCCAAAGCCCTTGGAGACAACCAGCTTGCCGTAGTCAGGGCCACTGATCTTGGTGGAGAAGATACCACCGCGACCAGCCCAGATCACGCTGTCCTGATACAGCTGCAGACCGAACTTCGAAGTCTGGCCCGTCTTGATGGGCGGCTTCAGATCTTCACCGGTTGCGTCGCTCAGAATGTTCAGGTTGCCGCCGCCATCAATCACGTAGATGGGGCGGATACCTGCGCTGTCCGCTGGTCCAATGACGGGAACGTCGGTCGAGCCTGCGGGGTTCAGGAAGTTGTAGTGGCGCGTGTCTGTCGGCATCGTCTGGGCAGGGCGCGCAGGTGCGCCATCCGCACCGGGGCGCGTAACGGGCGGCAGCTTCTCATACTTGAAGTGGTGCTCCCACGCCAGCACGCCGGTCTTGGAGTCGAGCGCATAGATCACATCGCCCACGCCCAGAACGAACACCATCTCCTTCTTGCCGCCAGCGGTCGGCACATCATGCACGACGAGCGGGTCCATCAGGGTGTGCAGGCCCTGCGGATAGACGTCTG
Organism: Terriglobus sp.; assembly: GCA_026225595.1. Lineage (GTDB taxonomy): Bacteria > Acidobacteriota > Terriglobia > Terriglobales > Acidobacteriaceae > Terriglobus. The sequence goes on along the minus strand of JAMFTB010000144.1, from coordinate 785 downwards.
TCTTCGTCTTCCACAGCAGCTTCATGCCCTTGACGTTGTCTTTGGTCAGGATGGTTTCGGTCTTGTTCCAGCCGCTGCGCGGCACGTCGCCGCCACTCATCAGCCAGTCGGTCGTCTGCGCCGCGGCCATGCTGCAGCACAGCGCTGCGCCCGCCAGGGCCCCCAGAGTCTTCTGTGTTGAATTTTTCAGCATGATTACTTCTCCTCGGGGATGCCGTACTGGTACAGCGTGTTGTCATGCGTTACGAAGTAGGCGTGGCCGTTGGCAAAGCTGAGCGGCTGCGAAGAATAGGTAGCAGCAGGTGCGCTGGAGTAGACCGGCTTACCCGTGGTCAGGTCCAGCACATGCAGCTTGGCTGCTGTAGCGCCCTTGCCCGCTGCCAGTGCGTACACCAGGCCGCCAGCAACAATCGGTCCGGATGCGCCAACCATGTCCGGCGAGGTCCATGCCGGTACAAACTTGGGCTTGCCGCTTGCGAAGTCCACCTTGAAAGCAACGATGCCGCCGCTTGCCGCGCCGGTAACCTTGCCGCGAACAGCAGCCAGCACATAGCGTGAGCCGCCTTCAGAGAACGTAGCGAAGGTGCCGAAGATGCCATTGGTACCAGCAGCATCAGGAGCGGTGATCACGTCTGTAGAGGCGAGCGGTGTGTGGTGATCGCTGCCGCCCAGCGCGGTTGAATCCAGCAGGTAGATCTTGCCGTTACGGTCGCCCGCAACCACATAATCCTTGCCGTTCTCCGCGAACACAGCGGGCGTTACACCAACGGAGCCGGGCTTGTAAG
>JAMFTB010000143.1 GCA_026225595.1 Terriglobus sp. | reverse complement strand
GCCCTTTTTCGTGCCGCTGGGGTCGGTGCTGTAGGCTTCGCCGTTCAGAACCTTCCGGAAATCCACGCGGCCAAGGAAGTGCTCGTCTGAGGCGGGGACCTGCAGCAGTGCCGGATCGGGCTTCATGTTCTGGATGTAGGTTTCAACCAGAGGAGCGCGCTCCTGGATGACCTTGATGACCTCAATTTCGCGCGCAATGGCCTTGTCGACCAGCTCCTGCTGGGCGGCTGACAGTTTGCGGGCGGGAAGGTCGCCCTTCTTCTTGTCCGCTTTCTTGTCCGCGGCATGGGCCGGCACTGCTGCGGTGATAAGCAGTGCGGCGACGAGGCCCGCGATCCAGGACTTGCGAAGGTTACTCATGGTTGGGTGGCTCCTGATGGTTATCCCGAGAGGGGACAGGTTCAGCGTACACAAAGATTGTGCAACCAGATGCGAGAAAACCTCATATCTGGGCAAAATTCAAGTTTTCCAGCTGGCCGTTTAACCGGCCAACTGGAAGTTAATGTTTACAACGCCGTCCCAATCGGTGGGCTGGCCGTTGGCCATTGCCGGCTGGAAGCGCATGCCCTGCACGGCACGTTTCGCAGATTCATCCAGGCCGTGACCCAGACCGCTCTGCACGGCGATCACCGAGACTGCGCCCGACGAGGACACATGGATTTTGACGTAGACGGTGCCCTCAAGGTGCAGCTGGCGGGCTTCGTCGGTGTACTCCGGCTTGGGCTTATACAGCAGCTTGGGCGCGGTGGTTGGCGGTGCCGCAGCCACTGCCTGTGCGATTGCAGGTGGTCCAGCTGCCTTGGCAATGGCAATTGAACCCACGGGACGGGCCGTTACCGGTCCGGTACCGCCGGTTACGCCGGTGCTGATGCCCTTGATGGGCTGCGCTGCGTTGGCAGTGCCGCCCATGGAACCGTTGGGTGATCCCGAGCCACCAATGGCAATTTTCGATGGCGGTCCCAGACCGGTATTGCCAGCCGGCATACCCGCAGCGCCGCTCCGCCCCAGGTTCACCGCGGATACGGCGGGGCCAGAGGTGTTGTTGATGGGGTTGGTCTGGCTGCCCAGCCGGATTGCGGATGGGTGCGCGTCATTATTGGCGACCGAAGCAGCCTGTGCCAGCTGGATTGCTACCGGCTTGGGAGCAGGCGGCGGTGTCACCGCCTTGGGCGGTGCCGGCGTCAGAATGGGCGTAGGCGTGACCTTCATCACGGGCGTGGGCGGAATCTTGGGCGGATCCGGCACCTCAATCGTCGGCACCTTGATCTTGGGCGGTTCCACCTTGATGATGGGAGGCTTCGGCAGCTTGGGCGGCGGTGGTGGTGGCTTGGGCGGCTCTGGCGGTTTGGCGGTCGCCACGTAGGTGACGGAATCCTTCTTGTTCAGGTTCATCTGCTTGATGGCAGTTTTACCGAACAGGAGGACCAGCACCAGGATGGTGCCATTGATGGTGACCGCGGTCATTAGTGAGCTCTTGCTTTGCGCGCCATCATTCAGAACACCGAATGTTTTGAACGCAAGCTCACGCTGCGAAGGGAGCGAGGCAGGGTCGTCCCAACGCCTATTTTGCTCGTTATGTGGCTGCTTCGTTGCCATAGGTAGTGCAATCCTCAAAAAAACTTCAATGCTGCTTCTATTTGGGGTGAACGCGCCGTGGGAGTTGCGGACGATCCACCAACCTCTCCGCAAATGCCCTGGCAGCAGAGCTGCGGGCAAATGCGGGGAATCCGCGCCGTTTTTACGGTCGCGGTTACTTCTACAGACTCTCTCTTACTCATTGCAAATGCATGAAAAATAAGGAGCCAGAGATACGGCGGAATCTAGACCACATCATAAGCGAGGCAGTGGGGAATGCAATTGGAAATCCCGCGTATATGCCGCAGAAGTCGTAGATTGATGTTTCTCCGGTCAAAAAAACATTCGTTTGAATGAGACGCAGCGCCAAGGAAAAACGGTGTACTGGGCTGTGCAAGAATCAGAACGGCAAATCGCTCATCCATACCCATTCCTGCAATCGTCACCCCAAACCCACGGCCGCAAGATTAGGGAGCTGTGAAGAACCCACAAGGATTGTGAACCTGATGAATTACCTGGTTACGGGAGGCGCCGGCTACATTGGCGGTGTTGTCAGCCGGATTTTGTTGCAGAGCGGCCACAGCGTTACGGTGTACGACAACCTGTGCCACAGCAAGCGCGAGGCGATTGCGCCGGATGCCACCTTCGTCCAGGGTGACCTGCTGGACCGCGAGTTGCTGACGAAAACGCTGACGGACGGACGCTTCCACGGCGTGCTGCATTTTGCCGCGCTCATTGAAGTGGGGGAGAGTATGAAACGCCCCGACTTGTACTTCCACAACAACAGCGGCGGTACGCTCTCGCTGTTGGAGTGCATGCACGCTACTGGCACGAATCGTCTGGTCTTTTCGTCCACGGCCGCCTGCTACGGCGAGCCGGAGCGCGCGCCCATCCGCGAAGACGACCGCCTGGCGCCGACCAACGCCTACGGAGAAAGCAAGCTGGTCTCTGAAAAGATGATGCGGTGGTTCGGCGAGTGCCTGGGCCTTCGCTACGCCGCGCTGCGTTACTTCAACGTGGCGGGAGCGATCCCCGGCTACGGCGAAAATCATGAGCCGGAGTCGCATCTGATTCCGCTGGTGCTGGACGCGGCCATGGGCCGGCGCGAGAGTATCCGCATCTTTGGGCAGGACTATCCGACGAAAGACGGCACATGCCTGCGCGATTACGTCCACGTGGCCGACCTGGCAGCGGCACACATACTGGCCATGGAATCGCTGGACCGCGTGCCAAGCGCCATCTACAACCTGGGCAATGGGCAGGGATTTACCGTGCGCGAGGTGATCGAAAGCGCACGCCGCGTCACCGGTCGCCCCATCCACGTGGTGGAAGAGGCGCGCCGCCCAGGCGATCCCGCTGTCCTCGTCGCCGATTATGAACGCATCCAGCGAGAGCTGGGCTGGCAGCCGAAGTTTGCGGATCTGGACAGCATCCTCTCCACCGCGTGGGAGTGGCACAAGGTTCTGCACGCCTGAGTTTGGCGTATTGACGCTGCTGCCGCGCAGGGTACCCTTGGCGCATGCTTCACGACACGTTCAACAACATGTTCCAAATACCCATTCCACTGCTGGAGAAGATTCTCCGGCCCATGGTCGTGTACCTGTGCCTCATCCTTCTGCTGCGCGTGTTTGGCAAGCGGGAGCTGGCGCAGCTGAACCCGTTTGACCTGGTGGTTCTGCTGTCGCTGTCAAACACGGTGCAGAACGCCATCATCGGCAACGACAACTCACTCTCTGGCGGCATCATCGGCGCAATTTCGTTGCTCTGTGCCAACTGGGTTCTCAACCGCATCCTCTTTCACTGGCCCGGGCTGAACAATCTGCTGCAGGGGAAGGAGACCGTGCTGATCTGCGACGGCAAGCTGGATGAAGCCGCCATGAAGCGCGAGATTCTTACGCGGGAAGAGCTGGTGGAGGTGCTGCACAAGCAGGGCGTCCGCGGGCTGGGCGATGTGAAGGAGTGCACGCTGGAACCGAGCGGCACCTTCTACGTCGAGTCCATGCAGGACAGCTTTCCACGCACGCGGCATGAGGAGATTCTGCACAAGATTGACGAGTTGATGAAGGAAGTGCAGGCGCTGAAGATGGCGGCGAAGGCTTAGCGGGTTACAGGCGGTCCTTTTTTGCCTTAACCTTCTCGACCTTGGCCAGCTCTTCATTCCAGCGCGTGGGCTTGTCCTGCAGCTCCATATCGCCCAGCGCTGCGCGGTAACCGCCCATGAAGATGGAGTACATCACGGCCAGCGCGCAGCCCACGCCCAGCATGAAGCCAAGGCACACACCAATCAGCGAATACACCGCGAAGCCGAGCAACATGCGTCGAGCCTAACAGGGTGCTCACGCACCTTTTTACTGGCTTCGCCTCGCCCCTCCCGATGGTCGGGATCAAATTTCCTTGCCGGCCAATGGGAGGCCCACGCGAAGCAGAAAAAAAGGCGTGTAAACGCCCGCTCCACGCGCAGTGGGTCCGTCCGGCAGGACAAAGCAGTTAGCGCCCATCGTAGAATCGCAAAGCACATTTGCGCGGTATACCGCGCGTGCTGAGAGATTGACAGACAAAGCCATGAGCCAGAATTCAGATAGCACCGCCTTCTCCTCGTCCCTTCGCGAAGACCGCCTGTTTCCTCCTCCGCCGGAGTTTGCCGCACGCGCCCACATCCGTTCACGCGCGGAGTATGACGCGATGTATCGCCGCTCCATCGACGACAACGAAAACTTCTGGGCAGAGCAGGCGCAGCTGCTGGACTGGTTCACTCCGTTTGAAAAAGTGCTGGAGTGGAATGAGCCCGAGGCGAAGTGGTTCACAGGCGGCAAGCTGAATCTGTGCACCAATGCGGTGGATCGCCATGCACTGGGCGTGCGTGCTGCGAAGAAGGCGTTGATCTGGGAGGGCGAGCCGGGCGAGATTCGCAGCCTTACCTATGCAGAGTTGCTGGCAGAGGTGCAGCGATTTGCCAATGTGCTGAAGCGCTTTGGCGTGGCCAAGGGCGACCGCGTGGCCATTTACATGGGCGTGTGCCCTGAGATTGCGATTGCCGTGCTGGCCTGTGCGCGCATTGGTGCGGTGCACAACGTGGTCTTTGGCGGGTTTGCCGCGCAGGCGCTTGCGGACCGCATGAATGACTCCGACTGCAAGCTGCTCATCACGCAGGACACAAGCTATCGCCGCGGACAGGATGTGCCGCTGAAGCAGATTGCCGATGAAGCGCTGACCCGCACACCCGGTGTGAAGCATGTGCTGGTGTACCAGCGCAGCGGCAAGCCTGTAACCATGCAGGCGGGGCGCGATCACTGGCTGCATGAAGAAGCAGCGAAAGTGGAAGCAGTGTGCGCCGCAGAGCATATGGACTCTGAGGATCCGCTGTACATCCTGTATACGAGCGGCACCACCGGCAAGCCGAAGGGCCTGGTGCACACCACAGCAGGTTACGGCGTGGGCACGCTGCTCACCACCAAGTACAACTTCGACATCCAGGAAGACGACATCTACTGGTGCACGGCGGACGTGGGCTGGGTGACCGGTCATAGCTACGTTGTGTATGGTCCGCTGTTGAACGGCGCAACCGTGCTGCTGTATGAGGGCGCGCCCAACTGGCCGGAGTGCGATCGCTTCTGGCAGATGGTAGATCGTCACAAGGTCAGCATTTTCTACACCGCGCCCACGGCCATCCGCGCATTTATGAAGTGGGGCACGGAGTGTGTGCGCAAGCACTCGCTTGCAAGCCTGCGGCTGCTGGGCACAGTGGGTGAGCCCATCAATCCTGAGGCGTGGATGTGGTATCACCGCGAGATTGGGCATG
>JAMFTB010000142.1 GCA_026225595.1 Terriglobus sp. | reverse complement strand
GATTCGTCCGTTATGCTGCGGCTGGCGCAAAAGGCGTTCTACCCCGGTCCCATTCCGTTTCCGCTGCTGCATATCGATACCGGTTACAAGTTTCGCGAGATGATCGAATTCCGCGACAACATGGCAAAGTCCATTGGTGCGGAGCTGCTGGTGTGGCGCAATGAAGAAGCACTGACCAACGGCACCAATCCAATCAAGCTCGACACCAAGCGCTGCTGCGGTCTGCTGAAGACGCAGGCGCTGCTGGATGGCCTGAATCATTACGGCTTCACCGCAGCCTTTGGCGGTGCTCGCCGCGACGAAGAAAAGTCGCGCGCGAAGGAGCGCATCTACAGCTTCCGGGACAAGGCCGGCCAGTGGGACCCGAAGAATCAGCGGCCCGAGCTTTGGAATCTGTACAACGCGCGCATCCACCCGGGCGAAAGCATCCGCGTCTTCCCGCTCAGCAACTGGACGGAGATGGATGTATGGCAGTACATCCACGAAGAAAATATTCCCGTGGTGGACCTGTACTTTGCGAAGGAGCGGCCTATGTATCTGCGCGGCGATGCTCTGTTGCCTACGGAGCAGGAGTTTGTGCGCCTGCCCGGCGAGCAGGCCGTGATGGTGAAGTCGCGCTTGAGGTCGCTGGGTTGCAGCCCATGCACCGGCGCCATCCGCAGCGATGCCGACACCATCCCCAAGATCATCGAAGAGATTCTCGGCTTCCGTTCGTCTGAGCGCGCGAACCGCGCGATTGATCATGACCAGGAAGGCTCCATGGAGATCAAGAAGCGCGAGGGCTATTTCTAAATGAGCGCTTCCACGAATGACCTTGTCGAGTTGAAGCTCGCGCAGGGAACAGGCAATAGAGAACAGGGAACAGCGAGTGACCTCGCCGCGAACGGCGCGCCATCCGGCGAACCCGAGTCCTGGAACTCAAACATCGCACTGCACAATCCGCACCTTGGACAGACGCCGGAGCAGGAACCAATTCAGGTCTCCGCAGAGTTCGCGGCCAACTTTGACATTGCAGACTACATGGCTGAAGAGCGCGGCAAAGACCTGCTGCGCTTCTCAACCGCCGGCTCCGTTGACGACGGCAAGTCCACGCTGATTGGACGTCTGCTGTATGACACGCAGAGCGTCTACGACGATCAGCTGCGATCGATTGAGGGCAAGGGAACCACCGCGCCCGGCGTGCTTGATCTCGCCCTGTTGACCGATGGTTTGCGTGCAGAGCGCGAACAGGGCATCACCATTGACGTTGCCTATCGTTACTTCTCCACGGCGCGGCGCAAGTTCATCATCGCGGATACGCCGGGTCACGAGCAGTACACGCGCAACATGGCCACCGGCGCCAGCACGGCAGATGTTGCCGTGGTACTGGTGGATGCGCGCAAGGGCGTGCTGGTGCAGTCGCGCCGCCACGCGTACATCACCGCGCTGCTTGGCGTGCGGCACGTCATCGTCGCCGTCAACAAGATGGACCTGGTGGACTACAGCGAGAGCATCTTCAACGATATTGAAGCGGACTTCACCAAGTTCTTCCGCGGCCTGCAGATTGACGGCCACGCGCAGACGTCGTTGCACTTCATCCCGGTAAGCGCGCTTGCGGGCGACAACGTGGTGCAGGGCTCCGCGAACATGCCGTGGTACGGGGGCGCCACGCTGCTGGGCTTGCTTGAGGCGATACCGTCCTCGCAGGTAAACACCGACGCGCCCTTCCGCATGGCGGTGCAGCGTGTTGTGCGGCCGGACCTGGATTTCCGCGGCTTTGCCGGGCAGATTGCCGCAGGCACCGTGCGCGTGGGTGACGCCGTAACCGCGCTGCCCAGCGGCAGGCAGAGTCGTGTCAGCCGCATTGTTACCTTCGACGGTGATCTGCAGGAGGCGTTCGCTCCGCTCTCTGTCACGCTCACGCTTGAGGATGAGATCGACATCAGCCGCGGCGATCTGCTGGCAGCAACGGCAGTGCCGCCGGTGATCGCGGTTGAGTTCAACGCGTCACTGGTGTGGATGAGCGAACAACCGCTGGACACGACGCGGCGCTATCTGTTGAAGCATGGCAGCCGTTCTGTGCAGGCACGTGTCACCACGCTGATGGGTACGATCGATCTTACGAACGGACAGCAGACAGCAGCCGACGCGCTGACGTTGAACGGCATTGGCAGTGTGCGCGTACACGCTCTGCAGCCGCTGGCGCTGGACGCCTATGCAACCAACCGGCATACCGGCAGCTTTGTGCTCATCGACTTGCAGACGAATGCCACGGTGGCCGCAGGCATGATCCGTGCAGCCACCGCAATGTCCGCTGCGGAAGCGGCGCTTGCAACTAGTGTGGACGTGGTGCTGAAGCCAGCGCATGCGCTGCGGCTTGAGGGTAGTGAAGAGGCCGTGGCCGCCGCGCTGGATGCGTTGCGCATTGCAGGCGTGCTGAAGGAGGATGCGCGATGGAACAGCTGATCCCAACCATTGCACCTGCGGAGCTTCTCCAAAACAACTCGACTGAGCTACGGCCAGAGCTGCTTGCGCAGCTGCAGCATGTACGCACGCTGCTTGCGCAGGAGCTTGCCTCCGTACCGGATAACGCAGCATGCATCACCTGCTCCTTCCAGGCAGAGGACATGCTGCTGCTGAAGCTGGCGATGGAGCTTCGTCCGCACATGCCGGTGCTGTTTCTGGATACGGGCTATCACTTTGTGGAGACGTATGCCTACCGCGACCGCATGGCTACGGAGTGGCAGCTGAACCTGACGAATCTGCTGCCGAGGAAGACCGTTGTGGAGCAGGAAGCGGAGTTCGGCAAGCTGCATGACACCGACCCCAACCGCTGCTGTGGCCTGCGCAAGGTTGAGCCGCTGTTTGATGCGGTTGCAGGTTACAAGTTGTGGCTTACCGGCCTGCGCCGCGAACAGGCGCGCAGCCGTGCGGCGTTGAAAGAGATTGACGACTTCGCCGTGAAGCCAGACGTCATCGTCCGCAAGCTGAGCCCCTTTGCAGACTGGACTACGCGCGACGTGTGGCAGCTTTCCGCTCACTTCGGTATTCCTCTGCTGCCGCTGTATGACCTTGGCTACACCAGCATCGGTTGCCAGCCATGTACCACGCTGCCCACGGATCCGAATGATCCACGGTCAGGCAGGTGGGCGGGCAAGAAGGTGGAGTGCGGCATCCATATTGAAGCAACGGATGAAGCCACGCACGGTTAGTTAGGGAAGCAAACAGTTACGCCCAAGGCGGCAAATGCACTACCTTATCGGCTTCATCATTGCAGTATTTATCGCGCTTACCGGCGTGGGCGCGGGTACTATCACCACGCCGCTTCTCATCCTGTTTTTGGGTATTCCCACCGGCATTGCGGTCACCACCGGCCTCATCTTTGCAGCGGTGGTGAAGGCATTCCTCGTCCCTACGCAGATCCTCCGCAAGCAGGTGAACTGGCGCGTACTTGGCCTGATGCTGCTGGGCGGCCTGCCCGGCGTGGTGCTGGGTTCGTTCTTCCTGGCGCGCCTGGTCAGCAAGGGATCGCAGCACCTGATGAACGGCATTCTGGGCGTGGTCCTGATCCTTACGGCTATCTACCAGATCTTCTATTCCTTCCGCCCCATCAAGAACCCGCGTGAGATCACACGCGACTGGCCGTGGGGCATGCCGTTGCTGATGTTTCCTGTCGGCACGGAGGTGGGCTTCTCCTCAGCAGGAGCAGGTGCGCTGGGCACGGCGGCGCTGCTCTCGCTTACGACGCTGGAACCCGCGCAGGTCGTGGGCACAGACATCCTGTTTGGCTTTGCCCTAGCCGTGGTGGGCAGCGGCGTCCACATGTTCAGTGGACCGCACGATGCTACGTTGCTGAAAGAACTCGTCATCGGCGGCATCGTTGGCGTGATTGTCGGCACGTACTCGGCAAAGTTCATCCCCAAGCGTCCGCTGCGGTTTGCGCTGTGGGTGTGGTTGCTCATCATCGGCGCGCAGTTTTTGTACACCAACGTGCTGGCTGCACACTAGGACGTATTGAGATGTAGATCTGGCTATGACTTGAGCGGCTTTAGCCGCCGAGATAGATTGCATGCCCACTTGGAAGGTGGCTTTAGCCACTGAGATTCGAATCTCGGCGGCTAAAGCCGGACTCCGATGTACGGCATTTCTATCTCAGCGACTAAAGCCGCTATTTCGCCGAGGAAATTCGGCACAGCAAGCTCAATCGAAACAATTATCTGGATACGTTCTATCCCAAACAGAAGCGGCGCGAGCCCAAGCCTGCGCCGCTGTAACTAAATCTGCCGCCGCGCTATCCGTTGCTGCAGGCGTGGTTGTAGACGATGGGCTTGCGCCACTCTTCCATGGTTGCAAACAGGATGCAGCTCTGGCCGCTCTCCGTATCCACGCGCCATGTTAAGTTGCCCTGGCGGTAGACCTGGAACTTGCCGTTTCCGGCAAAGGCCATGCCATTGGCAGGATTGGGTGCAATGCTGTCGGACGCGGGCGCTGCCACTGTCGTTGGCTGCGTTATCACAGTTCGCGGACGCGGCGCGGGAGCGGGCGTCTCTTCGTTGTCGCCATTGGTGGCGCGCACGCTGGTGTCATCGCTGTGGATGGCGCCGTCCTGCGCGTTGCTCGCCTTGTAACGCTGATAGCCAACGTACAGCAGGTAAACCACGACAAATGCTACCAGGATGCCCGCAATTCGCTTCGCCATGCCGTCCTCAAGATGCCACCGTGGCTTTTCTTCAGCCTGCGGATGTGTGTTGGTCTGCGGAAGATGGTCTTCCTCAGGGAGCGGGGGATAGCCCTCGCTCTCGGGTGAAACGTATGAGACCTCAGTGTACGGTTGCTTTGCCATTCCTTCCCTTTATTTGGGCAGTTTCTGCGGGCAAAGTCGATACCTGTTTTTCCACCGTATCTCTTCTGGTTCTCCCTCGTTTGACGCTCAAACAGGCCTTTGTGTGGTTTCGGACACTTCCGTGGCGGGCTATTTACACGCCTGCTGTTGCTGGCGAGCGTAAAATTGACTCCGTGCCGAAGTATTCCATTGTCGTCCCGTTTCACAATGAAGAAGAGAACGTAACTGCGCTCTATGACCAGTTGAAAGACGTCATGGAGCATGTGGGCGAAAGCTTTGAGATGATCCTGGTCGATGACGGGTCACGCGACCGCACCTATCGCCTGCTGGAAGAGATTGCCGCCGTCGACAGCCGTGTGCTGGTCATCAAGCTGCGCCGCAATTTTGGCCAGACCTCCGCGCTTGCCGCGGGCTTTGACCACGCCCAGGGCGACTTTGTGCTGGCCATGGATGGCGATCTGCAGCACGACCCCAAGGAGATACCAAACTTCCTTGCCAAGCTCGAAGAGGGCTACGACGTTGTGAGCGGATGGCGCTCGCAGCGTGGCGATAATTTCGTGATGCGTCGTATCCCGTCGCGCGCGGCCAACTGGCTGATGGCCAAGCTCAGCGGCGTGGACATCCACGACTTTGGCACCACCTTCAAGGCCTACCGCCGCGAAGTGATCCAGAATATTCCGCTCTATGGGCAGATGCACCGCTTCATACCGGCGCTGGCGTCGTGGTACGGCGCGTCCATCTGCGAGATTCCCATCTCAAACCCGGCGCGGCTGCACGGCAAAAGCCACTACGGCATCTCGCGCACCTTCCGCGTGTTTTTCGATCTGCTGACGATCCGCTTCCTGCTGAAGTACATGATGCGGCCGCTGCACTTCTTCGGCAGCATTGGCGCGTTCAGCGTACTTGCGGGCATCTTCATGTCCGTTTGGCTGGCGGTGATGAAGCTGGTGACGCATGGCCACATCATGGATGAGCATGCGCCATGGTTCATCATGGCATCCGTGCTGATTGTGGCTGGTGTGCAGCTTATCGGCATTGGCTTGCTGGGCGAGCTGCAGGTGCGCCACTACCATTCGCCACAGCACCGCGCACCGTATGCGGTGGAACGCATCGTGCGGCTGCGCAGCAGCGAAGAGACAATGCTCTCGTAGGTTTCGCAACCGGGCAAAATAACTTAAAAACCACTGCGCGTGGGGCTGGCGTTTGCACGCCTTTTTACTGGCTTCGCCTTGCCCCTCCCGATGGTCGGGATGGAATTCTCATTGCGACCAGTAAGCCGCATTCTCAAGTGTTTTCGTTTCT
>JAMFTB010000141.1 GCA_026225595.1 Terriglobus sp. | reverse complement strand
GCACGCTGCTCATCGACGCCTGCAAGGCGGCCGGCATCCAGATCCCTGCCTTCTGCTACTACCCCGGCCTGTCGCTGCAGGCGGCGTGCCGCATGTGCGTCGTGCGCATTGAGAAGATGCCCAAGCTGCAGACGGCATGTACCACTCCAGTAGCCGAAGGCATGATTGTCGCGACGGAGACGCCGGAGATTGCGCAGGCACGCAAGGCCACGCTGCAGCTGCTGCTCGGCAACCACCCGCTGGACTGCCCCGTGTGCGACGCCGGCGGCCAATGCGAACTGCAGGACATGACCTTCAAGTACGGCGCGGCAGATTCGTTCTACACGGAGCCGAAGAATCACCGCGAAGAGCAGCAGTGGTCGCCCACGGTTTACTTTGACCGTCCGCGCTGCATCCTGTGCTATCGCTGCGTGCGTATGTGCGGCGAGGGCATGGATGTCTTCGCGCTTGGCATTCAGAACCGCGGCTCATCCGCTGTGATTGCGCCGAACATTCCCGCATCGCAGAGTGAAGACGGCCAGCAGCACCTGGACTGCGAAGAGTGCGGCATGTGCATTGACGTGTGCCCGGTGGGCGCGCTCACCAGCGACACGTATCGCTACAAGACGCGCCCGTGGGAGATGAACCACGTCGCCACCGTGTGCACGCACTGCGGCGATGGATGCAAGACCACGCTGGGTGTGCGTTCGACCACTGATGGCTCTGAGATCATGCGCGGGGACAACCGCGACAAGAGCGGCATCAACGGCGACTTCCTGTGCAACAAGGGCCGCTACGGCTTTGACTTCGCCAACTCGCACGACCGCATCACGCAGCCGATGATCAAGCAGCCCAACGGCGAGTTCAAGGCCGTCAGCTGGGACGAAGCGCTGACCTACGCAGGCACCAAGCTGCGCGAGATTCGTGATGCACGCGGCGGCAACGCGCTGGGTGTCATTGGCGGCAACCGCCTTACGAACGAAGAGGCTTACCTGCTGCAGAAGTTTGGCCGTAGCGTGCTGGGCACGAACAACATTGATCACCACCGCACTGCGGACTATGTGACCTTTGCCGCTGCTCTCGCGGGTCATCGCGACCGCTTCGCATCGCAGCATGACAACGAAAACTCGCCCGCAATTCTGCTGGTGGGCGGCGATCCCACCAACGAAAATCCGCTGACTGCATGGAACATCCGCGCCGATGTTCGTTTGAACAGCGCGAAGCTCTACATCGTGAATCACCAGCCCATTAAGCTGCGCCGCCAGGCAAAGCTATTCGCGCAGATTGACGAACTGGGCTACGGCGATGCGATGAAAACGCTTGCAGGTGGCGCGGGCGCGGAAGCTCTGACCGCACTGCGCGATGCAGTGAAGTCGGAAGAAAAGCTGGTCATCCTCATCGGCAGTGAACTGCGCGGAGCCGCGCTCAAGTCACTCATCGACTTTGGCCTGACGCTGCCCCACGCGAAGTTTGCCCTGCTGAGTGACTACGTGAACAGCCACGGTGCAAGCGACATGGGCCTGCTGCCGGACATGCTGCCGGGCTACGTGCCGCTCACAGGCCAGCATGACTTTGCTGCCGAGTACGGCGAGCGCTTCAACGCTGCGCCGGGCCTTGATCTTGTGGGAATCTTTGACGCCGCAGCCGCTGGAAACCTGGGCGCGCTGTATGTGGTCAACGCAAACCCCGTTGCACGCTACTCGATTGATCCGACGGCGCTGGCGAACACATTTGTCGTCGTACACGACATGTTTCTGACGGAGACTGCGCAGCTGGCCGATGTGATTTTGCCTTCTGCCAATCTGTACGAGAAGTCAGGCTCCGTGACCAACAGCTACGGCGATCTGCAACTGGTGAAGAAAGCTTCTGACCGCGCAGGCGTCCGCACCGATCTGGAATTGATCGTCCGCGTTGCCGACAAGATGGACGCGAACATCCAGGCGCTTGTGCCGTTCGGTCGGCAGGGTGCTGGCCTTCGCGCAGACTTTGGCCAGACACGCGGTGCGCAATCCGGTGAGGCCGATCGCCATGCCGTGTGGCTGACCAACAACAACCTTGAGCCGAAGCTTTCGCCGTTTGATCCGTTCGCGGTGCTCGACGAAATTCAGCGGCTGGTGCCCGGTTATGATCTGCTGCGCCTGCAACTGCTCAGCGGCAATGACCAGCATCTTTCGCCCGCAGCTCCGCAGGGTCTGGTGCAGATTGCAACCACCGCGCGCGACCTGGTCTTCCCTGCACAGGACACGCTCTTCACCTCTGGCACGCTTGGCCGCTACAGCCCCAAGCTGACGGAGCTGGCCGACAAGTACGCTGCTGAACCCGCCGGCATTCCCGCCGACTAACCCCAAGGACAGGACAAAGACAGCCGCGATGCATCTTTCCGACTTCCAAATCTTCCTGCTCCTAACGATCCTCAAGATCGTGGTTGTGCTGGTGATTATGCTGACCTCAGTGGCCTACACGGTGCTGCTGGAACGCAAGGTCATTGGCCTGATCCAGAACCGCTGGGGCCCCAGCCGCGTGGGTCCATTCGGCCTGTTGCAGCCGCTGGTTGACGGCATCAAACTCTTCCTGAAAGAAGACCTGATGCCCATGGCGGTGGAGCGTCCGCTGTTTGTGATTGCGCCCGTTATCGCGCTGTCGTGCGCCCTGGTTTCGATCTCCGTTGTGCCCTTTGGCAATGTGTTTACGTACCGCGGTGTCAGCCTGTTTGAGATTTCTGACATCAACATTGGCCTGCTGGTCATCCTTGGCATCACGTCCATTGGTGTGTATGGCATTGCGCTGTCGGGCTGGTCGTCAAACAACAAGTATTCGCTGCTTGGTTCGTTGCGTGCATCGGCACAGCTGATCAGCTATGAGCTTGCACTGGGCCTGTCGCTGGTTGGCGTTGTGCTGCGCGCTGGCTCGCTGCGGCTGCGTGACATTGTTGATTCTCAATCCGCTCACGGCGCACTTTCATGGAACATCTTCGGCGGCCCGGCGCGCGTTCACGGTGCAGGCGGCACCACGTGGGCCATAGTAGGCGGCTTCCAAATCCTCGGCTTTTTCATCTACCTGATGGCCGCTTATGCCGAGACGAATCGCGCTCCGTTTGATCTGCCGGAAGCCGAGTCCGAACTCGTAGCCGGTTATCACACCGAGTACTCGTCCATGAAGTTCGCCATGTTCTTTATGGCGGAGTACGCCAACATGATTACCGTATCCTGCGTGGCCACGCTGCTGTTCTTTGGTGGTGCGTCTTCCCCGCTGGGTCACCTGCTGCCCGACAACTTTGGCGGCACCTTCCTGTCGGCCATCTTCCCGATCCTGTGGTTTGTCTTTAAAGTTTTTTGCTTCCTGTTTCTGTACATCTGGGTTCGCTCGACCCTGCCGCGCTTCCGGTATGACCAGCTGATGAGTTTTGGCTGGAAGTTCCTGCTGCCGGCGGCCATGCTCAACATTGTGCTTACCAGTCTTGTGCTGGCCTTCCACGGTTAGAACCGCGCAACGCGCAGTTACAATCGTGGTATTGCCCTCACCCCAACCGTCCTCTTTACCGAGAAGGATTCACCGGAACGATGCAACTCGCGCTCTTCATCATTTTCGCGGTCTTGTGCGTGGTGTTCGCGCTGAATTTTCTGTTTCAGCGCCACCCCATCAACTCTGCCCTCTCACTCATCGTGGTGATGATGTCGCTCGCCGTCATCTACTGGACGCTGGGCGCGGAGTTCCTCGCCGCGGCGCAGGTCATCGTCTACTCCGGTGCTGTGATGGTGTTGTTCACCTTCGTCATCATGCTGCTGAATGCGGGTGAGGAAGAGCGCACGCGCGGGTCGAAGATTGCCTACATCGTCGGCATCCCCGGCGTGATTGCGGTGTTTGCGCTGCTGGCCTACACCTTCGTGCATGAGCACAGCACGCTGGGCATGGCGCACCTGGGCGGCCACCTGAACAACGGCGTCAGCAACCTGGAGGAAGTCAGCAGGATTCTGTTTACAGACATGCTGCTGCCCTTTGAGGTCACCTCCATCCTCATCCTTGTGGCAATTCTGGGCGCGGTGGTACTCGCGCGGAAGGAGCACTAAACCGATGGTGCCCATCTACTACTACCTTGTCCTCGCCGCGATCCTGTTCTGCATCGGCATCGGCTCGTTCCTGATCAAGCGCAACATCATCACCGTGTTCATGTCGATTGAGCTGATGCTGAACGCTGTGAACCTGACGTTTGTGGCCTTTGCGCACGCGCACGACAACGTGCATGGCCAGATTTTTGTGTTCTTTGTGATGGTGGTTGCCGCTGCAGAAGCGGCTGTTGGACTTGCCATCATCATCGCTATCTTCCGCACACGCCAGACACTGGACGTGGACAGCATGAACCTGATGAAGAACTAAGCGGAGACGAGACAGACCCCGATGCCCGCAACCCTGCTCTGGTTATTCCCGCTACTTCCCTTCGTCGGCTTCCTGCTGAACGGAACCGTCGGCCGCAAACTGCCGCGCGCCGGCGTGGCTGCGATTGCGTTACTATTCACGGCGATCCCTGCGCTGCTTTGGGGCTACCTGTTTGTTTACGTGAAGTCGCATGACCTGCTGCAGATCACCACGGCCTCCGGTGCGTGGATTCAAACCTCTGCATTCACGGTTCGCTTTGCGCTCACGGCCGATCACCTGACCATGATCATGCTCGGCGTCATCACCTGCGTTGGCTTCCTCATCCACATTTACTCCGTCGGCTATATGGCGCATGAGGAAGGCTACTGGCGCTTCTTCGCCTACCTGAATCTGTTCATGTTCTTCATGCTGGTGCTGGTGCTGGCTGAGAGCTTCCTGCTGCTGTTCGTCGGCTGGGAGGGTGTGGGCCTCGCCTCGTACCTGCTCATCGGCTTCTACTGGCAGAAGCCCAGCGCCAACAACGCAGGCCGCAAAGCATTTGTGGTCAACCGCGTGGGCGACTTCGGCTTTCTGCTGGCAATGTTTCTGATCATCAATCACTTTGGCTCGCTCAGCTTCACCGCTGTTTTCGGTGCGATTCAGCAGCATCCGGAACTGCATGGCGGCTTCCTCACCGCGATTGCTCTGCTGCTGATTGTGGGCGCTGCGGGCAAGTCCGCGCAGATTCCGCTATACGTCTGGCTGCCGGACGCAATGGAAGGTCCCACGCCTGTCTCCGCACTGATTCACGCTGCAACCATGGTCACGGCGGGCGTGTACCTCGTTGCGCGTTCGCATGTGTTGTTTGATCGTTCGCCCTTTGCGCTGGGCGTGGTCGCCATCATCGGCGCGGCAACGGCCATCTTTGCGGCAAGCATCGGCATGGTGCAGCACGACATCAAGCGCGTGCTGGCCTACTCCACCATCTCCCAGCTCGGCTACATGTTCCTGGGCTGCGGCGTTGCGGCTTACTCCGCCGCGGTCTTCCACCTCATGACGCACGCGTTCTTCAAAGCACTGCTCTTCCTCGCTGCGGGCTCGGTCATCCACGCACTTGGCGGCGAGCAGGATATGCGTGTGATGGGCGGCCTGCGCAAGCGCATCCCGGTCACCTTCTGGACGATGACGATGGGCGTCATCGCCATCGCGGGTCTGCCGCCACTTGCGGGCTTTTTCTCCAAGGACGAGATTCTCTTCCAGACGTTCTCGTCGTCGAACCCGCTGCACTTCCTGCTGTGGGCCGTTGGCCTTATCACCGCAGGCATGACGTCCTTCTACATGTTCCGCCTGTGGTTCAAAACCTTCTTCGGCGAAGAGCGGTTTGATGAAGCACATCTCGGAGCAGACGCGCACGGCGCACACCACACCGCAGAAGCCGGCCACGATGAAGGTCAGGCCACGCATGCGCATGGCGTGCACGAGTCTCCGTGGGTGATGCTGGGGCCGCTTGCAATTCTCGCGGTACTCTCCGTCATTGGCGGATGGGTTGGCGTACCTGCGGCGCTGGGCGGCCATAACGAAATCGAGCACTTCCTCGATCCCGTCTTCGCAGTCGCCAATGCTCCGGAAGCAGCCACTGCCACCGTCTCGCACGGTGTGGAGCTTGGCCTCACCGCCCTCTCCGTTCTGGTTGCACTGCTCGGCTTCTTCTTCGCGTACATCTTCTATTACAAGAAGCCCGGTACGCTGGGCGCGAACGCCGACCGCAACCCGCTGTACAAGCTGGTGGCGAACAAGTACTACGTGGACGAGATCTACGGTCTGCTAATCATTGCGCCGGTCACCGTCACCGCACGCGTTCTGTTCGCTGGCCTGGTGGATGGCGGCCTGGTAGACGGCAGCGGCTGGATCGCGGCCTTCCTGGCGCGTACCGCCAGCGATGGCACGCGCCACATGCAGTCGGGCAACATCCGTTCTTACGCGGGCTGGCTTGCTGCCGGTGCTGCCATCGTCATCCTGCTGATGACCTACACCACACTGACGCAGCACGCCACACAGGCTGCGCTGCACCTTCGATAGGGAGACTGGACCATGAACGTAAACCCCATCATCCTTTCGCTGATCCTGTTCACGCCGCTGGTGGGCGCGGTGGTGCTGGCGCTGCTGCCGGATCGTGGACGCATCCAGCAGTGGGCTGCGCTGATCGTTACGCTCATCACCTTCGGCATGACACTGCACCTGCCCGCGCACTTTCAGCAGGCACACACTACCGCCGCATCTGCGTTTGCCTTTGAGCAGAATCACCTCTGGATTGCATCGCCGCTGATTCACTACCACCTTGGCGTGGATGGCCTGTCGATGTGGCTGCTGGTGCTGAGCGGTCTGCTCGCTCCGCTGGGCGTGCTGGCCAGCTGGAACGCCATCACCTCGCGCAAGAAGCTCTTCTACACGCTGTTCCTGCTGCAGCAGGTTGCAATGCTGGGCGTCTTCGCATCGCTTGACCTGTTCCTCTACTACGCCTTCTGGGAGCTGGCACTGGTGCCGATGACCATCCTCATCGCCACCTTTGGCCGCACGGAAAAGCGCCGCCACGCCGCCATCAAGTACTTCCTCTACGCCTTCATACCGTCGGCGGTCATGCTCATCGCGGTCATCTGGCTGTACGTGGTTACCGGCACGTTTGACGTGCCCCGCCTCATGGCGCTGGCCGCAGCTCACGCCATCCCGGGTTCGTCCACGGCGATGTGGCTTGCATCACTCGCATTCCTTCTGGCCTTCGCGGTCAAAGTACCGGTCTTCCCGCTGCATGGCTGGCTGTCGGACGCAGTAAGCGAAGCGCCGACTGCCGCTGTGATGGTTCTTGCCGGCAAGCTTGGTCTCTACTCCATCGTGCGCTTCTCCTTCGGCATCTTCCCGGAGCAGTCTCACCGCATTGCACCGCTGATGATTGCGCTGGGCGCCATCGGCATCGTCTACGGAGCGTGCATCGCTCTGGTGCAGAACGACCTGAAAAAGCTGGCGGCATACTCCACGCTGGGCCACCTTGGATTCATCACGCTGGGCATCTTCACCTTCACGGTCAACGGCCTTGACGGCGGCATGTACCAGATCCTGAACCACGGCATCTCTGGCTCCGCCATGTTCCTGATGATGGGCTTTCTCTACGAGCGGTACGGCACCTACGACATGCGCGAACTGGGCGGCATTGCCGGCAAGTTCCCGTGGCTGGTGACGATGTTTGTGCTCACGGCGCTGTCAAACGTGGGGCTCCCCATGCTGAACAGCTTTGTGGGTGAGTTCCTCATCCTCTCCGGCACTGCGGGCACCACGCTTACCGCGCACCCCATGCTGTGGACGACCATTGCCACCACCGGCGTCATCTTCTCTGCCGGCTACCTGCTCACCATGATTCAGCGCACCTTCTACGCGGACCTGGGATCGACCACCGCGGAGAAGCCCGGCTGGGATATGTGCGCACGCGAGCATGTTGCCATGTGGCCACTGGTCATTCTCTTCCTTGTGATGGGTGTTGCGTCGCCGCTATTCATGCGCGCGCTCGATCCCATCGGCGTTCACTACGCTGGCTACACTGTGACGACAGAGTCCTCACCCATCCGTCACAGCGAGTCGGAGAGCTACTCGCAAACTGCGATGCCGAAGCCGGGCATGGTTTCGGAGTATGCATCTGTGTCTGACACCGCACAGCATCGGGCCCAGGTACTTGCGGCCGTGGGAGGCGCACGATAATGCCCACTACCCTTTCCAATAACGTACTGGCCCTGCTGCCGGAGTACATCCTCACCATCGTTGGCGTGCTGATTATGCTGGGCGAGCCACTGCTGCCCGCAGGCCGCACGCGCAAGCCGCTGGGCTGGCTCGCCATTCTGGGCGCGATTGCCGCAACCGGCGTCAGCTTTTGGCAGCTGCATCTGGGCGTCATGAACGCCTTCAGCGACTCCATCCGCGTGGATGCCTATTCCATCTTCTTCCAGGTGGTGATTGGCGCAGTCGTCGTCATCTCGCTGCTTGCGTCGCTGGATTACTTTGAGGGCAACAGCAGCCACGCCGGCGAATACTACGCGCTGGTGTGCTTTGGAGCCGTCGGCATGATGCTGATGAGCTGCTCGACCGAGCTGCTGATGGTCTTCATCGGCCTTGAGATTTCTTCCATCTCCACCTACATCATGGCGGGCTTCCGCAAGGGCCAGGGCACGGCGACAGAGAGCTCGCTGAAGTACTTCCTGCTGGGCTCGTTCGCCACGGCGTTCTTCCTCTACGGCATCGCGCTCACCTTTGGCGCAACCGGTTCCACGAATATCAACGTCGTTGCCGCTGCTCTGCCCCACACCAACTCGCCTGTGCTTGCAGTGCTGGCCATCGCTATGATCATCATCGGCATTGGTTTCAAGGTCTCCGCCGCGCCCTTCCATGTGTGGACGCCTGACGTTTACCAGGGCGCACCGCCGCCGGTCGTTGGCCTGATGTCGACCGCGCCTAAGGCCGCTGCATTCGCCGTGCTGCTACGCATCCTCTACTCGGGTTATGCCATCGACCAGCCACGCTGGCAGATCCTGATGGCGATCCTGTCGGTGCTGTCCATGTGCATCGGCAACTTTGGCGCTCTGATGCAGCGCGACGTCAAACGCATGCTGGCCTACTCGTCCATCGCGCACGCGGGCTACCTCATCGCAGCCTTCACTGCGCTGCCCGCAGACGGCATTGCAGCAGCAGCCTTCTACTCTGCTTCGTACGCTGCCATGAACGTGGGCGCATTCATCGTCATCACGCTGGTCAGCGGCTACAGCGAACGCGTGCGCACCGGCGACGACTATACCGGTCTGGCGCAGGAGCACCCGGTGCTGGGCGCGGCATTCAGCTTCTTCCTGCTTTCGATGATCGGCATTCCCTTCACCGCAGGCTTCTTCGGCAAGTTTTACGTCTTCACCGCGGTCATGCACTCCGGCCACGTCAAGCTGGCGCTCATCGGCCTCGTCAACTCCGGCATCGGCTGCTACTACTACCTGCGACTTATCACGCGCATCTACAGCACTGCGAATGCAACCAAGTCGTCGAGCAGCGCGGACTTTGAGCTGGCCGCAGAGACTGATCCCGCGCTGATTGCTGCGCCGCTGAACTTCCCGATGCCGGCCGTAAGCTTGCGCATTCCCGCATACGTCGCGCTGGCTGCTGCCGCTCTGGCCACGCTTGCACTTGGCATTGCGCCGAACGGTGTGCTCCGCATGGCGCAGTCCGCAGCCATCGCCACCACACCCGCCAACGCGGCCAATCAAATCACACCGATCAGCCCGTCTTCAACGCTGCGATAGCAGCAAGACAAAAGTGTGCCCTGCGTTCTTACGCCGATTACAATTCGGCCATGGACCGCAGGGCATTCCTCTTTTACGGAACCTGCTTCGCCCTTGAGCGGGCGCGCGCGGCTGCAACATACGCTCAAGCTGGCGCAACCAGCTTGGACGAGCCAGTGATCGCCGCGCTGCTGACGTGGCTGCATGGAGACAAGCAGGTCAAAACTCCACTGCTGCTCATGCGGTCGCCCTACATGACGGGCGAAATGGTGGTGACGACGGCCACCTACACACCGCTGCAGCGGGCTTCGCACCAGGCACCGGATCTTCCCTATATCCATCCACCGGAAGACCGCATTGTCGAAGCACAAGAGCTCAGCAGCGACTATAACCAGAAGCTTAAGTCTGCTCCATCCTTGCTCCAGGATTCATTGCGACTAAGCTTTCCTCACGTCCTGCTCAGCGATGAGGAGACGCGTCAGTTCTTCCGTCTCTATCCGCAAGGGAATGTCACGTCACCGGAACTGGAGGCGGACCGTCGCAGCGTACCAAAGCAATACAAGCGACTCTTCGGCGGAGCCACCAATATCTGCTCGGTAAGCCGTGTTGGTTTCAATGCAACAAAAACGCTCGCGGTGCTCGGCGTCCGCACCGCAGGTGGAAGCTGCAGCAGTGAGTCCTGGTACGCGATGGAACGCAGCGAGAGCAGTGTCTGGGCGTCTCTGCCCTGGATACCCACCGGCATTGCTATCTGCGCCTGAATTATCCCGCGCACAGGAAAAGGCCCTCGCCGAAGCGAGGGCCTTTTCGCTGCATCTTGCAGCAATCAAACTACTGGAGCTTGAGGAAGATGATGACGAAGGTGAACAGTGCCAGCGACTCAATGAAGGCCAGGCCGAGGATGAGGAAGGTGAAGATGCCGGGGCGTGCGCCGGGATTGCGCGCCAGTGCCTCAGCCGCCGAAGCCGTCGCCTTGCCCTGTGCCAGGCCGCAAAGGCCGGCTGCAAGAGCCATGCCCAGACCGGCGCCGATGTACATCATGCCCTTGGACGAATCGCCCGCCGCCTGTGCGAACACAGGCGATGCCAGCAGCAGCATGGCAAGCGTCATAAACGTGTACTTGAGAAACTTCATGGTCGTACTCCAATGCCTCCAGAATGCCGGACCAGTGGGTGGTTGAGGTTCACCGTGCTGACCCCCTCACGCTCATCCGGGTCGTGCTCCAACGACAGCAGAGGCTGCGCTGTCGAAGTCAAACTTAATCCTAGTGTTCGTGCGAAACAGCCAGGCTCAGGTAAATCGTCGACAGCAGCATGAACACATACGCCTGGATGATGGACACGCCAAGGTGCAGTCCCATAAAGATGAGCGGAATGCCCACCGGCACCAGCGAGAAGAATGCCAGCGTAACCAGGTCGCCCGCAAACATGTTGGCGTACAGACGCACCGTAAGCGAAAGCACACGCGCAAGGTGCGAGACGATTTCGATGATGAGCATCAGCGGTGCCAGCCACCACACCGGGCCAAGGAACTGCTTGATGTAGCCACCGCCGTTCGCGCGGATGCCGTGGTAGTGGTAGTACAGAAACGTGACCAGGGCAATGCCCAGTGGAACCACTGGGTTCGACGTGGGCGACTCCAGCCCAGGGATGAGGCCAAGCAGGTTCATCATCAGGATGAAGAGCAATAGCGTCGACAGGTAGCCGACAAATTTTTCGTAGCCGTGGCCAACAATG
The DNA here is from genome assembly GCA_026225595.1 of Terriglobus sp. Taxonomy (GTDB): domain Bacteria; phylum Acidobacteriota; class Terriglobia; order Terriglobales; family Acidobacteriaceae; genus Terriglobus. The sequence goes on along the minus strand of JAMFTB010000141.1, from coordinate 54 downwards.
CTTTCTGCCTGTCCCGTGACAAACTCATGCACCATCTCAGCAGAGTGGGCGACG
>JAMFTB010000140.1 GCA_026225595.1 Terriglobus sp. | reverse complement strand
CGGGCCCGCTGCGCGCGGGGCGGGCGTTTGCACGCCTTTTTACTCCTTCGGGTGGCTCTCCCGTTGGTCGAGATGAAAGGTAGCGATAACCTGTCTTGCCGACCATCGGGAGGCCCACGGCGAAGCCAGTAAAAAGGTGCGTGAGCACCCGCCCTCCGCGCAGGAGGCCCGTCCGGCAGGACAAGCCGCTAGAAACCGCCAAGCCCTGCGGCTTCCTTCAGCAGCAGCAGATACCACAGCACCGGCGCAGCCACCAGCAGCGCATCAATGCGATCCAGGATGCCGCCGTGGCCCGGCAGCATCGCTCCGGAATCCTTCACGCCCACGCCGCGTTTTAGCGCGCTCTCAGCAGGTCGCCCATCTGCGCGGCAATGTTCACCACCGCAGCCAGCAGCAGCGTTTGCCACAGCGGCTGGCTAATGTGCAGCAGCGTGCTGCCGTGCCGGCCAACCAGGTCACACACGCCAACGAGCGCAGCCGCTATGGCCACCGAACTCAGCAGCGACGCCAGAGCGCCCTCCTGCGTCTTGTTGGGGCTGAGCGCTGGCGCCAGCTTCCGTTTGCCCCATGCCTTGCCCACGTACAGCGCCGCAATATCGCCGGTCCATACGACCAGCATCAGGAAGATCAGCAGCGTGGGTCCGTTCTCGCGCACGATGATCTGCGGCAGCAACGACAGCGGATACGCAATGTAGATGAGGCCAAAGAAGCCTGCTGCCGCAATAGGCAGCACGCGCTCCAGGTGGCCGCTGCGCGCTTCGCGAAAGGCCACAATGGTCAGCAGGCTGAGGCCAAGCGCACTCAGCACCGGCAGCACCGCCTCCAGCGGACGGTAGTACGTGACGGCAAACAGCACCACCACGGCGGGCAGCATCCACCACGCCGGCACCACTTCATCACCTGCACGCGTCAGCGCCACGTACTCATACGCGGCCAGCATTGCCACCAGCGCGCTCACAACGTTCAGCGCCAACGGGTTGCCCCAGAAGACCAGGCCAAAGACAACAACGATGAGGACGGATGCGGTAAGAACTCTCTTCATAAGCCAGAGGTCAGCATACCGCTTTGAGAGTTTTGACGAGCGCTACTGCTTGGTGAGGGCAGGTGCTGCGGGGTCCGGCAGAGCTTCGTCACTGAACTCGGAATCCAACCCGCCGTAACGTCGGCTGCGATGCTGAAAGGCCGCAATCGCCTCCAGCAGGTCCTTGCCGCCAAAGTCCGGCCACAGCACATCGGTCACGTATAGCTCGGAATAAGCGATCTGCCATAGCAGGAAGTTTGAGATGCGCATCTCGCCGCTGGTGCGGATGAGCAAATCCGGGTCTGGCATGTTGTGCGTGTACAGGCGGCTGGCGATGGACTGCTCATCAATGCTCTCAAGGCCGCCGCTCACTGAAAGCAGATCCTCAACTGAGCAGCCACGACGACGCGCCTCGGTAATCAAATCGCCCACCACGCCGCGCGTGGCGTCCACCATCTCCGCTCGCGATCCGTAATTGAGCGCCAACGACACCGTTGTGCCGGTGTTCTTGCCGGTCTCTTCCAGAACTTCGTGCATCGTGTCCTGCACGTAGTCCGGCAGCTCTGCAACGCGGCCAATGTAGTTCATGCGGACGTTGTTGTCGTTCATCCGCTTGATGTTTGCGCCCAGGTACACCTTGAGCAGCTTCATCAAAAAGCCCACTTCCACTGCGGGGCGGCGCAGATTGTTCTCAAGCGAGAAGGCGTAGAGCGTAAGAAAAGGAAGGTTGATGCGGCTGGCTGTTTCGACTACAAACTGCACACCGTCTGCGCCCTGCTGGTGACCCAAAAAGCGTTTCATGGCGCGCTTGCCGGCCCAGCGGCCGTTGCCGTCCATAATGATGGCGACGTGTTCCGGAATGCGTGTGGGGTCCAGCGTGCGGTAGACCTCAAGCTCCTCTGGTGGAAGCTCATGGACACGCAGTGGTTGAGTCAGCGGCAAAGGTCGTTCTCCCCGCCTGAAACGTAGCACGATGGCTCGGCCCGGCGCAAAGCGCCTTTTACTTGGGTCAGCGCAAAGCGCTTGGCGCTCGAGCACAGTGCAAGGAATGCCACCGTGCCCGAGCGCCCGTCGCGCGGAGAGAGAAAGAAGGGCGCGTGTTGCCTTGATCTAGCTAAGCCATGCGGCGACGGCCTGCGGCCAGCTCACGTACATGGTTCAGGAAGATCGACTTCTGCAAAGCGTCCAGCTGGCTGCAGAACTGCGCAATCTCTGACAGGAACGGATCCGTCATCAACACGGCGGCCTCGTCCTTGTGGCGAGTCTTGGCATCACGCAGCAGCGCGCTGATGTCCACCTGCAGCGCACGTGCCAGCCGCTCCAGGCTGCCCAGCGTGGGCATCGCCTTGCCATTCTCAATCTTGGAAATGTAGGTGCGTGGAACTCCCATACGGCCCGCCAGCTGACGCTGGCTCAGGTTGCGCACGTGGCGCAGATCGCGCACCGCCGTTGCCACCTGCAGACCGCCAACCTCTGACGCTGCTGCCTGGGGTACCAGTGAAAGTGCAGGCAGCGCAACCGGCTCCGGCTCTTCCACGTCAAGCGGCTTGTGGCACTTCCGGCACATGGAACTGACTGTGCGGAATTGCACCAGGCTGCAGTGGTCACAACGCAAGACCTCCCGCTGTTCTACGGGCGCCATCATTGTTGCCATAGTTGTGTGTAGCGGATGGGTGCCAGAGCAAGGCCCCATATCGCGCACGTCCGATAATGACGATCGCGATGTACTTACTTTGATACGGGGTAACGCCGTAGTCAAGGGGAATCCCAATGATTATTAGCGAAATGCCGAAAAAAGGCAGAGTAGAATCCAAATAGTAAACACTGCCTGCTTTGGTGTTCTGGTATGTCCTGCCGGACGGGCCCGCTACGCGCGGTGCGGGTGCTCACGCACCTTTCTACTGGCTTCGCCTCGCGCCTCCCGTTGGTCGGCATGGAATTTCATCCTGACCAACGGGAAGGCCGCGCGAAGCAGTAAAAAGGCGTGCAAACGCCCGCACCGCGCGTAGCGGGCCCGTCCGGCAGGACAAAGCTTCTAAAGAGAATCAGTAGGCAGACGGTTCCGCTGCCCCAGCGCCTTTAGCTCTGCGGTGACTTCCGCGGCAATTCGGCGAGCCTCCGGCTCCTGGTCGCGCGGCAGGCTGATGGCGCCCACACGCGCATGTCCGCCACCGCCGTAGCGTTCGCAGATGGCGGCAATGTTAGCCAGGTGATCTGCGGGCACGGTCGTCCACGGGCTGGTGCCCACGCTGATCTTGGTGCGGAAGCTGGACTTCGACAGGCCCACCACGTACACGCCCTCAGGCAGCAGGTAGTACGGGATGAATTTGCTGTAGCCCTCGGTGGGCTGGTCGGTGATGTCAAAGGTGATGACGCCCGCGTCGACCGCGGCGCGCGAACGCAATAGCGTAATGTCGCGCTGATGCTTTTCCAACCGCGGCTGCAGCTGATCCTGCACGAAATTTTCCTGCAGCGTGGCCACCAGCGACTGCGATGTGAGTAGCGGAATCAGCCGCGGAATGAACTCCGGATCGGTCGTGGACTCAATCGCCATCATCAGCTTCATCGCGGGCGCGGCAAGGCCCACGGCGGCTTCCGCGCTTTCAAACTTGGCGCCGTCAATTACGTTGGCCCAGCGGATGAGGTCGCGCAGGTCCGGCGCGTCCCAGCCGAAGTGGTCGCGGGCAACATCCGCAATAAAGCCGGTGCAGGAGACGTAGAGCGGATCAAAGAACTTCTGTGGCCGGTCCGCGTGCTTCTTCTGGTCACGCTCGAAGTGCTCTCGATCTTCGTCGGAGAGGAATGCGCTTTGGTGATGATCGAACCACCAGTTGATGTGTGGCGAGGGCGAGTACTTGAAGTCGACGATGGCGTTCTGGTCGCCGCTAAAATCGGCCTCGTCCCACTGGTTACCCGCGCGATGCATCAGCCCGCCATAGGTGTACTCGCTGGCGTTGCCAATGCATTCGCGATGAAAGCGCGTGAACAGTGACGCGGAACATGCGCCGTCAAAACAGTTGAGTGGAACAACACACGAAAGACCAAACACTTACCTCGCGGGCGCGCTGAGCTACTCTGCGGCACCCGTCAGAGCCTTTAGGATTCGCCCGCAGTCGCCGTACGTCAAGCGCCCCTCAAGAACGTTGTCCTGCCGGACGGGCCCGCTGCGCGCGGGGCGGGTGCTCACGCACCTTTTTATTGGCTTCGCCTAGCCCCTCCCGTTGGTCGGGATGAAAACTCTCACGCTTAATTCTTTCGGAAGGGCATGGCTTCAGCCATGCCGTAAAAGCCGCCTCAAGAGAGGGGGGCTTTAGCCCCTGAGGGTCTGCCTCCGCAAACCTACATCCAGACCGACGGAAGGGCCACCCGAAGGAGTAAAAAGGCGTGCAAACGCCCGCCCCGCGCGTAGCGGGCCCGTCCGGCAGGACATCAGCGGCTGGATTCCAGGCGGCTTTCGCTCAGATCGAGTTCGCGCTCCAGCCGGCGGTAGATGGTTTCATCCACACGGTTCTGTTCGCGCAGCGTGATCAGCTCTTCGCGCTCGGCCTGCAGCGTCTCGCGCAGGACGGTTTCCATGGTGCGGGCGTGAAGGTCCTGCGCCGGAACGCCGGGGCCACAGTCCACAATGGCTTCCATGCGGTGTTCGTACTGGTGCAGCAGGTCGTCGTAGGCGTGGTGCAGCACTTCATCCTCACCGGCGCGGCAGTTCTGCAGGTGCTCCATCGCGCGGCGGATCAGAAGGCGGCGAGCCTCGCCCTCATCGCAACCATCCAGTGCCACATCACCCAGCTGCAGCTTGCGCACCAACCAGGGCAGTGAAAGTCCCTGCATCACCAGCGTGACCAGGATGACGCAGAAGGTAAGGAAGACGATCATGTTGCGCTGGACGAATGGCTGCCCATTCGCCAGCGTGTACGGCAGTGAGCTGGCAGCGGCCAGCGCTACGACGCCGCGCATGCCCGTCCAGCCCACCACGAAGATGGCTTTGCCGGATGGTGTTGCGACGTGCTGGTGCAGTACCTTTCGCCGGAAAAAATAAGCGAAGTGGGCCGCGGGGAAGATCCATAGCAGCCGCAGCGCAATCAGCACCGCCGAAAAGGCCGCGCCATACAGGAAGAGCTGGCGATGGCTCATGCCCTGGATGCCGGCCAGCACCACCGGCAGCTGCAACCCCATCAGCAGGAAGACCAGACCATTCAGCAGAAATTCCACCGCATCCCATACTGCGCTGGTCTGCAGCCGAACTTCCGCAGAGAAGAACGTGGAGCTGCGACGGCTGAGGAAGAGTCCGCACGCCACCACGGCGATCACACCGGAGGCGTGAATCTCTTCGCCCGCAAGATATGAGCCGTAGGCAACGATGAACGACATCGCAATCTCTACCGGGCCATCGTCGAACCACTGCTCAAACCACTCCACGATTGCGCCGCAGATAAGTCCCGCGCCCACACCTCCCACAAAGAGCCACAACAGCCGTAGCAGACCCATCGTCAGGGTGGGTGTGGTGCCGTGGACGATCATGTCGATGCCAAACTCCAGCGCCAGCAGGCCGGTGGCGTCGTTCAGCAGGCTCTCGCCTTCAAGCAGGTCCACAATGCGCTTGGGCATGCCAATTTTGCGCGCAATCGTGGATGCGGCAACCGCGTCCGTGGGCGAGACGACCGCACCCAGCAGAAAGCCCACGCGCCAGTCAAAGCTCGGCAGAAAGTAATGCGCCGTAAGCGCCACGCCCACGGCGGTGAAAAACACCAGGCCAATGGCAAGCGAGCAGATGGAGAACAGGTTGTACTTAAACTCGTTCCACGAGGTTTGCCACGCGGCGGCGAACAACAACGGCGGCAGAAAGACGAGGAAGACGATGTTTGGCGGCAACGGCACACGCGGCACACCCGGCAAAAACGAGCTGAGCAGCCCCGCAATGACCAGCACAATGGGGTACGACACCGAGAGCCGCCGCGCCACTCCCGCGATAACGGCAATGGAGATGAGCAGGCCCAGCAACACTAACTGGAGCGACTGTAGGCTGAGGACCGGCATGTCTCCTAGTGTGGCAGAAAAATTGTGTACCCGAAAAGTGCAAGACGCTCCGTCTAACCCGGAGCTATGGGCGCTGGCGGAAATTCGCGAAGACGAAAGCCCTACCCTTCCTGGCCCCTGACGGACGCAAGACTGCCTGACCTTCACGCATGACCTGTCCTACCGGACGGGCCCGCTGCGCGCGGTGCGGTCACTTCGTGACTTCTACTCGGCTTCGCAGTGGGCCTCCCGTTGGTCGGCATGAATATTCTTCCCGACCATCAGGAGGGGCGAGGCGAAGCCAGTAAAAAGGTCCGGGAGCACCTGCCCTCCGCGCAGGAGGCCCGTCCGGCACGGCAAGTGTTTGGAATCACAGCCACGGGGAATTCATTATCCGTGGGCTGCGATGCGGCTAGACTGCCAGAAGACAGAATGCCTCCATCAACCCAATCCAGCGAACACTCTTCCCTGCACCGCGCCCACCGGCGTTACGGCATCGTGCGTACCGCCGCGTTTGTATTTGCGGGACTGCTGTTGCTGCTGATCGTGGCCGGTGCGGCCGTGCGGCTTTGGATGGGCCGCGCCATGCACGAATCGCTGCCGCAGACCGCGGGTTCACTGCACATTGCGGGGCTCTCCGCGCCGGTGAAGGTAGATCGCGACAGCCACGGTATTCCGCACATTGTTGCCGCCAATGTGGATGACCTGGTGCTGGCGCAGGGCTTTGTAACCGCGCAGGACCGCCTGTGGCAGATGGATATGCTGCGCCGCCACGTCACCGGCAGGCTGGCAGAGGTGCTGGGGTCGAGCCAGCTGGAGCATGACCGCACGCAGCGCTATCTGCAGATGCGCGAATCTGCACAGCGCGCGCTGGCCGGGCTGAGCCCGGAGGAGCAGCGCTACCTGCAGCGCTATGCCGATGGCGTGAACGACGCAATTGCCGCAGACGGCGATCACCTGCCAGCGGAGTTCCGCGCGCTGAACTACACGCCGGAGAAGTGGACGGCACTGGACTCGCTGCTGGTCGTCTACGCAATGATCCAGGATCTGACCACGGAGTATCCCTACAAGCTGAGCCGAGAGGCCGTGGAAGCCATCCTGAACCGCGAGACAGACGGCGGCCACATGCCCGGAGAGTTGGCGGGAGACTTGTACCCCGTGGGCTCCTTTCGCGACCATCCGCCGCAGGCTGGTACAGGGCTTGCCAACAAGCCCACGCAAGGCAATTTGCCCGCGCACTTTGACGATGACTCGCAGGCGCAGCTGGCAGCGCCGCAGCGTTTGAATGACCTGCTGCAGCAGAATGAAGTGCTCGCTGCCTCCGTGGGTTCGCTGCGGTGCGAAGGTTGCACATCCGGATCAAACAACTGGGCCGTCAGTGGAGCACACACCGCAACCGGCAAGCCGCTCGTCTCGAACGATCCGCACCTGGGGCTGACGGTACCGGGCATCTGGTACACGGCAAACCTTGAGGCGGGCAACTTCCACGTCACCGGCGCAGCCATCCCCGGCATACCGTTCATTGTGGTGGGCCACAACGCACACGTTGCCTGGGGATTCACCAACAGCTACGCCGACGTGCAGGACCTGTACGTGGAGCGCATTGAGGGCGACCAGTATCGCAGCGCGGACGGTGCTCTGCATCCGATCATTCACCAGCAGCAGCAGATTGTCGTGAAGCGCGGCAGCACCGAGCACATCGACATTCAGCTGACGGAGCATGGCGGCGTGCAGACGCCCATCCTGTCGCCGCTATACCCAAATGAACGCCGCGCGGTGGCGCTGCGGTGGTCTATCTACGACCCCGCTGCAATGGGCTTCCCACTCTTCCAGATCAACTCCGCCGCCAGTGGAGTGGAGCTGCTGGAAGCAATGAAGAGCTACGGATCGCCCGCGCAAAATCTAGTGTGGGGAGATGACGCCGGCCACATTGGCTATCACCTGGTGGGCCGCGTTCCACTGCGCGGGCCCAACGGCGAAAGTGGCCTGTCGCCCGTGCCCGTGAACACCGGCACGTATGAGTGGACGGGCTACATCCCCTTCGACGATCTTCCGCAGGTGACCGACCCAACGGGTGGCGTGGTGGCCACGGCGAACGCGCGCGTCTCGCCGGATAATCCGGTCTACCCGGTAGCGCTGGACTGGGCTGCTCCCTACAGAAATGAACGCATCTGGACGGTGCTGCAGGCTGCACCAAACGGGGCCACTGGCCTGAAGCTGGACGACATGCAGAAGCTGCAGAACGACACTTACTCCGCGCTGGACAAGATGGTGGCGGAGCACGTTGTCTACGGAGTGGACCATGCGCGCGCGCCCAGCAAACGCGACCGCATGGCTGCAGATATTTTGCGAAAGTGGGATGGGCATGTAGCGGCCGACGCCGTTGCACCCAACCTGACGGAGGCCGTTCGTCTTGCGCTGATGCAGATGTTGCTGGAGCCGCACTTGCACGATAACTGGAAGCTGTACCAGTGGGGCGAAAGCGCCTATGCGGAGGAGTTGCTCATCCAGAACCAGCCACCACGCTGGCTGCCCGCAGAGTTTACCGACTGGAACGAACTGCTGACCGCGGCGCTGGATCGCGGCATGAAGGATTCCCACGCACCGGCTGATCTGCATGGATGGACGTGGGGCAGCAGCCATCGGCTGGAGCTGTCGCATCCTGTCTTTGGATCAATGGCTGCGCTGCGCCTGCTGACCGGCACGCCCACCACGGGCGCACAGCCCATGAGCGGCAACCAATTCACCGTGCGCGCCTTCAAAGGTCACCAGAGCGCCAGCATGCGATTTACCGCCGACCTAGCCGACCCGACCCACGCCACGCTGAGCCTACCCATGGGCGAGAGCGGCAACCCAGCCAGCGCGTGGTTCATGGACCAGTGGGCGGGCTGGTATCGCGGCCTGCAACAGGCTCTTCCCTACTCATCCGGTATAAGCGGCACACAGACGCTTATGCTGGAGCCGTGACCGCATCCGGCCAATCTAACTCCCGAGCTCTGTGGCCACGCCTTTGGCCGCAGCTTGTACTTGCGCTGGCTGCGTTACTTGCTGTGCTGCCGCTTTGGCTGCACAGCTACTCCTGCGGGCACGACTTTGACTTTCATCTGCGCAGCTGGCTTGAGGCCGCGACCGCGTGGCGCGGCGGCATCCTGCGGCCGGTGTGGGCCTTCCATCCCGCATGGAACGTGGGTGAGCCGCGCCTGCTCTTCTACCCACCGCTCTCATGGATGACGGGCGGCCTGCTGACGCTGCTGCTGCCGTGGTCCGTAGTGTTTGTGGCGTTCACATGGCTTGTGCTGTTCCTCAGCGGCGTAACCATGCACCGTCTGCTGCGGCGATGGATCTCGCCCGCCGGAGCGACGCTGGGCGGCTGCCTGTACCTCGCCAATCCGTACATGTTGTTCTGCGCGTATGAGCGCACCGCATATGCAGAGTTGATGGCCGCCGCGTGGACTCCGCTGCTGCTGGCCGCGCTGCTGCGGTCGCGACCCAGTCCGTGGCGCATTGCCGTTGCGGTGGCGCTGTTGTGGCTTACGAATGCTCCGGCAGCTATCGTGGGCAGCTACAGCACCGTGCTGCTGGCGGCGGGTATTTTGCTGATGCAGATATACCAGCAGAGGCAGTCAGCGGAACGCACTGTAGACGCCATAGCACTGACGCTGCGCATGACCTGGGCTGTGGCCGCGGGCATTGTGGGCGGCCTGTTGCTGGATGGCTTCTACGTTATTCCGCTGCTGTGGGAACGCCGCTTTGTGCAGCTGGACCTGGCCGTGGTGCCCATGGCGCGGCCCGATGCAAACTTCCTGTTTGTGGTGTTGAACGACTGGTTTCACGACCAGGTGCTGCGGCAGGCATCGTGGATTGGCGTGGGCCTTGTGGCCGCTGCAGTGCTTGCTGGAGCCGCGTGGCTGCTGATGAATCGCCGCCACCCTGTGGTTCATTCGTATGCCAATATGCATGATCTGCAATCTGCGGAGACGCCTGTTGCGCTGCCTCTGACAAT
>JAMFTB010000139.1 GCA_026225595.1 Terriglobus sp. | reverse complement strand
CGGCTTCGCTGCGCAAACCGGTGTGCCGCGCAATGATGGAGTTGGCGGAATCTGCGCCGATGATCATGGGAGCCGTGAAGATCTCGCCCTCCGTGCTCTCAAGCTCCACATGCGTGGGCGTCACCACACAGCGGCGCACCGTGACGCCATTGCGCACGGTACACACGCTCTGCGCGCGGCGAAACAGCGTTGCATCAAACTCCCAGCGGCGCACAAGGTACAGCGCCGGATTACGTTGTTCATGTGTGACGCGGGTGCCATTGGGGCTGTCCAGGTGCAGGCGGTAGATGCGGTTGACGGACGCCTCGCCCGCCTCAAGAAACTCGCGCACGTAAGGGAAGCGCGTGAGCAGCCGCGGCGTCAGACCGCCGCCGCACGGCTTCTCCCGTGGAAAGGCCGCGGCCTTATCCAGCAACAGCACGCGAACACCGGCGCGGCCCAGCTGGTAGGCCGCCGTCGCGCCCGCCGGACCTGCGCCCACAACGATGATGTCAAAAGAATCCATGCGAACCCCATTCTGCCATGCCGTCGTGCATGCTGCTGCGCGCACTTTGGTGTTCCCCATGTGGAACGCAAATGTTGTGCAGCAGGCAGAACTCAATCCACAAGATGTTTGCTTGCGTACACTTGCTGGGTAAGTTTTGCTGCACGGTTTCGCTTCTGCTGTTTCACTTTTTCTACGCGGAGGGTTTTGTATTGCGGCACCTGCTTGTACTTTCCGTAGTGACCCTTGCGGTTGCTGTCACAACCCATGCTCAACAACTCACTCCGGATGAGAGCGCGAAGGTCGACGCCGCCGTTCAGTCTGCGGTGACCAGGACCGGTGTGCCCTCTGCGTCCGTGGGCGTTGCACGCGGCAGCGTGGTGTACGCAAAAGCCTTTGGCGATGCGGTGATTGAAGCAGGTAACGCGCAGGGAAAGTCCTCGGATGCGTCGATGGCCTATCCCATTGGCTCTATCTCAAAGCAGTTCACAGCGGCGTGCATTTTGATCTTGCAGGAACAGGGCAAGCTGAAGCTGAGCGATCCCGTGAGCCGATGGTTTCCGGAGTTCACGCGGTCAAAGGAAGTAACAGTTGCAAACCTGCTGACACATACCAGCGGCTACAGCGACTACGCTCCGCAGGACTATACGATCCCCGCGTGGACGCGGCCGGTGGATAGTTACAAGCTCATCCGCGAGTGGGCGACGAAGCCGCTGGACTTTGATCCGGGCACGAAGTGGGAGTACAGCAACACAAATTTTCAGATGGCTGCGCTCATCATCGAAAAAGTCAGCGGGCAAAAGTTCCACGACTTCTTGTGGGCGAATGTAATTACGCCGTTGAAGCTGCAGGGCGTGCTGGACCTGGATACGGACCGCGCGCAGCTGCAGGTGCGTGGGTATGAGCGGCATGCGGGTGGGCCGCTGCGGCCTGCCATTCTTGAGGCTCCGGGCTGGTATACCGGCGATGGCAGCCTGGCCATGCCCGTGGCAACGTTGATCGCGTGGGACGAGAGCATTGTGCATCGCACGTTGCTGAAGCCGGAGAGCTACGATGCGCTGGAGACGGATTTCGAGCTGAAGAACGGCACACCCACCGGCTATGGACTGGGTGTGGATGTCCGCACCATCGGCGGTAAGCGGTTCATCATGCATTCGGGTGAGGTCGGTGGTTTTGTGTCGAACAACGTTGTCAATCTGGATGACGATGTTGCCTATGCCGCGCTCACGAACCTTGAAGGTCCGGGTGCAAGTTTAGTTACAGCCGCAGTGCAAAGGGTGCTGCAGCCGGAGATCGCGTTGGCTGCCATGGTGCCCGCAGCCGGGCAGGCCGCGGAGACAAAAGCTTATTCGTCTGCGCCGGCGGAACAGGTGAAGACAATTCTGGCCGCATTGCAAAAGGGCAAGCTCGATCGGAAGCTGTTTACCGCAGATGCCAACTACTATTTCAGCGCGGAGACGATGGGAGACTTCAAAAGCAGTCTTGCGCCGCTTGGTGCGGTAGAAACTGTGACGCAAGTGCAGGAAGAGCTGCGCGGCGGCATGGTGTATCGCGTGTACGACGCAACGTTTGCCAACGGCAGCGTCTCCGTGAACAGCTACACAAAAACCAACGGCAAGCTGGAACAGTTTTTGGTGAGTGGACGGTAATTTGGCGTTACGAAGAAAGGATGACAATTCATCCTGTATCCACTTGGTACCATGGTGCGTCCTACTATCGTGAGGTTTCTCATGTCCCGGAACGTCGTTCGTATCTTTGCACTGCTTCTTCTTGCCATTGGTTTGATCGTTCCCATGGCCACCCACGCGCTCGATCGCGGCACCTTTCCGGTTCCGCAGGTGGATGACAAGCCCAACGCCGGACAGCTGCAGGTAGCGGTCTTTGCCGGTGGCTGTTTCTGGGGCACGCAGAGCGTTTTTGAGCGTGTGAAGGGTGTGAAGAAGACGGTGGTTGGTTACGCCGGTGGCAAAAAAGAAACCGCGACCTACGACCAGGTGACGACAGAGACCACGGGCCACGCGGAGTCGGTACAGGTGTTGTATGATCCGGCCGTCATCACCTATGGTCAGCTGCTGCGCATCTTCTTCTCCGTGGCGCACGACCCCACGCAGCTGAACCGCCAGGGGCCTGACGAGGGCACGTCGTACCGCTCGGCCATCTTCTACATGACGCCCGATCAGCAGCGCATTGCGCAGGCGTACATCACGCAGCTGGATGCGGCGCACGTGTTCAAGTCAAAGATCGTCACAGAGGTAACTCCGCTGAAGGGCTTTTATCGCGGCGAGGAATATCACCAGGACTACGCTCTGCACAATCCGCTGAACCCATACATCCTGGTCTGCGACCGGCCCAAAATTGAGGCGCTGAAGAAGGAATACCCCGACCTCTTCGTGGAATACAAAGGCCAGTAAAAACCTTGTCCTGACGGACGGTCCCGCTGCGCGCGGGGCGGTCACTTCGTGACTCACAACTGCTTCGCTTAGCCCCTCCCGTTGGTCGGGATGAGACGAATCACCACAAAGTCTTGTCATCCTGAGCGAAGCGCAGCGAAGTCGAAGGACCTGCATTCCGTAGGTGCAACCACAGATGTTGAAATCATTCGTTCACATTTGTGCAAAGCCGGAGAAAGCAGTGGCCTTTTAGGCCACTGAATCTGGCTGGCCATTGAAAAGGGCTTTAGCCCCGGCAGGGCCGCCCGGAGATCTCAATCCCGACCATCGGGAGGCGCGAGGCGAAGCCAGTAAAAAGGTGCGTGAGCACCCGCCCCGCGCGCAGCGGGCCCGTCCGGCAGGACAAGTCTTCCTTAGCGGGAGTAACATCTTCGCCGTTGCGGGCCTTGCAGCGGATGGCGTCAGAAAACACAGTGCCGCTCTTCGCTGCCGCCCGTCGAAACAGACGAAGGAGCACACGAACATGGCCACCACCGCACTGAATCCCGGCACGGCAGAGCACCCCATCCATCTGCGCAAGCAGTATGACAACTACATTGGCGGTCGCTGGATTGCGCCTGCAAGCGGCCAATATTTTGACAACGTGACGCCGGTGACCGGCGAAGTGCTGTGCCAGATTGCACGCTCCAATGCGGACGATGTGAACAAGGCGCTGGATGCAGCGCATGCCGCGCGCGCCGCATGGGGCCGCACCAGCACTACGGAACGCGGCCGTTTACTCGAACGCATTGCGCAGCGCATTGAAGACAATCTTGAGCTGCTTGCCACCGTTGAGACGTGGGATAACGGCAAGCCCATCCGCGAAACGACGGCGGCCGACCTGCCGCTGATGGTCGATCACTTTCGATACTTCGCCGGTGTGATCCGTGCGGAAGAAGGCACCATCAGCGAGATTGATGCGACCACCGTTGCGTACCACTACAACGAGCCGCTCGGCGTTGTGGGCCTCATCATCCCGTGGAACTTTCCGCTGCTGATGGCCGCGTGGAAGCTGGCGCCTGCGCTGGCCGCGGGCAACACCGTTGTGCTGAAGCCCGCTGAGCAGACGCCGCTTTCCATCCTGGTCTTCATGGGACTCATTGAAGACATCCTGCCGCCGGGTGTGCTCAACGTCGTGAACGGCTTTGGTCTGGAAGCAGGCAAGCCGCTCGCATCCAGCAACCGCATCAAGAAGATTGCATTCACAGGTGAGACGACGACCGGCCGCCTCATCATGCAGTACGCATCGCAGAACCTGATCCCTGTAACGCTTGAGCTTGGCGGCAAGAGCCCCAACATCTTCTTTGAAGACGTCATGCGCGAAGACGATGCATTTTTCGACAAGGCGCTGGAAGGCTTCGCGATGTTCGCGCTGAACCAAGGCGAGGTCTGCACATGCCCATCGCGTGCGCTGGTGCAGCAGAGCATCTATGAGCGGTTCATGGAGCGCGCCATCAAGCGCGTTGAGGCCATCAAGCAAGGATCGCCTTTGGATAAGTCCACCATGATCGGCGCGCAGGCTTCGAGTGAGCAGCTAGAGAAAATCCTGAGCTACATGGACATCGGCAAGCAGGAGGGCGCAAAGGTGCTCACAGGCGGCGCGCGTGCAGAGCTTGGCGGCGACCTTGCTGGCGGCTTCTATGTGAAGCCAACCGTCTTTGAAGGCAACAACAAGATGCGCATTTTTCAGGAAGAGATCTTTGGACCGGTAGTTTCTGTAACTACCTTTAAGACCGAAGACGAAGCGCTTGAAATTGCCAACGACACGCTCTACGGCCTGGGCGCAGGCGTGTGGACGCGCGACATGAATCGCGCCTTCAACTTTGGCCGCGGCATTGAAGCAGGCCGCGTGTGGACCAACTGCTACCACCTCTATCCCGCGCATGCTGCGTTCGGCGGCTACAAGCAAAGCGGCATCGGCCGCGAGAATCACAAGATGATGATTCACCACTACCAGCAGACGAAGAACGTCCTCGTAAGCTACAGCCCAAACAAGCTCGGCTTCTTCTAGAAGCACTGTCCTGCCGGACGGGGGGGGGCCGCGCGGGGGGGGGCCGGCGGGGGGGGGAAGCGGTGCGCAGTGGGCCGGGCGGGTGGGGGGTTGGATATTTTTTATGTCAGGGGGAGG